>CAYZQP010000051.1:0-17209 GCA_964480545.1 uncultured Mesorhizobium sp. | reverse complement strand
TCACCGGCCAGACGATCCATGTAAACGGCGGCATGGCGATGATTTGAGGCACAGTACAACGACTCGACGGCGACTCCCGAGGGTGTTGCACGCGGGGTTGATGCCTTAACCCTTTGTAAAGGTTCACTGCCTGTGCGAATTCACTCACGGCCTTTTACAGCGCGTAATTTTCGTGTAATCCGGCCCGGCAGGTGCAGCAGGGAGCCACAAAAGGCGGCTCCCACGGCCTAAATGTTTAGCGCTTGATTAGCGGTCGCTGGATCGCTAACGAATGACAACAACTGAACTGGAATAAGGATTGCCCACATGAGCGATACCGCCGACCGCGTTAAGAAGATCGTGATCGAGCACCTCGGCGTCGATGGTGACAAGGTCACGGAAGCTGCAAGCTTCATCGATGATCTGGGCGCGGACAGCCTCGACACCGTCGAGCTCGTAATGGCCTTCGAGGAAGAGTTCGGCGTGGAGATTCCTGACGACGCTGCCGAGACCATTCTCACCGTCGGTGACGCGGTGAAATTCATCGACAAGGCCGCAGCCTGATCGCTCCTTGGTCTTGCTCGGTTAGGACAACATGAGGCGAGTAGTTGTTACCGGAATCGGCTTGCTTTCGCCTTATGGCGTAGGTGCCGGGCATGGCTGGAAAGAATTGCTGGCGGGCAAAAGCGCCGCCAGCCGCGTCACGCAGTTTGAGGCCGATGACCTCGCCTGCAAGATCGCGCATTCCATCCCGCGCGGGGATGGTTCCAATAACACTTTCAATCCCGAAGCGGTCCTTGAACCCAAGGAACTGCGCAAGATCGGCGACTTCATCCTGTACGGGATTGCCGCCGCCGATGAGGCAATCCGGGATTCCGGCTGGGAGCCAAAGACCGAAGACGAGCGTTGCGCCACCGGCGTGATGATCGGCTCCGGCATTGGCGGCATTGAGGGCATCGCCGAACAGGCGTTGATCCTTCAGGAAAAAGGCCCACGCCGCATCACGCCGTTCTTCATCCCCGGCAACATCATCAATCTGGTCTCCGGCCAGGTGTCGATTCGTCACGGGCTGAAAGGCCCGAACCATGCGGTGGTCACCGCATGCTCGACCGGCGCGCACGCCATTGGCGATGCTTCCCGGCTGATCATGCTGGGCGATGCAGATGTCATGGTGGCCGGCGGTGCGGAATCACCGATCACGCGCCTGTCATTGGCCGGCTTTGCCGCCTGCAAGGCGCTTTCCACCGACCGCAATGATGAACCCACCAAGGCTTCACGCCCCTATGATCGCGACCGCGATGGTTTCGTGATGGGGGAGGGCGCCGGTGTCGTTGTGCTTGAGGAACTCGAGCATGCGAAGGCGCGCGGTGCGAAGATTTATGCCGAGGTCGTCGGCTACGGCATGTCAGGCGACGCGTACCACATCACCGCTCCCTCGGAAGACGGCGATGGCGCATTTCGTTGTATGACGGCTGCGCTGAAGCGCGCGAACCTCTCGCCCGCTGACATTGACTACATCAACGCCCATGGCACCTCGACCATGGCTGACACTATCGAGCTTGTTGCGGTCGAGCGCCTCGTCGGCAACGCCGCGTCGAAGATTTCCATGTCCTCGACCAAGTCCTGCATCGGTCATCTTTTGGGCGCTGCCGGTGCAGCTGAAGCGATTTTCTCTATCCTGGCGATTCGTGACAACATCGTCCCGCCAACGATCAACCTCGACAACCCTGAACGCGTAACGGCGATTGACCTCGTACCGCACAAGGCACGTCAGCGTCAGGTCGATGTCGCACTCTCCAATTCCTTCGGGTTTGGCGGCACCAATGCATCACTGGTTTTCCAGCGGTACAGCGGCTGAGGCCGATCCGATTTAAGCCCGATTTGAACGCTCTGTTAGGGTTCAGTTCGATTACGGAAGCAAATGAGCATGACCTCAGATAACGCGCCGGAGTTTGGCCGCAGAGCAACGCCACCTGGGGGCGTGGCAAGCAGCGCGCCTGTAAAGCCGGCGCCCGCTGCCGCCGAACCGGCCCAGACCACAGTGCGCGCCTCACGCCGCTCCCGCGCCTCACGCAGTCAGTTCGTCGTGTTCATGAACTTCCTGATGTCGCTGGCCGTTGTAGCAGCCATCGGTGCAGCCGCCGCGGTCTGGCTTGGCAAGCGCCAGTTCGACGCTGTTGGCCCGACGAAAGAGGCCAAGACCTTTATGGTCAATGACGGCGCCGGGTGGGCATTGATTGCCCGTCAACTCGAGGCGCAGAACCTCGTTTCAGACGACCGCGTTTTCCGGCTGGGTGTGCAGACGAATGGCGGCGGCGTGGTGCCGAAGGTCGGCGAGTACGAAATCCCCGCCGGCGCCAGCATGCGCCAGATCATGAGCATATTGCAGAGTGGCAAGTCCATTATGTACTCGCTCACGATCCCTGAAGGTCTGACTGTCCAGCAGGCATGGGACCGCATAGCGGCTGCCGAGGCACTGACCGGCGATATGCCTGCCGAAATGCCGCCGGAAGGCAGTCTGGCTGCCGACACGCAGCGCTTCACCCGGGGCACAGAGCGCAAGGCAATCATCGACAAGATGCTTGCCGACCAGAAGGCGCTTATCGAGGAGGTCTGGGCGAAACGTGCGCCTAACCTGCCGGTTGCTGACGTGAATGAATTTGTCACCCTGGCATCAATCGTCGAGAAAGAGACCGGCGTGGCTGCAGAACGGCCGCACGTCGCGTCGGTCTTCGTCAATCGCCTGAATCAGGGTATGAGACTTCAGTCGGATCCCACGATCCTGTATGGACTTTTTGGCGGAAAGGGTCGCCCGGCAGACCGCCCGATCTATCAGTCTGACATCCAGAAACCGACGCCTTACAACACATACACGATCAACGGTTTGCCGCCCGGGCCGATTGCCAATCCCGGCCGTGCAGCGCTGGAAGCCGTCGCCAATCCACTGGACACAAAGGACCTGTTCTTTGTTGCGGACGGGACCGGCGGCCATGTCTTCGCCGAGACACTGCAGGAGCACAATCGTAACGTTGCGAAATGGCGGGCTGTAGAGCGGGCCAGGCAGAGCGGCGAAACACCGGCTGCAGATCCCAAACCCCAGGAGTGATATGACAGGCGGCAGGGACGGGGTCGGGAGAAGACCGGAGGAAGCTGGCGCCAGGCTGCAAAGCATGACAGGCTTTGCCCGGACCCAGGGTGAGCATGCCGGGGCAGCGCTTGCTTGGGAGGTGAAGTCGGTCAACGGCAAGTCCGTTGAGTTGAGGCTGAGGCTTCCGCCCGGCTACGAGCGCCTTGAACAACAGGCTCGCGCCGAAGTCCAGAAGCGCTTCGCCAGAGGGAACTTCCAGGCGACCCTGACTGTCGCCCGGCCGGGCGCACAGCAGGTCCAGCTGATCGTTAACGACACATTCCTGCGCGAGGTGGCGGCGCTGGCCCAGCGGCTTCAGAGCGAGTTTGGTGCGTCCGCAGCGTCAGCAGACGGGCTACTCGGGTTGAAGGGCGTCCTCGAAATGCCTGAGCTTGTCGAGAGCGAAGAGGACAAGGCGGCTTTTGACGCCGCTGCGATAGGGCTTCTTGCCTTGGCCCTGACGGAACTGGAGGCAGCGCGACAGGCTGAGGGGGCGGCACTCAAAGTCCTGCTCGAAGCACATATTGACGCCATCTCAGGTTTGACTGCCCGCGCCGAGGCAGACCCATCGCGTGAACCGGCCGCAATACGGCAGAAACTGGCGGATCAGGTCCGGATGCTTCTTGATGCGTCGGGCGGCGTTCTTGACGACCAGCGGCTCTATCTCGAGGCGTCACTGCTGGCGGCAAAGGCCGATATCCGCGAGGAAATTGACCGCCTCAAGACGCACGTTGTTTCGGCACGCCAACTCCTGGCAAACGGCACCCCGGCAGGACGCCGGCTCGATTTCCTGGCGCAGGAATTTAATCGCGAATCGAATACACTGTGCTCGAAGGCCAATGCTGCGGCGATTACCGCCATTGGCCTCGACCTCAAGGCAATAGTCGACCAGTTCCGCGAACAGGTCCAGAATCTGGAGTAGTGCATGCCGGAAGCCAGGGCTCCGCAAACCATCTCACGGCGCGGCCTGATGCTGGTCCTGTCCTCGCCGTCCGGGGCCGGGAAGTCGACCATCGCGCGCAATTTGCTCGAGGACCGCGAGCTGACGCTCACCTTGTCCGTAAGCGTTACCACCCGACCCCGCAGGCCCAGCGAAATTGATGGCGTTCACTACCACTTCGCCTCCCAACGTGATTTCGAGCGGCTGCGCGAGGCCGGGCAGTTGCTTGAATGGGCGGAGGTACATGGCAACTTCTATGCGACACCGCGTGAGCCGGTTGAACTTGCCATGTCGAGGGGCAACGACATGTTGTTCGACATCGATTGGCAGGGCGCAAACCAGCTGCGCGAGGCGATTCCGGCTGATGTGGTGTCAGTATTCATCCTGCCCCCTTCAATGCGCGAGTTGAAGGAGCGGCTGAAGCGCCGTGCCGAAAACACCGAGTCCGATATTGCGCGCCGCCTTGATAACGCCAGGGTCGAGGTCGAGCACTGGCGCGAGTACGACTACATCGTGATCAACGAGGATCTGGACCGCGCCTATGCTGAGGTTCGTTCTATCGTGGTTGCCGAGCGGTTGCGCCGCAGCCGTCGGCCTGGCCTGTTTCAGTTCGTGAACGGGCTGTTGGAAGAAGACGTCAAATAGCGTTGGCAAGCGCGACAAATTCAGCGACTGACAGCGTTTCCGCGCGTCGGGTGCCGTCGATGCCGGTCGCCTCAAGCAAGCGCTCTGCGCCGAGAGATTTCAGACTCTGGCGCAGCATTTTGCGGCGTTGCCCGAAGGCAGCCTCGGTGACACGCGCAAGCTTGCGGCCGTCGGCGGGCAAGGGCTCTGCACGCGGAATGATATGCACCACGGATGACGTCACCTTGGGCGGCGGCGAGAAGGCCTGCGGCGGAATATCAAACGCGATCCTTGACTGCGACCGCCAGCCAGCGAGGACGCCGAGGCGGCCATAGGCGTCTGATCCGGGCATGGCGACGATGCGCTGCGCTACTTCCTTCTGGAACATGAGCGTGAGCGACTGATAGAAGGGTGGCCAGGTATCCGGCGTCAGCCAGCGCACCAGCAACTCTGTGCCGACATTGTACGGCAGGTTTGCCACCACCTTTGTCGGCTGCCCTTCGGCAAGTGCGGCGATATCCGTTTTCAGCGCATCGCCGAAATGCACCTCGAGCCGGCCGGGATAGTGTGCAGCGATTTCATCGAGAGCCGGCCTGCAGCGTTCGTCGCGCTCGATGGCGATGACCTTCCTCGCTCCGTTGAGCAGCAATGCCCGGGTCAGACCGCCCGGGCCCGGGCCGATCTCGACAATTGTCGCCTCGCTCAGGTCTCCGGCCGTCCGCGCGACCTTGGAAGTAAGGTTCAGGTCGAGCAGGAAGTTCTGGCCGAGCGACTTCTTTGCAGCGAGGCCGTGACGCTCGATGACTTCACGCAGCGGTGGCAATCCGTCGAGGCTCATCTGCGTCGGCTCATGCGTGAGGCCAGTCTGAGTGCGGCGATCAGGCTGTCTGGCCGCGCCGCGCCTGTCCCGGCAATGTCGAATGCGGTGCCGTGATCGGGCGATGTGCGCACGAACGGCAGGCCGAGCGTAACATTGACCGCCTTGTCAAAGGCGAGTGTCTTGGCAGGAATCAGCGCCTGATCGTGGTACATGCAGATCGCCACATCGTAGCGTTTGCGCGCCGCCGGGTGAAACATCGTATCGGCGGGGAGGGGGCCCGAAACATCGAGGCCCACGGCGCGCAAGGCCTCGACAGCAGGCCGCACGACGGTCTCGTCTTCGGTACCAATCGAGCCACCCTCTCCGGCATGCGGGTTAAGGCCCGCCACCGCAATGCGAGGTGACTTCAAACCGAGGCGGCGCTTGAGATCACGCGCCGTCACCTCCACCGTCCGGACGATGAGATCAATCGTCAGAAGGGCAGGTACGTCTGACAGCGGTACGTGGATCGTCACTGGCACGGTTCGAAGCGAGGGGCCGGCCAACATCATGACCGGGAGGCTGACGCTGGCCAGATGTGCCAGGTATTCGGTGTGTCCGGGAAAGGCAAAGCCCGCATCGTAGAGCGTCTTCTTGGCGATCGGGTTGGTGACGACGGCAGCAGCCCTGCCTTCCTGTACGT
This sequence comes from uncultured Mesorhizobium sp., assembly GCA_964480545.1. Lineage (GTDB taxonomy): Bacteria > Pseudomonadota > Alphaproteobacteria > Rhizobiales > Rhizobiaceae > Mesorhizobium_G. The sequence goes on along the minus strand of CAYZQP010000051.1, from coordinate 11,037 downwards.
CAGCCACAGCCCGGTCGATTGACTCGATCACCCCTCGCGCATGTGCGACTTCAGGGCGTCCGGGTTGATCCGGCTGGGATACCTGCAGTGGGACAACGGGCAGTGCATCGTTGAAGACAGCAGAAACCTCGCCATGCTGGACAGCCCGCACAGGAACATCGATCCCGAGCCGTTTGCTTCGGCTACGGATCAGTTCGGGGTCGCAGATCAAATAGAAGGCAGGGACTTTCGCCTGATGCCTGCGCAGCCAGGCAGCAATTGCGATATCTGGACCTACTCCGGCAGGGTCGCCGCAGGTCAGCGCGAGAACCTGCCCGGTGTCATTCGCTACTGACGGCATGTGAGATGTTAGCGGCGATCAATCTTTGCGTTCTTGAGCATTTCGTCGAGATACTTCTTGGACATCTCGTCGCCCGACTTCCCAGTAATATCTTCGGTCTGGAGCAAAACCTGCGAGACCCGGTCGTCACGTACCTCGCGCGAGCTGCAGATGCCGATGAACTCGACCCCGCGTTCGGTCTCGCGCACAGGGGTGGCGCGACCGATATTGGTCGCCTTGATCGCGTCGGCCCAGTCAGGCGGCAGTTCTGGTGCCAGCCTGCGCCCGAGGTCACGCACAGTTACGTCGACCAGGCCCCTGGCCAGTTGACGCGAGGCATCGCAGCCATTGAAGCGCGCCCGCATCGCCTCCGCCTCGCGCTTGCGTGCACCAATCTTTCCGCGCTCCTTCTGGGGAACAACAAAGATCACCTGTTGCAGCATGTACTCGGTCGCGGTGGCCTTCTTGCCTTCCTTCTGGAACATCTGGCGCACTGCTTCCTGCTCGGTTACCCGCTTGCCGGCCGGCCGGTCTGCGCCGCGCATTTTTGCACCCACAACCTGACCCCAGCCCATCTGCGAGCGGATAAACTGCTTGAAGTGCTGCTTGGTCACGCCGGACTGCGACATGATCATATCCAGCTGCGCGAGTTGAAGCTTGTTGGAGGATGCAAAGCGCGCGTAGGCCTCGTCAACCTGCTTGTCGGTGACCCGGATATTCAGCCGTTTCATCTCCGCAAGTTTCAGAGTCTGCTCGACCATCTGATCGCCGGCCTGCTTGTTGAGGTCGCCCTTGGCGCGCTGCAGCTTCAGAAATGCCACGCGGCGCTGGATGTCGATCGTCGTCACCGCGTCACCGTTGACCACATACCGGATCTGGGCGGCATGAGCCGCTGTCGGCAAAAGGGCCACAGGAGAGGCAACGAGCAAGGCGGCGATTGCTGGCGCTACAAATGACTTCATCTCAAAGCTGGCTCCACAGAGCCCCCGTTCATCGAGTAATCGTGCCGCCTACCAGGTTTATGCGGCAAAAGCATGTTCGATCCGGCATCGGCCTCGATCAATTGAAGCCGGCGGTTGTATTCCCGAAATCACCCAGAGTGCGGAAAGACAGCTGGAAGCCGATGCTCTCCGACGCCTCGCTCGTATTGGAGGCGCGAGACTGGGAATAGGTCAACGCGAATGTGAAGCACTCATCCGAGTAGCCGAAGCCGAATGAGTTCGCCGCGACAAACTTCTGTTCGAGGTCGTAGGTTCCCGAGCCGAAAACCTGCCAGTACTGGGCGAACTTCATTCTGCCGCCAACGGTGACATCATGGCGGTCGTCGGCTTGCCCATAGTTTGGCTGGGCACCAATGAACGCGTACTTGGCCGTCACCGTGTAGAGCTGGCTGATATAGGCAGCGCGCGCCTCGAGGCGGGCCGGGTCAAAGGTCTGCTCGTCAAACCGCCCGCTGACCGACGCGGAAACTCCATAGGGAGATGTGAAGCCGGCCATTGCGACATAGTCGGATCGATCCTTTTCGAGACCCGATTCCATTCCCGCATGAACGAGGTCAGGCGAAGCGAACGAGTTCTCGCCGGCGATATGATGCGACTGGCCAATCAGAGCGTTGGTTGTCCAGCCACTGGCGTACGTGCCGGAATACCGGACGCCGAGATTGGCGCGGGTCCCGCCTTCCATACGGTCATAGCCGGAAAACTTGTCACGCTCGAACAGCGTCGTGGCGTCGAATACGAAGCTCTGCGCGTCTTCATTCGAGAGTCCGAGCCCGCCGACTGCCTGCTCGTCGGGACGCGCAAACACCTGCGCCACAGGCTCCAGAATATGGGTCGAGCTGGTGCTCGAGAACAGCACCGGCCAGCGGATGTCCAGACCTGCCGTTGCCATGTAACGGAACCACTCCGAGCGGACATCTGCGGCAACCGGCCCCCCAGGATAGTTGGCCGACATGCTGTGAATTGCGCTTTGGGTTGTCAGGTTCAGGTCCGCCATACGGGCTTCACCCTGCACATGAAGGATCGGCGTAACTGCCAGTCCGCCCGGCGCAATCATTGTCCGACGCCATTCCGCTTCAGTCGTTATGCGTCCGTCAGTACCCTCGACGCCACCAATCCGGGAAACCGGCAAAGCCGTGTTGACAGGGTCCCGGTCAAGCTCGGTGCGGTGAATAACCCTGGAGTTGAAGTTCACTCTCAACTCACCGCCAGCCACCGGCTCCTCGTTGATGCGACTGTAGTCGACACTTGGCAAAACCCAGGGCTGCTTGGAATCACGCGAACGGTCGTTGGCCAATGACGGGTAATCGTCGCGGACATTCTCCTGAACCCGGAACTTCATGAAGCGAAGGTCGAAGTAGTTCCGGTCGCCCATACCCGTCAGGTACGTCTCGTTGCGAAACACATAGTTGTCGAAGCCGGCGATCCGGTACCGGCTGGAAAAATTCTTGTCGGACTGGAGCATGAAGTTCCAGCCGAATGCCCAGCGCGGATTGATCTCGAACCGGCCGTTGGTTCCAACCATGCCACGCAGCCGGTTCAGATTGTCTGCCGGTGCAAAGTTACTGCGCGAATAATCCACGCTGTAGGGCTCGAAAACTGTCGGGTCGAGCTGATAGACGCCCGCTGCCTTGACTGTGTACTGCCCGTTGTTGAAGCGCTGGCGGAACTCGGCTTCAGGCACAAAGCCCTGCTGATGGTACAGGTGGCTTGTGACAGTCAGGTCGTAGGTCGGGGCAAGCGCGAAGTAGTAGGGGATATGAACCCCGACGCCGAGATTTGTGTTGTAGCTGATGCCGGGGAACAGGAAGCCGCTCTTGCGCTTCACTGTCGGGTCAGGAACCTCGAAAGCCGGGAAGTATGCCAGCGGCATCCCGAACATCTCGAAACTTGCGCCCTCGAAACGTATCATCCGCGATGGGCCATCCCAGATTGTCTTGCGTGATTTCACGCGCCAGATCGGGGCTTTGTTTGGCTTTTCCTCGCACGGGGCGCAGGCGGTGTAGACGCCGTTGTAGAATGTGGTGACCTTGCCGCCCTTGCGGTCAGCACTTTCAGCCGCGAAATAGGTCTTGTCCACGGTCTCGGCGCGCAACTGGTTGGCGAAACCGTCACCGAAATCGTCTGTTACGTCGACTTCCTGGGTGTAAAACTTGGTGCCATCGCCCTGAACGAGTTCAACGTCGCCCAGCGCTCTCAGTCGGCCCGTCTTGCGGTCGTAGATCACCCGCTCGGCAACAAGCCTGTTGCCACCATATTCAATTCGAACCTGTCCCGAGGCCGTAACAACATCGCGCTGCTGGTCATAGACCAGCAGATCCGCCTCCAGCAGCATCTTCGAGCCTTCGGGGATATCGGAAACCAGATTCCCCAGGTCCTGGGCCTGGGCGACCGTAACGCCAAGCGCAAACACGCAGCCGAGAGCTGTTGCACGCAACAGGCGCTGCAATCCCCCCTTGCCGACCGAGTTTGCCCTCATTCCCCTCAAACTAGCCGTCTTCCTTATAGAGCAGAAACGTAATTCCGAAAAAACTCGCAATGACAACCGGTATCCAGGCAGCAATCACGGGCGACACCAGACCCGCATTGCCGAATGCGCGAACCAGCACCGAAACGACATAAAGCAGAAAGCCCGCTGTGATGCCACCCAGAATCATCACTGACGATTGCCCGAGCCGTGCAAATCTTAGCGAGACTGTTGCAGCAATCAACGTCATTGCGACGAGCAGGAAGGGTAGGGCCACAAGTGAATGGAATTGCATGGAAAACGCGTCGGCGCGCAAGCCAAAGGCCTGGGCCGAGGCGATCTTTGCCGGAAGCTCGTAAAACGGAATGGTTTCAGGGCGTGCGAGGCGTTCCTGAACAAGTTCCGGCCGAAGGTTCGTAGGGATCCGGACATCGGGAATGGAGCGGATCAACTCGCCTTCGCGAAAGCGGCGGACGTCGGTGAGTTCCCAGAACCCCTCCCGCAGCACCGCGCGCCTGGCATCATCGCGCTCGATCATGTTTCCGGCCGCGTCCAGGTGGAGGAAGACAGCATCCACCAGGTTGGTGCCCTGGTCGAGAACAGCGCGCGCACCGATGATCGTATCCCCTTCGCCGGTTTTCTGGCGCAGCCATGGTGTGACGGTGGTTGTAATGGCGTTTGATTTGCCAGACCGCAGTTCGGCCTCAAGCACCTCGGCCCGCGAAAAACCGAGCGCTGCGATCGGATTGATGATCGCCACTGCCAGAATGCCAAAGACGAAGGCACCAATGCACAGCGGCAGCAGGAATTGCCACGCCGAAATGCCGGCGGAGCGGGCAATGACCAGTTCGTATTTGCGATTGAGGGTAATCAGCAGCGCCATGGCCGAGAACAGGGCAACAAACGGTATCGTCTGCAGCACGACCATCGGCACGCGCAGGGCAGACATCCCGAGGCCAATCGGGACAGTATAGCCCGACAGGCCGGCGACACGGCTGGTGAATTCGGTGAAGTCGATCAGAAAGATCAGCAGGAACAGTCCGAGAAAGAACCATCCCGTGGTGATCGCATAGCGTCGAAGGAAATAGCGGTGGAGGGTCCAGCCCATATCAGCTTGCCCCGCTCTCGGAAGTCCGGAAGGGCAGGCGCTTGAGTATAGGGCTCGCCAGGCGTTTCACCCGCCCACCGACCCACTCGACGGCGCTGATGGGGGCATCCACGGATCGGTTCGTCGCGATGATCCAGGTTGAAAGCGTCATGGACAGCAAGGGCACTCCATACATCGCATAGATAAGGCCTGGCGTCTTTTCGGCCTGGTCGGCGACAAAATAGCAAATCCACCACCAGAACAGCGCGATCGCTCCGGCCGTCACCATCGGGTGGATGTTGGTCTGCCTGTGCGATTTGGCATCACCAGCTACAGCAAGTGCGATCAGCGCAAAGACAAGCGGGAATGCCCATTCCGTCAGCCGTCGGTGCATTTCAGCGCGATAGCCTTGGGGAAATTCCTGAAAAATCCTGTCGTTTGGATCGGGGTTCATCAGGTAGAACAAAGATCTGTCTTTGGGCAGCAGCAGGATTTCCTTGTTCGCGTTCTGGAACCCGCCGAGGTCGAATGCGTAGGAAGCAAACCGGATCAGTGAAACATCCTTGCCGACCTCCTTGCGGTTCACAACCCCATCAAACATCAGCAACTGATTGTTTCCATTGATTTTCGTGACGGCCCCGGTTTTTGCGTAATAGGTCATGTCGACGTCTTTTTCGCGCGAATCCGCGACGAAAATCTCGCCTAGGTTGCCGTCGGCCAGACGTTTTCCGACCTGCACGAAAAGGCCGTCGTCGACCTTCCGGAAGGTACCTTCCTGGATAATCAGCGAGATCAGGTCGCCGCGGGATTCCGCGATAAGCTCACGGTTCCGCACACGCGCCAGCGGCTCCACGATATTGTCGACCAGAAACGACGCGACACTGGCCAGCACCGCAAGCAACATGATCGGCTTGATCACCGTCATCCTGGATGCGCCGGATGCACTGATGACTGCAAGCTCTGAGTCGGTGTTCATGGTCGCAAGCGTCTGCGTTACGCCCACCACGAGCGCAAAGGGGATAACCAGCGGAATAACGGTGGGCAGGACGAGAGTAGCGATTTCGAAGAATGTGAGTGCTGTCTGGCCGCTATCCGTGACGATATCGATCTTTGCCAGAACCTGGGTCGTCCAGACAATCGCAAGAGACCACGCCAGTGCAGCCAGAAAAACCGACGACACCCGGCCAAAAATGTAGCGTTCGATGACTTTCATCGGGGAACGGGATAGTCCTTGGCTTCGTGTAGGCTTGGCCGGTTTGCGGCTGACTGAAATTACCCTGCCGTCACACCCCGCACAACCCGCTGGCGCGAACGGGGCAAAGTTTCTTGGCTTGTCACGGTGGCGATACTTCGAATGATTGGCTAATAAAAGGCCAACCAACGTGGTTACGAAAATATTACCGCATTTGGCTTACGGCTGAATCGCGAAACATTCTGTCGAATTCTCCAGGACGCCATGCCCAGCCAACTCCAGATCAGCTTCTCCAAAATCGCTGCCCCGAATGCCAGATTGTTGATCTTTCCGGTCACGGACGCGCTTTCCGCGCCGTCTGTCCTCAAATCACCGGAGCTTGACGATGCGTTGGCACGGGCCTTCCCTGCCGTCGATTTCAACGGCTCGTCAGGATCTGTGGCAGAAATTCTGGCACCCACAGGATCGCCGGCCGAGCGCATCTGCGCGATTGGTGCAGGCAAGTCGGCAGACCGTTCTGCCAGTGACTGGATGAAGCTTGGCGGCGTCGCCGCAGCGAACCTGCGCAATGCGGCAGAAGCCTCGGTGATTCTGGAGATCGAGGGCGCAGGCGCGCAGGCCGCCGCCAGCTTTGCGGCAGGCATGGCGCTGCGCAGCTACAGTTTCGACAAGTACAAGACCAGGCGCGACGAGAAGGATGAAAAGCGTCCGAAGACGGTGCGCGTCACCATTCTGTGCGCCGATCCAGCCGCTGCCCGGAAGGCATGGGGGCAGATCCAGCCGTCAGTAGACGGCGTATTTCTCGCCCGCGATCTGGTGAACGAGCCGGCCAATACGCTTGGACCGGTCGAGTTCGCTGCTACCGCGAAGACGCTGGAAAAGCTTGGGGTCAAGGTCGACATCCTGACCGAGAAGGAGATGAAGAAGCTCGGCATGGGATCGCTCCTGGGTGTCGCCCAGGGGTCTGTGCGGCCACCGCGCCTTGTCGTCATGAGTTGGGAAGGCGGGAAAAAGGCCGAAAAGCCGGTAGCACTGATCGGCAAGGGTGTCGTCTTCGATACGGGCGGCAATTCGATCAAGTCCGCCGGTGGCATGGAGGACATGAAGGGTGACATGGGCGGTGCAGCCGCGGTGACCGGCGCGATGATGGCGCTGGCCGGACGCAAGGCCAAAGCCAATGTGGTTGGCCTGATCGGACTTGTGGAAAACATGGTCGATGGCAATGCCCAGCGCCCCGGCGATATCGTGAAGTCGATGTCCGGCCTGACGATCGAGGTGCTCAACACCGACGCCGAGGGCCGACTGGTCCTGGCCGATGTGCTGACTTACGCGCAGCAGAAGTACGAGCCCCGGCTGATGATTGACCTGGCAACTCTGACCGGTGCGATCATGGTGTCGCTCGGCCAGTTCCATGCCGGTCTGTTCAGCAATGATGACGCTTTGGCAGCCAACCTGACCAAAGCCGGCCTCGACACGAATGAACGCCTGTGGCGCATGCCGCTGGGTGAGGATTACGACAAGCTCATCGTCTCGCGCTATGCCGACATCAAGAATGTCGGCGGGCGCTATGGCGGGGCGGTCACCGAAGCGCAGTTCTTGCAGCGATTCGTGAAGTCAACGCCGTGGGCGCATCTCGACATTGCCGGCACCGCCATGGCTGCACCGAATTCCGAGATCAACACGTCGTGGGGAACCGGATTTGGCGTAAGGTTGCTCGACCGTTTCGTGCGGGACCATTGCGAATAGGCCATGGCCGAGGTTCTTTTCTATCACCTGACCGTCTCCTCGCTGGAGGAAGCGCTGCCGTCCTTGCTGGAACGCAGCGTTGCGAGGGGGTGGCGGGCTGTTGTCCAGACCGCAGACGAGGCGCGGCGTAACGCGCTCGATGCCTCGCTCTGGACCTATCGCGATGACTCGTTTCTGGCGCATGGCATCGATAGCGAAGGTGATGCTGCTGCGCAGCCGGTGCTGCTGACAACCGGGCTCGACAATGACAACAGCGCGCAGATACGATTCGTCGTCGGAGGTGCCGAGCCGCCTGATCTGTCGCCTTACGAGCGCGGAGTGATCCTGTTTGACGGCCACGACGAGCAGCAGCTGGAGGCGGCGCGCAGTCAGTGGCGCAGCATCAGGGAGGCTGGCCATGCCGTTACCTACTGGCAGCAGACCGAAGACCGCCGCTGGGTTCAGAAAGGCTAAAGCAGATGCGTTTTGTGTTTCTTCTGGTCATTCTGGCGGGCGTCGCACTGGCCGGCCTCTATCCGTGGTACAATAACCACTTCTCCGGTGAGGAGATCGGTGTGTGGTCCGTTTACGAGCGGGACACCGGCTTCCGCCAGGTTGAGGCCGCTCTGTCGCCATCGCAGGCACCCGTCCGTGTGCTCGTTGACCTGACGACGGTCACCCCGGTCGACTTCTCGCGCGACGCGACAGTATTGACGCTGACAGCCGACATTGGTTCGCGCACTGTGCTGGCCGACACGATGAGCTTTGGCGAATCGAAGCCACGCACCCAGAGCCCGCAGATGCAGGCCCAGACATATCGCGCGGATGCGGGTGTTATCACGCCCACCGAGGCTGGAACCTATCGCTTCACGGTTGGTCAGGGCGATGCCGAGGGGATCAACTTCAGCAAGGTAGAGCTCGTCCTGCGCTCGGGCACGGCAATTACCGATCCCCGCGCCCAGCCCGCCGGCTTCTCGCTGATCGCCATCGGTGTCATCGGCCTGGTGGTCGCCTCGCGCTTGCGACGTCGAAGCCGCGATCGCCGGCAGGCCGAACCGCCGCCAACGCAGTGGGGCAGGGGCGGCGACAGGTGAACTACCGACATTCCTTCCATGCCGGCAACTTCGCCGATGTGGTCAAGCATACCGTGCTGGCGCGTATCGTTGAGTACCTCAAGCGCAAGGAGAAGCCGTTTCGCGTGATCGACACGCATGCCGGGGTCGGCATGTATGATCTTGCTGGCGACCAGTCGGCGCGCACCGGAGAATGGCAGGGCGGCATCGGTCGCGTGCTGGATGCGAAACTGCCACCGGCTGCTGCCGGGCTGCTCGAACCGTACCTGGAAACAGTGCGCGCGGCGCGCGAGCAGGGCGCAACGCTCTACCCGGGATCGCCATGGATCGTGCGCCATCTCCTGCGCAAACAGGATCGGCTCTCGGCGATTGAGCTGCATCCGCAGGATGCTATCGCGCTGAAGGAGCTGTTCGCAGGCGACTTTCAGGTGCGCGTGACCGAACTGGACGGCTGGCTGACGATGGGCGCGCATGTCCCGCCAAAGGAGAAGCGCGGGCTCATTCTGGTTGATCCGCCGTTTGAGCGCGAAGGCGAGTTTGATCGGCTGGTCGATGGTGCGGTGAAGGCCTACGGGCGCTGGCCTGGAGGACTTCAGGCGCTGTGGTATCCGATCAAGGATCGCGCTGCTGTTGCGCAGTTTCGCGAGAATATGGCGACGAGTGGAATCGCCAGGGTGCTCGACCTGCGGCTGACGGTTCGCAAACCCGGCAGCGAGCCGCGCCTCGATGGCACAGGCATGATCATCGTCAACCCGCCATTTGTGCTGGAGCAGGAGATGAACCTGCTTTTGCCTGCGCTGGCCAACCTGTTGCAGCAGGATGACGGTGCACGATCAGATGTGGTTTGGCTGGCTCGACCGCCATCTGATGCTTGACCCGGCCCGGCCGCTTGCCCAATGTGCCGCTGCCAGTTCAATGAATTCGTCCATGGGTTGAGAAGATGCGCACACTGTTTCGCCTGCTGCTTGCGGGCATGATGGCCGGATCGGCCCCCGCCGCCTCGATTGGCGTCGCGCAGGCTGCCGACGCGCTCTACGAGGAAATCCCCGACGGCAATGGGCCATGTGGCGATCCGCGCATCACCAAAAAGATCACCGAGCGCTTCCGCCATCAGGTTATCAACGTTCCGCACCTGCCGGACGTCGAAATCGTACAGTTCCGCCGCATCCATCAGCATCGCTACAAGGACGAGAGCAAGAAATGGCCGATCGCCCGCCGCTATTGCGGGGCGACAGTCGACCTTTCAAACGGGACACATCGCGAGATCTGGTACCTGATTGAAGAGGGCATGGGCTTTGCCTCGTTCGAGAAGCACATCGGCAAGGCGGATTTCGTGCGCGGCGCCAATGTCGAGTTCTGTGTCTCGGGTTACGACCGCTGGAACGTTTACAACGGCCGCTGCCGCATCCTGCGCTGATGAAACGCTTGCTTCGATTCGCGACGGCTGCAGGTCTGGCTGCAGCGTGTGCCTTGCCGGCACAGGCGCAACAGCGCCGGGCAGGTGACTTCGATTTCTATGTGCTCGCGCTGTCCTGGTCACCCAGCTATTGCGAGGCGGAGGGGCGCAACGCCAACCGCCAGCAATGCGCGTCGGGCGCGGCCTATGATTTCGTCGTGCACGGGCTTTGGCCGCAATATGAGCGGGGATACCCGCGCGAGTGCCGGACCAGTGATCGCCGCGTAAGCGACCGCCTCGCGCGCAACATGCTCGACATCATGCCCTCGGTTGGCCTGGTCGGTCACCAGTGGCGCATGCACGGCACATGCTCCGGCCTGTCCCAGCAGGATTATTTCAACACGGTCCGGGCGGCGCGTGCGAAAATCACCATTCCGCAGCGTTTTCAAGGGCTTGTACAGGATCAGCAGATCGCGGCATCGGTCGTTGAATCGGCTTTCATGAAGGCCAATCCCGGTATGCCGGAGGACGGCGTATCCGTGACCTGCGAAGGCAGGCTGATGCGCGAGGTACGCATCTGCTTCACGAAGTCACTTGAGTTCCGCACCTGTGACGAGGTCGAGCGCCGCGCCTGCAACGCAGCTGGCCTGCGCATGCCTCCGGTACGATAAGCCGTGGCAGCATTTCGCCTATACTGGGAGGAAACATGACAAAACTGCTCCACGCTCCGGCGTCGCCATATAGCGCCAAGGTGCGCATGGCCGCCCTCTATGCTGGCAT
>CAYZQP010000050.1:6892-17705 GCA_964480545.1 uncultured Mesorhizobium sp. | reverse complement strand
GGCGAGGTGGTCGCCACAACCTTGCCGATGCGGTACTCGCCGGTTTCCAGGGCGCGTGCCAGAATGTCATTTTCGTTTGTTGCGATGATCAGCCGGTCAATGGGAAGACCCATGCATTTGGCTGCATAACCTGCGAAAATATCGCCGAAATTGCCGGTCGGCACGGTAAACGTGACCGGCCTGTCGGGCGCGCCCAGCGAAACTGCGGCCGAGAAATAGTAGACGATCTGGGCCATGATGCGCGCCCAGTTGATCGAATTGACACCCGACAACCCGACCGTGTCGCGGAAGCGGTGGTTGTTGAACATATCCTTGAGCAGGCCCTGGCAATCGTCAAACGTGCCATCAATCGCGAGGGCATGAACGTTGCTGTGGCCCGACGTTGTCATCTGCCGCTGCTGGACCGGCGATACACGTCCGTTCGGGAACATGATGAAAATGTCGGTGCGCTCGCGCCCGCCAAACGCCTCGATTGCCGCCCCGCCGGTGTCACCCGACGTTGCGCCGACGATGGTGGCGCGCTCTCCCCGCTCGGCGAGCACATGGTCCATCAGCCGCGCCAGCAATTGCATCGCAACGTCCTTGAAGGCGAGCGTCGGACCGTGGAAAAGCTCGAGAATGAACTCGTTGTGCCGCGTCTGCACCAGCGGGCAGACTGCCGGATGGCGGAAGGTCGCGTAGGCCTCACGAACAATTTTCTCGAAGGCGCGCGGCTTGATTTCATTGCCCACGAACGGGGTCAGGAGGCGGATCGCCAGCTCTGCATAGTCGAGGCCGCGGAATGAACGAATCTCCGAGGCGCTGAAATGCGGCCAGATCGAAGGCACATAGAGCCCGCCGTCACGGGCAAGACCGGCCAGCATGGTATCGGCAAAACCCAGATCGGGCGCTTCGCCGCGCGTACTCACATAACGCATGTGTTCGAGGCTCCATTTGCGGAGAGACGGGGATTAGCGTGCCGGATCGCTCCGGCGCCGTCGCAATTTCGGCGGCGCATTGGTATAGAGCGACACGCGAGCAATGTGAACGCCCGATTTCCGGGGCAATGAGGACAATGGTTGATGATGATTGATGCAAGCGGTCTGGCCCGGACTTCTATTTTTGCGCTGTTGCTGACAGGGTTGGCCGCATGCCAGTCCGGCGGCAGCGAAACCGGCGAGACGCTGAGCAAGGAAGACCTGTCGCAACAGCGCCCGAGAATCTCGCAGAGCGAACTTGAGGCTTACTGCCCGGGCGTCAAGGTGCGTCAGGGAACCGAATCTCACGCCGCCTATGCACGCGGCGGCCAGGGCGATGCAACGAAACTGACCTACCAGGCATCGATTGCCCGGACGACGCGCGCCTGCTCGCGGGCTGACGGCATGATGACGATTTCCGTCGCTGTGGCTGGCCGGATTGTGCCCGGCCCGGCCGGCGCGCCTGGCAGTGTGACCTTGCCGATCCGTATTGCGGTGACACAGGGTGAGGAGGTTCTCTACTCACAGATGATCAAGGACCAGGTCACCTTGAGTGGCCAGCCAGGCGCAACCCAATTCCTGGTGAAGGATGCAAACGTTGTCATCCCCGTGCCTGCACGCCGCAACGTGTTGATCCAGGTCGGCTTTGATGGCGCTGGCCCTGCGCAGTAAGCGCAGGGTTCAGGCGTCTTCCCACTCGGACAGTGCTGCCAGCACTGCGGGAAAATCGCGCCAGCGGCTGATGACGGTCTCCGCGCCGGCTTCGGTCAGCGCATCGGCATGGCCGGGATATGTGTGACTGGCGCCGGTGAAGCCGATCACGCGCGTGCCGGCTGCTTTCGCGCCATGCACGCCGTGTACGGAATCCTCGATGACGAAGGTGTTGCGCGGGTCAGCGCCGAACTGCTTTGCGGCATAGAGATAGACATCGGGCGCGGGCTTAGGCTTGCCGACCGCCTTTGCCGAATAGACCTTGTCGCCAAACAGCGGCTTCAACCCGGTGACGCCAAGCGTCAAATCCAGTTGCTCCGCGCTCGAGTTCGAGCAGATGCAGCGTGGCGCGGTGACAGACATCACGGCCTGGGCTGCTCCTTCAATCATCGGCACGTGTTGCAGCCGCTCGGTCACAAGCTTCTGGCAACGGTCGATCAACGCGGCAGAGAATGGCACCTGCGACACTTCCTCGATGCGCAGCATGATGTCCTGGAATGTGAGGCCGGCATAAAGCTCTGCCAGTTCCTCGGCAGAAATCTCGAAGCCTGCCTCGGTGATCAGCTCGGACTCAACGCGGGCGGCAATGATCTCGGAATCGATCAGCACGCCATCGCAATCGAAAATAACCAGATCGGGCTGGGACATGAGGCTCACCAGTATTGGAGGAAGCCGCTCAAATAGGCCGTCCTGGTCTGAATTGCCAGCCTTTTGACGCCAACCTCAACGATCGAACTGCAGTGTCAGGCCGTCCCGGCGCTCCACCTTGATCCCCTCTAGCGTCGTCGCCCAGCGATCAGCGAGGGCTGCGTGCTGCCTGAACTGGCCAACGCCGACGACCTGTGCGCCGGCCGCACGCCCTGCCTTCAGCCCCGCCTCTGCATCCTCGAACACGATGGCACGGTCTGCCGATGCGCCGAGCAGACGCGCTGCCATCTCATAGCCTTCCGGGTCGGGCTTGCTGCGCGTCACCTGCTCTGCCGCGATGATCAGTTGCGGTTGCGGCAAACCGGCGGCTGCAAAATTCCTTTGGGCCAGGTCGTGCGGCGCGGACGTGACCACCGCCCATTCGCCGGCCTTCAATTGACCCAGCAGTTCAGGCGCGCCGGCGATCGGCGTCACGCGATGCGACATCGCAGCAAACTCGGCATGGAAGATGTCGGCGTCGGCCTCGATATTCGCCGCCTCGGGTCGAAAGTGGCCATGGTTGCGACGGTCTTGCGGCCATGCCCATATTCGATGACCTGTTCGGCATCCAGGCCGTAGCGCCCTGCCCAGCTGCTCCAGGCAGTTGCAATCGCCTTGCTGGAATCGATAAGCGTCCCATCCATGTCGAAAAGCAGAATTTGCGCGCGCATGTCTCCACCCATTCTGAAAAGCGCATAGCGGCCGGCATGGCTTCAATCAAATATTTACGCAATTCGGTAACCATAACGCCCAGTTAAAGTCCTTGTGTCGAGTGCCTTCATGTCAGCGTTGCGTTCTTCCGCCCTTCCCGCCGGTCAGCCGTCCTGGCTCAACACGATCATCAAGGGCGACTGTGTTGCGGCGCTGAACTCGCTGCCAGACAAATCCATCGACGTCATCTTTGCCGACCCGCCCTACAACCTACAGCTTGAGGGCACGCTGCATCGCCCCGACCAGTCGAAGGTCGATGCGGTTGATGACGAATGGGATCAGTTCGAGAGTTTTGAGGCCTATGATGCCTTCACCCGTGCCTGGCTGCTGGCTGCGCGCCGCGTCCTGAAGCCGGGCGGCACGATCTGGGTGATCGGCTCCTACCACAATATTTTCCGCGTTGGCGCAAAGATGCAGGACCTCGGCTACTGGATCCTGAACGACGTGATCTGGCGCAAAACCAACCCGATGCCGAACTTCCGCGGCCGCCGGTTCCAGAATGCACATGAAACGATGATCTGGGCCACCAAGGATCAGAAAGACAAGGGTTACACGTTCAATTACGAGGCAATGAAGGCTGCCAATGACGACACGCAGATGCGGTCGGACTGGCTGTTCCCGATCTGCACCGGCGGCGAGCGCCTGAAGGACGACAATGGCAACAAGGTGCACCCGACGCAGAAGCCGGAAGCGCTGCTGGCGCGCATCCTGATGGCCTCGACAAAACCGGGTGATGTTGTGCTCGACCCGTTCTTCGGCTCCGGCACCACGGGTGCTGTCGCAAAGAAGCTTGGCCGCAACTTTGTCGGCTGCGAACGCGAGCAGAGCTACATCGATGCTGCCCTTGAGCGCATTGCCTCGGTCATCCCGCTGGGCGACGCCGAGATTGCCAGCATGGCCGGCAAGCGCTCGGAGCCGCGCGTGGCCTTCGTCTCGCTGCTGGATTCGGGCCTGATCAAGCCGGGCACCGTGCTGCATGATGCGCGCAAGCGCTTCACCGCAACGGTGCGCGCCGATGGCACGCTGGCAATCGGCGATCTGGTTGGCTCGATCCACCGCGTCGGTGCTGTCGTGCAGGGTCTCGACGCCTGCAACGGCTGGACCTTCTGGCACTATGAGCGCAACAACGGCCTGACCTGCATCGACGAGTTGCGCAAGATTGCACGGCTCGGCATCGAAAAGGCCGGCGGCTGAGAACAGCTTGCGCAACCGGTGGTGGCGGATTTATCCGCCACCATGTCTGACGGTCTGATCCTGACAACGACGCGTTCGCCTTCCGCGACCCGCCACATTATCGGGCGCGTGGCGTTCGATCTGATCCTTCTCGCCGTGACGGTGTATTATGCCCTGCAGGCGGATCAGAGCTGGAGCCGCTGGGCGGGGTTCGGCTTTGCCGGGGTGATGGTTATCTCTGTCCTCATCCGTGTGCTGATGCTCATCAACAGCCGGGTTCCGCTCAGAGTCTACCGCGACCGCATTGTCACAGCATCCCCCTTCGGACCAATAACGACGCCGGGAAGCGCTATATTGCGTATCGTCCCGCACCCCCGGAAAGGCTGGCCTGTTCTGGAGATCAAGCTGGAGGGGCTGGACGGGATAAGAAGGCTGTCGGCGCCCCTGCGCATGTGCAACGAACCGTGGTTTGTCATTGAAGCGGCGCTGCTGGAGATGATGTCGGCAAGCCAGACATCCTCCCCGAAATAGTAGAAACTTGACTGGTTCATACCCTACGCAATAGGTCCGCTGCAATTTTGCGCTGACGGCTCTATCGTCAGGCTGATTGCAGGGAAGAGGCAATGAGCTCGTACAAATCCATCGTCATCCTCACCGGCGCCGGTATTTCCGCCGAATCCGGAATCGCGACATTTCGCGACAAGGGTGGGCTGTGGGAAAACGTCAACATCGAGGACGTCGCGACGCCGCAGGCGTTCCGGAAGGATCCGGCGCGGGTCCACGCATTCTACAACGGGCGTCGTGCGGGCCTGGCTGGCGTCAAACCCAACGCCGCGCATTTTGCGCTGGCACGGCTCGAACAGGAGTTCGACGGCGATCTGGTCGTGGTGACTCAGAACATTGACGATCTGCACGAGCGGGCAGGTTCGGAAAAGCTCATTCATATGCATGGCGAGTTGAACAGCGTGCTGTGCACGATGTGCGAGCAGCGCAGCGCCTGGTCAGGCGACACGACAGCGGCCTCGGCCTGCCCGGCCTGCGGCTCGGTCGGACATGTGCGTCCGGATATCGTGTGGTTCGGTGAAATGCCCTACCACATGAACGCCATCTACCGGGCGCTGACCAGATGCGACCTGTTCATTTCAATTGGCACGAGCGGAAACGTCTACCCGGCAGCAGGGTTTGTCGAGGAAGTGCGACGCAAGGCCCATACGGTCGAGTTGAACCTCGAGCCATCCGAGGGTGCCAGCATGTTCGCGGAAGTGCATCAGGGGCCGGCAACGACTGTGGTTGGCGAATATGTAAACGCCTTGCTTGCAGGTCATTAACCTTACCAAGAACCTCTCTGCCACACGCAACCGTTTATTCAAACCTGTCGATCAAGAGTGACGCACGACCTGGAGTGCGCAAATGCTCGACGACCTGCCTATCTATTTCTGGTTCATTCCTGCAGCGCTGTGTGGCGCGGCCGGATTTGTCTGGCATGTCAAACGCAAAGCACGGCTCAGCCGGCGCAACACGATCTATGATCGCGCCTTCGGCAAGAAGGAAACGCCCGAACCGGTGAAGCCGCCCAGGGCGGCAGCCGCCGTCGCAGCGGCAGCCGCTGCCGAGGACAACAGCGAACATTTTGCAAGCTCGGCGCAATTGCAGGCGCGTGAGGCCGCCGCAGCTGCGCTGTCACAGGAGGATTCTGCCCAGATGGCCGAGCCGGAAGGCTATGTGCCCTCCGGTTTCGTGACGCGTTCCGGATACGTGAACCCCGAACCTGAACCCGAGGATCATTCCGGCCTGGTGTTCGGTGCCTCTGCAACTCACGGCGCTGCAGACCAGTCGAACCAGGCTGATGAACCGCAGGTTGTCGAGGCCGTGGCAACGCAAGCCGCGTATCACGACGACGAGCGTTTCGATACGGAAGTGCCGGAAACCGGGCATCCCGGGCAGATCGCTATGGAGGCTTCGGCCTACCATGAGGAATCAGGTCATCAGGCCTATGATGCTCCTGCTGCCGCACACGAGGCGGGGAGCCTGCTCCACTATGCGTCCGACTATCTGGACGACCAGGCTGTCGCCGCCGCTGCCGTGATCGATGAGGAGCCTGAACTGGCGCCTGTCATCGAGGAATCGCAGCTTGCTGCTGCAGAACCCGTTTACGAGGAGCCGGAATTCGACGCGCCTGCCCCGGTGGCAGACGAAGTCGAGGCCGCACCCGCTGCCGGCAGCCTGCTCGACTATGCCGATGCGGACGAACTGGTCGCTGAAGCGGAAGAACTGGTTCCTGAAGTGCCCGCCGAGATCATCGTCGAGGCCGCTGACGAGATGAATGTCGCGGCCGAGGAAGAAGCTTTCGTGCTGCCGGTTGAACCGGAGCCCGTCGCAGAACAGCCCCTCGCCTACGAGGTTGAGGAATTCGAACAGGCTTCGCCGGTTGCCGAAGAAGTCGAAGTTGCGCCTGCCGCCGGCAGCCTGCTCGACTATGCCGACGCGGACGAACTCATTGCCGAAGCGGAAGAACTGGTTGCTGAAGCGCCTGCGGAAATCATCGTCGAGACCGCTGAAGATCTGATCGTTGCGGCCGAAGAAGAAGCTATCGTGCTGCCGGAACAGCCCTATGAGGCTGAGGAATTCGAACAGGCTTCGCCGGTTGCCGAAGAAGTCGAAGTTGCGCCTGCCGCCGGCAGCCTGCTCGACTATGCCGACGCGGACGAACTCATTGCCGAAGCGGAAGAACTGGTTGCTGAAGCGCCTGCCGAGATCGTCGTCGAGGCCGCTGACGAGGTGATCGTCGCTGCCGAGGAAGAAGTTATCGCGCTGCCGGTTGAACCGGAACCGGTCGCCGAGCAGCCCCTCGCCTATGAGGTTGAGGAAATCGAACAGGCCTCGCCGGTTGTCGAGGACGTCGAGGCCGCGCCTGCCGCTGGCAGCCTGCTCGACTACGCCCCCGAAGAGGACGAGGTGCCCGCGGTCGCTCATCAGGTCGAGGCAGTTGCCACGGACGAAGCCGCGGAAGAGCCTGCTGTCGCTGTTATGCTTGAGGACGAAGCTGCGGCATCGACCGTGGAAGCGTTCGAAAATGGCACGGAAATTCAATATTATAGCGATGCACCCGCACAGACTGCGGACGTCGCTCCTGTAGACGCCGTTGCCTATGAGGCTCCGGCTGTCGCAGAACCGGCCTATGATGTAAGCCATGCTGCGACGCCTGCTTATGCGGCATCGCATGAGGCTGACAGCCTGTCGGGCTATGCCGATGAGCAGACCGCCGCGCCGGTTGAGCCGGTTCAGGAACTCGCGCCCGAACCAGTGGCTCCTGTTATGCCGACGCCGGTCGTGCAGCCTCCGATGGCGCCAGCGCCGGCCGCAAAGGCTCCGTTCTTCGTGCCGCAGGCACCGCCAATGGCCTATGAGCCTGAGCCTGCGCCCTACCAGCCCCCGGCACCCGCGCAGCAGTATGCGCCGCCGCCTGCTCCTGCGCAGCACTACGCTCCGCCGCCCGCACCCGCGCAGCACTATGCTCCGCCACCGGCTGAACCGGCACCAGCTCCGAAAGCCTCCAGGTCGCTGCTTGGCGCGCTCAAGTCGCGCATCACCGGCTCAGGCAAGAAGGACGACAGCGAACGCAGCGAAGGCGCATTCCAGGCGCTGACCAAGAACCTGACGCGCGGCACCACCCTGCCCAAGGCCTATGACCGCGGCGTTGTCATGCTGAACGCTCCGCCCTCCTCCATCGAGCGCGGCGCAAAGGCCGAGTTCCTGCTGCCATGGGCGATCGCCCAGGCGCGCGGCAAGGACGTTGCTCCGGCCTATGCCGACCTGTCGCCCAAGGAAATCCGGCTTGTTGAACTCGCTCTGGAAACCGTCAACGCCGGCGACCGCGCCTTCACCACGCTCAAGGGACGTCTGGACGCAACCGAGCGCGCCTATGTCGAGAACCTGCGCCCGATGGCGAAGGCTGATCCGCGCGACACGCTGGAGAAACTTCACAGCAAGGTGAAGAGCCGGGTCAACAAGCTGCTGAAGGCAACGAAGAGCAAGGCCGCGCCTGTGGTGGAATCGTCTGAACCGACCCGCCGGCCGTTCATGCATGCCAGCGAAATGTTCTACTGGCTGCCGGCAACCAACGATCCGGACCTGTGGCACATCCTGATGGGCGGGCTCGACTTCTCGACCGAGGAGATGCTGCCGGTGGTGCGCTGGATCATCGAGAATCCGGCCTGCGACCAGGCAACTGCGGCCCTCGCGATGATCCGCATCGATGCCGAGACGGAAGCGCAGAACGATTCCACCCGCGGCCGTTACGGCTACGAAGCTGAAGTCTGGAAGATTTGCCAGACCATCTGCGAGCGCGCGATGAATGGCGAGTACCAGACGCGGACCTACAATCTCAGCTGCGTTGGCATCGCCAACGACCAGTCGGATTATCCCGGGAAACTCGCGGCCGTTGCGCACAAAAACCGGATCCCCTGGCCGGATCCGACCGAGCTCTTTGCCACACCGTTCGATGGCCGTGATGCCTACAGCGCGCGCTTCGAACTGCTCGGCGACACGCTCTACCACCGCTCCGCGATGGCTGCGGCCTGATCAACGGCGGCGCTTCGGCTTTTCCAGAAGCGCCACCGCCTCGACATGCGGGGACCAGAGAAACTGGTCAATCGGCGTCACCGATTTCAGCGTGTAGCCACCATCAACGAGAATGCGCAGGTCGCGCGCCAGCGTCAGCGGATTGCACGACACGGCTGCGACCCAGGGCACATCCGAGCGCGCGATCTGCTTTGACTGGTCCTCGGCCCCGGCGCGCGGCGGATCAAACACGATGCCGTCGAACGCATTGAGTTCCTTGGCAAAAAGAGGACGGCGGAACAGGTCGCGCCGCTCATGTGTCACGCGCTTCAGGCCGGTGCCAAAGCGGAAGCCGCGATCCAGCGCCGCCAGCGCGGGCGCATCGCCTTCCACCGCGTGCACCTCGGACCTTGAAGCGAGGCGCAGCGCAAAGGCCCCTGCCCCGGCAAACAGATCGGCAACGCGTTTTGCCTTCGCCAGATGGCCAAGCACGAGGTCCGCCATGACCTGTTCGGCTGATGCCACAGCTTGAAGAAACCCGCCCGGTGGCGGGTTCACCGCGATGGTGCCGAACGAGATCTGCGGCTTCACCGGCTCCAGAATGATCTCGCCATCGACGGTCAGCCGCGCCAGCTTTTCCCGCGTCATGAAGCCGGTGAGCTCACTGCGCGCCTTGTCGGTGAGCTTGCCGAGGCCAGCCGCGGCAATATCCAGGCCCGACAAGGTCGACGTCACCGTCAGATGGAAAGCCTGCGGCGTGTTCGCCAGCAGTCCGGCCAGGCGCCTCAGCTTCGGCAATGCTGCCTCGATCTCGGGCGTTGCAATCGGGCATTCCGCGATATCGATAATCGTGTGCGACGCCGCGCGGTTGTAGCCGAGCAGCATACCCGCCTCGGTGCGCCGCGCGGAGAATGTCACGCGACGGCGCGAGTGCGGGGCGCAAGGCACCAGTTCGCCCGGCAATGCGGGGTCAATGCCCTTCGACTTCAGCGCCTGGGCCACGCGGTCGCGCTTCCAGTTGCGATAGGCGGCGTCCTCCAGATGCTGAAGCACACAGCCGCCGCATTCGGTGAAATGCCGGCAGGCCGGCTCGATGCGCTGCGGCGACGGCTCAAGCACAGCGATCAGCGTGCCGCGATCCTTTTCGCGCGCGGCAGTCACCGTTTCGCCCGGCAGCGCAAACGGAATAAAGACCTGGCCGGTTTCGGTGTCGGCGACGCCATCGCCCTGCGCGCCCAGCCGGGCAATCGAAAAGCGGTTGCTCATTGGCCCACCCCGAAGCTCTTCTTACCGGCGAGCAGAAACTCGTGATTGCCATCCCCGCCGGTGATTGGCGACGGCAGCGTGCCGAGTGTTTCCCATCCGCTCTGCTGTCCGAGCCACGCGCTCAGGGCGGCTGCGATTCCCTGTCTGGCCAGGGGGTCCTTGAGCAGCCCGCCCTTGCCGATTGCCTCGCGCCCCGCCTCGAATTGCGGCTTGACCAGGAACACGCCTCGCGCCCCGGGTGCTGCGAATTCCAGCGCCGGGGGCAATGCCAGTCGCAGCGAAATGAAGCTGACATCGGAGACAATGAAGTCCGGCTGCGCGCCACCCAGATCGGCGCTTTTCAGGTCCCTCGCATTCAGCCCCTCGATGCAACTCACGCGCGCATCGTCGCGCAGCGCCTGCGCCATTTGCCCATGGCCGACATCAATGGAATAGACCCGGGCAGCACCGCGCTCCAGCAGCACCTGGGTGAAGCCGCCGGTCGAGGCACCAATGTCCAGAGCCACGCTGCCGGCAGGGTCGAAACCGAAACCATCAAGGCCGGCGATGAGCTTCAGCGCAGCCCGCGAAACATAGCCGGCAGCAGGGTCATCAATCTCGATCAGCACGTCGGATGAAACGGGTGCGCCGGGCTTTGTCGCGGTCGCTCCCGCCAGCCTGACCACGCCGCGCTCGACGGCATCGCGGGCGCGGGAGCGCGACGGAAAATCACCGCGCGCGACGAGCAGTTCGTCGAGCCGCATGCGTCC
>CAYZQP010000050.1:2550-6882 GCA_964480545.1 uncultured Mesorhizobium sp. | reverse complement strand
ACTGTCAGGCCTTCGTCCGATTCGACCACATGGGTGGCGGTGACGACCAGATCGCATTCGACGAGCAGTTCGTCGAGCCGCATGCGTCCTGGCGATATGGGCTTGGTGTGCATCCGCCTCCTTTGGCGAATGCGGGGCGTCAAGGCAAGCGTCAGCCGTCGAGATCAGCAGAAGCCATCACCAACGCACCCCGGATCGGCGGCATGTTGATGGCAACGACCTGGGTCCTGTCGGGGACCTCGACAACGCGCGCCGGCATCGGCAGAGCCTGCGCGGAAATCTCCTGCGCGAGATCGCGCGGACGAACGAAGGAGGTCTCGGCAATCATCACCGGCTGCTCATGAACCACCGGCGTCATCTGGCGCAGCGACACGTCGCGCGCCGTCATGGCGATGATGCGGTCCATGGCCGTGGGCTTGCGCCACTCATCCTGGAGGCCACCGCGGATTGCTCCGACCCGGCCCGCAGTGCGTTCGAGGATCATCTTCTCAAGCTTGCGATCATGGCGAACCTCGTAGTTCTGCGCATGCGCTGCGAGCGGGGCGATTGCCAGCCCGATGAGAAGTGCGAATGTTTTTGATGCCGTCCCTTGCATGTGCATAGAGATAGCAGGGTGACGCTAAGATACCGCCAGGAGGCGTGGTGAATCGGGGATGAAAATCCAGCGTAAACAGAGTCTTGCAACGGCTGATTGCAGAACTGATTCCGGTGTCTGACAGTTTGATTCAAGCAGTTCGGAAACTGATTCAGCTGCGGACCTGTATCAGGCCCGCGCTGCTCTCGCCGACGCGCCCAGTGCCGCGAAGACAGTGCGCACGATGCCGGCGGAATCGAGCCCGGCATCGGCATACATCTTCTCCGGCCTGGCGTGGTCAGTGAACTCGTCCGGCAGCACCAGCGGCCGCACCTTCAGCCCGCTCTCCAGCAGACCCTCATGCGCAAGGACATGCAGAACCTGGCTGGCGAAGCCGCCAATGGCGCCTTCCTCCACGGTGATCAGCACCTCATGATTGCGCGCCAGGCGGCGCACCAGATCGGTGTCCAGCGGCTTGGCAAAGCGCGCATCGGCAACGGTCGTCGAAAGGCCTGCCGCATCGAGTTCCTCTGCTGCCAGCAGACAGTCGGCCAGGCGCGTGCCGAATGACAGGAGTGCAACCTTCGTGCCCTCCTTCACCACCCTGCCCTTGCCGATCTCGAGCAGCGATCCGCGCTCCGGCAGGTCGACGCCAACGCCATTGCCGCGCGGGTAGCGGAAGGAGATCGGGCCCTCGTCATAGGCCGCCGCCGTGCGCACCATGTGCTTGAGTTCTGCCTCATCGGCAGCAGCCATGACGACGAAGCCCGGCAGGGTCGCCAGATAGGTTGTGTCGAAGGCGCCGCAATGCGTCGCGCCATCGGCGCCAACATAACCGGCGCGGTCAATCGGGAAGCGCACGGGCAGCTTCTGGATCGCCACATCATGCACAACCTGGTCATAGGCGCGCTGCAGGAAGGTCGAGTAAATCGCGGCAAATGGTTTGTAACCTTCGGTTGCAAGACCGGCTGCGAAGGTCACCGCGTGCTGCTCGGCAATCCCGACGTCAAACACCCGCTTCGGGAAGACCTCGGCCAGCAGGTCGAGACCGGTGCCATTGGGCATGGCAGCGGTGATGCCAACGATGCGATCATCGATCCGCGCTTCCTCGACCAGGGCCTCGCCAAACACCTTCGTGTAGGCCGGCGCATTGGCCGGCGGTTTGGACTGGGTGCCGGTGATGACGTCGAACTTGTTGACGCCATGGTACTTGTCGGCAGACGCCTCGGCCGGGCCGTAGCCCTTGCCCTTCTGGGTCACGACATGCAGCAACACCGGGCCGGTATGGTTGTCACGGATGTTCTTCAGCACCGGAACCAGGTGCTCCAGATTGTGCCCGTCAATCGGTCCGATGTGGTAGAAGCCGAGCTCCTCGAACATCGTCCCGCCCGTGACGTAACCACGCGCATGCTCGACAGCGCGCGTGATGGCGCGGTCGGCGCGCTTGCCAAGATAAGGCGTGATCTTCTTGCCGAGGTCCCGCAGGCCGAAATAGGTCTTGCCGACCGCCAGTCGCGCCAGATAGGCCGAGAGCGCGCCGGTCGGCGGGGCAATCGACATGTCGTTGTCATTCAGGATCACGATCATGCGCGCATCGAGCGCGCCGGCATTGTTCATCGCCTCAAAGGCCATGCCAGCCGACATCGAGCCGTCGCCGATCACCGCAATAACGTTGTTCTTGCCGCCCTGCAGGTCGCGCGCGGCGGCCATGCCGAGGCCAGCCGAGATCGACGTCGAGGAATGTGCCGCGCCAAACGGGTCGTATTCGCTCTCGGCCCGCCTGGTGAAGCCGGAGAGCCCGCCTTCCTGGCGCAATGTGCGAATGCGGTCGCGCCGTCCGGTCAGGATCTTGTGCGGATAGGCCTGATGGCCGACATCCCAGATCAGGCGATCTTCCGGCGTGTTGAACACGTGGTGGATCGCCACCGTCAGTTCGACCACGCCGAGACCCGCGCCGAGATGCCCGCCGGTTATCGAAACTGCATCGACCAGTTCAGCGCGCAGTTCAGCCGCAATCTGCGGAAGGTCGCTTTCGGGCAGCTTGCGCAGGTCGGCAGGGATGCGGACCTTGTCGAGCAACGGAGTGTTCGGGGACGGGTTCAACGGGAAATGCCTGATCGCCGGTTTGTACATGCCGGAGATAGTGCGCCCGGCGCTGGATGTAAATGTGGTGTGCTGGCGCACGTATTGACATGATTCCATGCAGATTGCGCACAGGCGAATATGATTCGCCGGTCTGGCAGGCGCGTAATCCGCCGAAAATTGCACCAAATCAGCAGGAGATTTGCCTTGTCGGAAGACGTCCGCCTTTCGCTGCGCACGCTTGGACTGATCCTGCGCGGCTATCTCGCTGCCTCCTGGCCATCGATTCTGCTCACCATGCTCGTGCTTTGCACTGGTGCCGCACTTTCCGTGCTGGCACCGCTGCTGTTTGCGCGGCTGATTGACGAGATTGCCGCCAACGGCCTGCCGACGGACTGGTTCGCCCGGTTTGGCCTCTATGCGCTGATCTTTGCGCTGTCGGTCGCCGCCCAGCGCGGCGCGACCTATCTGTCGGTTATCCAGGCCGAGCAACTCGGCCGCATCTCGGCAAATGGCTTCTTTGAACGGCTGGCACGCAAGGATTCCAGTTTCTTCGTCGAGCACAACCCGGCTGAAATCCAGTCGGCGCAGCGGCAGGGCAGTTCGTCCACCAACATCCTCGTCCAGATGCTGCTGATCGCCTTCCTGCCGGGCATAGTTTCCTTCGCCCTGGCTGCGGCACTGCTTGGCCAGACCATCAGTGGCGAGCTGGTGGCGATCGTCGTGATCTATGGCGTGGTCTTCATCGGGCTGGTGCACTTGGCCAACCAGGTCACCAAGCGCTTCATGGACGCGGCCATCGATGCCGATCAGCAGAATGCCAAATTCGTCGGCAACGCGATGGGCATGATCGAGCCGCTGCGCCAGTCCGGCAGTGTGGCCTGGATGGTCGGGCGCTTTCGCGGCAATGCGGATGCTGTGTTCACCAACTGGCGCAGCTATGCCCGCCGCCGCATCCTGTTTGCCGCGCTGTTCGGGCTGGCGATCTTCGTCCAGCTGATGCTGACCTACACGCTGCTTCTGCCGCGCTACAGCGAGGGCACACTCAGCATCGGCGATATGGTGCTGTTCAACACGCTGCTGCTGCAACTGAACATGCCGTTCGAGATGATCGGTGCCTCCATCGATGAAACCGTGCGCTCGCTGGTGCGCATGGCACCTTTTGCGCGGCTGTGGTCTGCACCCGAATTGCAGGAGCCGGCGACAGCACGCCCGCTCTCCTTGAGCGCCGGTGATGTGGCGTTTCGCGATGTCGGCTATGCCTACGAGAATGGCCGCGGCGTTGATGGCGTCAGCTTCATTGCACAGCGCGGCCGCCCGACCTTCATCACCGGCGAGACCGGCTCCGGCAAATCGACGCTGTTCAAGATGCTGCAGAAGATGATTGCCCCGCAAAAGGGCGAGGTGCTGGTCGACGGAACCAATCTCTCGGACATCTCCCGGCAGGACTGGTTCTCGATCATCGGTATCGTGCCGCAGGATGTGCAGCTGTTGAACGACAGCCTGCGCGACAATATCGCGCTTGGCCGCCCCGGCGATGACGCTCAGTTGCGCCGCGCGGCTGCCCGCGCCTCAATCCTCGAGCGCATCGAGGCGATGCAGGACGGCTTTGACACGGTGGTTGGCGAGCGCGGCCTGAAGCTCTCCGGCGGCGAGCGCCAGCGCATCGCAATTGC
>CAYZQP010000050.1:0-2540 GCA_964480545.1 uncultured Mesorhizobium sp. | reverse complement strand
GGGGCATTGTTATCCGGTGGCCAAAAGCAGCGCATCGCAATTGCCCGCGCGCTCTACGGCGACCCGAAAATCCTGCTGCTGGACGAGGCAAGTTCGGCGCTGGACGCTGCAACCGAAGACGAGATTATGGGGCAGTTGCGCGACGCCGGGGCGGAACTCACCATCATCGCCATCACCCACCGCAAGAGCGTGATCCATGACGGCGACCAGGTGGTGAGGTTGTGAGGTGGCTCAGCCCTTTGGCAGGGTGTCCAGCTTCTGGCGCATGTCATCGGGCAGTTCGCGTCCCTGCAGCACGTAGGCGAGGTCTTTGAGCAGGCCGGGATCACTGGTCTCGCGGAACCTGTCGATCACCGGCGGAAGCGCCTCCGGACCAAGGTTGCGCAGCGCAACGGCCAGTTCATGCCGTGCCAGGACGTAGTCCAGCTCTGTGCTGGCCGCGCCCATCACGCCGAGCATCGCCCCGGCACCCGCAGCGCAGGCCGGACCCTGCTCGCCGCAGCCGAGTGCCGCGCCGACCCTGACGCCAATTGCGTCCGTTCCCATCAACTCGATGAGGCGGTCAATGTCCGCCTGTGACAGTTGCGGCTTCGGGTCGCCGTAGGATTTTGCATTCGCGTTGGCCTGGTATAGCAGTTCCAGCAGCAGGTCCTGCTGCGTTGCGTCACCCGTCTCACGCAGGCGGCGAAGCACCTCGTCATAGGCCGGCTGGCCGATCTTGATGAGACGCCTGGTGACGTCGGTCTGGCCGACATCGAGTTTTTCTGCAGTTGCCAGCAACTGGTCGATCTCCGCCGATATCTCGGGCGTCTCCGCCTGTACTGCCCCGCACAGGACCGCTGACAGACCGACAATCAAGGCCGCTTTCCGTGCCCGCATTGGCTCGCTCCCTTTGCATGAGGCTGGCATGGAATTGCCGACGCGGCAACCGAGCGCCTGTGCAGTGAGCGGGAGTGTTCAGGGCTTGCCCATTCTGGCGAGATAGCCATCGATCTCGGCGGCGAGTTCCGGGTCGACTTTTGCCCGCGCCGCCTGCAACGGTTCAACGGCGATTTCGCCGTAAGATGCCAGCACATTCAGGATGTCCCGGCGCGGCGTGAGCGGCGCCTTGTCCACCAGTACCTCTGCCAGTGCCTGCACAGCGGCGGTCGATGTCCTGTCGGCCTTCGCCAGATTGTAGGCGGCGTTGATTGTATCCACCTGCCCGCTCGACTGCCTCAGGGCATGGATCAGCGCCTGGGTTGCGCCGGCCGGACGAGGCTCGAGGCCGCCGACAACTTTGCCCACACTCTTGAGGACGTCCGTGTCCTGCGCATTTTGCAATAGCGCGACCATCTTGCCCTGAACGTCAGGCGGGATATCCGTATTGCGCATCATGCGCGCCAGACTGGCGAGATAGCGCGGGTCTTCGGAGGCGCGGAACTCGGCGAATACCTGCTCCTGGATGCCCTTCCCGAACCTGGATATGGACGATGCCAGAGCAAGCTGATCGCGTCCCTTTTCGGCATTGCGCAGCAAGTCAAACATCGAAGCCATGCCGCCTGCGCAAGGGGGGCCGATCTGACCGCAGATCAGCGCGGCATTGTACCGGACCTCGGGAACGCTGGCATTTCCCACGAGATCGATCACGTGCTCAACATCGGCCGGCTGAACTGTCAGGCTCTTTGCGGTTTCGGGCGACGCGCCTTCGGCTGGAGGGAGAAGACTTTCAGCGTCAGCGACCGTGAGAATAACGAACAGCACCGATGTCAGATTCAACTGCTCCTGCCCGTTATCCGTCGCGCGCAGCGCCTGAAACGCCGCATCGGCGGCAGGTTGGCCGGACTCGCCCAGGCGCAGTGCTACAGTTGCGAACTCCTCCGGCTGGCTTTCCCGGTCGATACGCATGAGTTCCTGGATGTCCGACTGGATCGACGACACATCCTGCGCCGATGCGCGTTGCGGGAAAATGATCTGCGCGGGCGCGAGGATGAGGCAAAGCCAGACGAGGATATTGCGCATTTCATTCTCCGTTGCGTGTAGTCCAGGCCAGCAGGACGATGTTCAAAGGACTGTGCAGCACAGGCGCGGATATGCAAGTGCCACATTGTTCACTTCAGAAATGTCAATGTGCTCACACTGTTCACTCCATGCAAACGTGACAGCAGCAGCTAATGAACCTAGTTTGGGGCAAACGTCAGACAACCAAGGGAGCGACCCATGAGCTTTTTCCCAGGCAACGACCCCAACATTGGCGACGCTTTCGCCTGCGACGCAATCGAGTTGATGGTGGTGCCACGCTCGCATGACATTGGCGGTTTCGAGGTGCGCCGCGCGCTGCCCTCGGCAAAGCGCCGGCTGGTCGGTCCGTTTATCTTCTTTGACCGCATGGGGCCGGCGATCCTGCGCGCCGATCAGGCGATGGATGTGCGCCCGCATCCGCATATCGGGCTGTCGACCGTGACCTATCTGTTTGACGGCAACATCCGCCACCGCGACTCGCTCGGCACCGAAATGGTGATTGCACCCGGCGACGTGAACCTGATGACGGCGGGGCGCGG
>CAYZQP010000049.1:0-17742 GCA_964480545.1 uncultured Mesorhizobium sp. | reverse complement strand
TCCGACGTCAGGTTGCGCACCAGCTTCTGCGTGCCGGTGTGGCAAAACGAGCAGGTCAGCGTGCAACCGACCTGGCTGGAAATGCAGAGCGTGCCGCGCCCTTCCTCGGGAATATAGACGGTCTCGATCTCGACCGGACGCCCCGCACCGCGCGGCGGAAAGCGGAACAGCCATTTGCGCGTGCCGTCATTGGAGATCTGCTCCTCGACAATCTCCGGACGCGCGACGGTGAAGTTCTTGGCCAGCGTCGCGCGCAGATCCTTGGAGACATTGCGCATCTCGTCAAAGGAGGAGACGCCGCGCACATAGAGCCAGTGCCAGAGCTGCTGCACGCGCATCTTCGCCTGCCGCCCGGGCACACCGACACCGATCAGGGCCTCGGCCAGCTCCTCGCGGGTCAGGCCGATCAGCGACTCCTTTACGGGCGCAGCCGCGCGTGCAGCCAAAGCTGCGCGCGTTGTGTCGTCGGTGATGTCAAAAGACAGGGCCATGGCTGCCGGAATATGTGTTGCGCGGACAAAAATGTCGAATGGGCGGGCGCAATATCACAAGAGCGGCAGGGCGTCACCCCGGCGCGCGGTATGGCTTCATGGGATTTTAGCGGGTTCGTGGGAGCATGGCCGAATGTCAGTCTTTGCCGCAGTGATGCTTGCCATTCTCGTCAATCTGGCGGCCTATGCCGCCTTTGGCCTCGACAAGCGCCTGGCGAGGGCCAGCGCGTGGCGCGTTTCCGAGGGAACGCTGCTGGGGCTCGCATTGATCGGTGGCTCTATCGGCGCGAAGACGGCCCAGCACCATTTCAGGCACAAGACAGTCAAGGAGCCTTTTCGGACACAGCTCGACCTCATCATCGCGCTGCAGGTTGTGGTTGTTGTCGCGGGTGTTGTGCTGTGGCCGGGACCTTCCAGCTGGCGGGACGGACTTGTCCGCCTGATCAGCAGCTAGCGAGCAACAACGCCGGTCTGGCGCGAGTCCAGAAACGCTTCGACCTCGGCAGCGTCCACGCCCGCCGCATCGCCGATACGCAGCGCGAGTTCGCGTGCGCCCTGTCTGACCTCGCCGGCCGGGCGGTCCATCCAGTAGCAGACAGGGTTTGGGACGGTGCGCGGATCAACGACGACCAGCCGACCAGTGTCGATTTGATGCTGCGCCAGTGGCGGTCGCGCCAGCGCTATGCCGAGACCTGCCGCCGTGGCGTCGAGGACAAGATTGTAATCCTCGAAACGACGATCCTGCGGACGCGGGTGATAGTCGAAACCGATGCCGGCGAGCCATGCGCGCCACGGCCCCGCGTCGGAATCGTGGATCAGCGGGTGCTGCAGGATCGCCGCCGGCTCCTTGCCGGATAACTCCTCTGCAAGTGCGGGTGCAGCAATCGGGAAAATGTGCTCCTCGAACAACTTGAGCGAGGTGCGGCCAGGAATGGCACCTCGCCCGCAGCGTACCGACACGTCGATACCTTCCTCGGCCAGATCGACCTGACGGTTGTCGACAGAGAGGACGACCCGCAACGCCGGTTGCTGCTGTTCGAGCCTGTGCAGGCGCGGAATCAGCCACATTCCTGCTACTGACGGAATGGATGTCAGGCGGACGACCGAAACCCCGCGGGGCTCGCTCCAGCGATCCGAGTTGTCGGCGATCAGGCCGAACGCCTCGCGCGTGCGCAGATAGAGGCGGTTGCCCTCAACCGTGAGCCGAACACCGCGCGCCACGCGCTCGAACACGCGTAGCCCCAGCCAATGCTCAAGCCTGGCAATCTGCCGGCTGACCGCGCCATGGGTGACGTTGAGTTCGCCCGCTGCGGCTGAAAAGCTGCCGGTCCGCGCCGCTGCCTCAAAAGCTCGCAGCGTATCAAGCGGCGGAAGTGTTTTTGCGAAGGTGTGATCCACACTCACAAGTCATCATCGATCCTGTCGATTGTCAATCATCACGACGGAGGCAACACTGGCTCATCAAAGGAGGGTCTGATGACCACTGCATCTCCACGGACAGCCATTTCCGGTGACGCCGGCTCTGGCGGGTTCAGCCCGCTCACGGCGCTGGCCGCCAGCCTGACGATCCTGGGCTGGGCGTCTGCGTTCCCGGCGATCCGCGTGGGTCTGCATGACTTTGGCCCGGCTGAGCTCGGCTCCCTGCGCTTTGCCATTGCGGCCATACCAGCGGCTGCCATCCTCTTCTGGATGCGACCGAAGCTGCCATCACTGCCCGACCTGCTGCGGATGATCTACGGTGGCGTTGTCTTTGTCGCGGCCTACACATTGTTCCTGAACTTTGGCGAGTTGACCGTGTCAGCGGGCGCGGCGAGCTTCATCATCAATGTCAGCCCGATCATCACAGCAGCGCTGGCTGTGGCTATTCTGGGGGAGAGTTTCGGGCGCTGGGCCTGGGCCGGCACGGTGATCTCGTTTGCCGGGATTGGCCTGATTGCTCTTGGCGAGGGGAACGGGCTGGAGATCAATCACGGCGCGCTGCTCATCTTTGGCGGAGCCGTCAGCGCCGCGACCTCGACAATCGTGCAGAAGCCGCTTTTCCAGCGCTATCATCCGCTGACTGTTTCGGCAGCGAACATGGTCATCGGCGCACTGGTGCTCACACCCTGGCTGGGTTCGGCGATCAATCAGGCGGCGGTGGCGTCGCAGACCGGCCTCTATGCAGTGGTGTATCTTGGCCTGGTTCCGGGCGTCATCGCCTACGGCGCGTGGTCGATTGCTCTCTCCCGGCTGCCTGCAGCACGCGCCTCAAACCTGCTTTATGCCATTCCTGCCGTCGCGACGCTGATAGGCTTTGTCTGGCTGGGTGAGGTCCCGACCGTCCTCGGTGCGGCAGGAGGACTGATGGCGATTGCAGGCGTCATCATCGTTGCAGTGAAGAAGTGACGCCAGAGTATGCCTTTAGCGGCAGGTCTGTATCGAACTCAGCGCTGCCGAGATGCCCCTGAGCGAGAACGTATAGTTCGTGGGGTTGCCGCGGGCCGAACGCGCCGAGATCTTCATATCGGAGCCGGCTCGCATCGCAGCGATGAGAGCCGGCTCGTCTTCCGGCTTCTCGACCCAGGCGGATTTGCCCTTGACGAACATGTTGAACGACTTGCCGCCGACAGTCACCGACACTTTAGAATTGTCCTGCATGTCGTAGGACGCAATAAACTGCGGCTCGTAAGCGCGCTTCTGGCCGGGACGCTGGCTGACGAAGAAATAGATGTCACCGTGGTTCAGAGACGGCGGCTGTTTGTCCGTCGGCACAGTCAGCACGTAGCAGACCTTACCTTCCTTGGCAGGATAGCTATAGGTGCCCCAGCTGGCATGCTGGCCAATTTTGGTCGCAGACTGAGCGAGTGCCGGAGCTGCGATCAGGGTGAGAGCAAAGGTCGAAACCAACGCGACAACAGTTTTCATGGTTTCAGGTCTTTCCGTTCCATCTGGCGATCTGGACACAAGGCCCTTTCGTTTCATTTTGACTTAATCAGCCTTACCAAAGGGTGAATATGAGGACGAACTAATCCCCTCAAACCCTGAAACCCCAGAAATTCGATGAAAACGGCGAGATTTTGTCAGTAAACGCGGGCCTGGATCACAGACTCGTCAGTCGAGTTCATTAAGCGCGTTGCGCGCAGCCTCGCGATGCTCCGGCTTGATCTGTCCACTCACCGCCGTGAACGCTGCAGTCAGAACCGCGATGTCGTCAGTAAAGCCGAGTCCGACGAGGAAATCCGGGATCGCATCAACCGGCAGGATGAAGTAGCCGAGCGCAGCCAGCAGGATACCCTTTGTGCGGGTCGGCGTTTCCTTGTCCAGCGCACAATAATAGGCCGCAACGACCTCCTCCATGAAGGGTACCTGACGCGCTGCGCGTTTTGCCGTGCGCCAGAAGTTGCGGCGCAGGTCGTTTTCCTGATCGATGGTCGTGCCTCGGTCGTTCTGGCGGGGGGCCATGCAAGTCCTCCACTGGTGTCACGCATGATGTGGTGAGGCTATGCGAACTGCACAAGTAGCAACAACAAGATGCTGCCCGACGGGGCTCCGTCAATCCGCTTGGGCTCAGCTGAAGTACGGCTTCAGATTACTGCGGATGCGCTCGAGCACCGTCACGCCTGACAGGTCCGGTTGGAACGCCTGGCCGGTAATCGCCTCACAGGCCTGAATGTAGACCTGCGAGGTCTGCTCGACCAGTTCCGCCGGGATGTCGGGAACCGGCTCCTTGTAGGGATCGCAGCGTTCGGTCACCCAGGCGCGGATGAAGTCCTTGTCGAAACTCGCAGGACGGGTGCCGCTTTTGAAGCTTTCGGGGTAGCTGTCGGCGATCCAGTAGCGGCTGGAGTCCGGCGTGTGAATCTCATCGGCAAGCACAATCCGGCCATCGCCGTCCGTACCGAACTCGTACTTGGTGTCGACCAGGATCAGCCCGCGCTCTGCCGCCAGCTTCTGGCCGCGCGCAAACAGGGCGAGCGCATAAGTTGACACCGTTTCCCACTGCTCAGGCGTCAGCAGGCCCTGGGCCAGAATTTCGTCCGCCGAAAGCGGTTCGTCATGCCCGCCATCGAAGGCCTTTGATGTCGGCGTGATGATCGCCTGCGGCAATTGTTCGTTGTCACGCAAGCCGTCGGGCAAGGTGATGCCGTACATCTCGCGCTCGCCGCGTCTGTAACGCGGCAGGATCGAGGTCGAGGTAGTGCCGGCGAGATAGCCGCGCACGACGATCTCGACCGGCAGGATATCGAGACGCTGGCCGATCACCACATTCGGATCGGGATAGTCCAGCACATGGTTCGGACAGATATCTGCCGTCTGCTCGAACCAGTAGCGCGCCGTCTGCGTCAGCACCTGGCCTTTGAACGGGATCGACGTCAGGATGATATCGAAGGCCGAGATGCGGTCTGTTGCAATGATGATGCGCCGGCCATCCGGAAGATCATAATTCTCGCGCACCTTGCCATTGTAGCGGCCGGGCAGTTCCGGGATGAAGGCATCAGAAAGTACGCGGGCGGCCATGACACTGTTCCACAGACAAGATCGCCCCGCTTAATGCGCAGGCAAGCCGGGGGTCAAGCTTTGCGGCAGTGGTCAGCAACTGCATCCGCAAACTTGTTGATGATCGAGTCTGGCAACTCATGCCCAACCCCTTCGAGGGCGAGCATCCGGGTATTCGGCAGCGCCTGCGCGATGGCTTCGCCATTGGGCAGCGGCAGAACGGGATCGTCGGTACCGTGGATCACGAGCGTGGGCTGGACTATCTTGCGACAGGCACCGGTCCAGTCTTTGCGCGTCGACGCCATGCTGTGGTTGAACGCGCTGCTGATCGAGCCTGTCCGGCTCAGCTCACCTCAATGCGCCGGAGGATATTGGCCGCGTCGAACGGTTTGCCCGATCCGGCACAGAGACGCTCGATGTCCAGCAGGAAGGCCCGGACGGCATCTGTATCGCTCCAGTCCAGTGATGCCAGCCCGGCGAAATGGGCCATCAACGCGTCGCTGATATGTGGCAGCGGCGCGCCATCCCACCCCAACGGCTCCGACGCGAAGAGGGTCACCGAGGAAATCCGTTCCGGATGCTCGACGGCGAGCATCTGTGAGATGTAGCCGCCAAGCGACATACCCACGAGATGAGCCTGCTGAAGACCATAGGCCTCCATGATGGCCAGTACATCGCCTGCCATATCCTCGACGGCATAGCTGGCTGCGCCGAATGGCGCAGTTGTGGATTGGCCGGTATCGCGGTGATCGAAGCGGATCACCTGAAAACAATGTGATGCGATCCGGGTGCACAACGCGACTGGCCACCTGATCATTGAGGCTGTTGCGCCCATCACCAGAATGATTGCCGGATCGGTCACAATGCCGAAGCGCTCGGTGAAAATGACGGCGTCGCCGCTGACGACGTTTCTGGTTTGAGGGGTCATGTCTACTCTCTGCGGGGAAGCCGGTCCAGGCCGGGGCAGATCAGTGGCCCCAGGCTGTTCGAACGTCCTGGAGATAGCGCCGGGACACCGGCACGGCGAGACCGTTGCGCAGGCGGATCGAGCCGGCACGCCTCACCATGTCGAACGACTCTACAGCCTCGTCGAGCACCCACCAGGAGCGGTGTACCTGACGCCCGGCACTGACATCGAGCTCGGCAATCGCGTCCTGCAGGCGCAGCAGAAGCATGGCCGAGCCGCGGTCTGTGTGCACGCGGACGTAATGGTCCTGCATCTCGAGGCAGATCACCTGTCCGCGGATCTCTACTGGAAGGCGTTGGGCGAGCCTCGGAAGCCGCGACGCCGGCGCTGCAGTCTCGATGTCGGGCTCGCGGGCGAAGTGAGCGCTGAACTGCCGGACGGTCTCGCCGCCTTCCTCGATGAGATAGCCGCAGACCACACGCGCAATCGCTCCGAGCAGAATGACCTCGACATAGAGCTCGAGGAACTCCGGCAGGTCAGGCTCCCAGCCATGCATGGCCTCAAGTCCGAAGCCGGTGAGAACCACCATCGGCAAGCCACTCAGAAGGAGGGCGGCCAATGTGCGCAGCTGGCGCGGCGCTTCCCGCAGCGCGCCGGAACGCTCCATCAGCATTTCCACAGATGCCAGGCTGATAAACCAGCAGGCGATGAGGACCGTCCAGAAGACAACACCGGAGCTGAAGTTGGAGCGGGTCGCACCGAAAGGGTCAATCCAGGCGAAGACTGGTCCGATGATGAGGGCGAGAAGAACCTCTACCCTGCAGCGACGCCAGATTTCGAACTGCAGACTCGCGAAATCACGCATCGTGAATGCCCCCTGTTCTTTGTTGACCACAAGCTCGGCGAAGATTTTGGCGCAATTGCGAATGGCTGTTGGTGCCAGGGCGGCGCTGCAGATACCGCCAGCCAGTCTCTGGCGTGGAAATGTGATATGGACGGATTGGTCCGCACCAACGTTAAACCCGATCAACATGGCAATGCGGCCGCTGGTTCCGTGAACCAGAAGCTCCGGATGAGGGCGCTGTGGGCGGTCGGATTCCTGGTGGCGCCCTTGCTGGTGTTCTCGGGCAGCGCATGGGTCGACAGCACCCTGTTCGGCGCAGGTCTGCGGGCGCTCGGTCAGGTGATGGTTATGGCAGCCGTGCTTGGGCGCCTGTGGTCGGCGCTGAACATCGGTGGACGCAAGAACGACACGCTTGTCGTCGAGGGTCCCTATTCGATCTGCCGCAACCCGCTTTACCTCTTCTCGACGATTGGCGCTGTGGGGATTGGCCTGCTGTTTGGCAGCTTGCTGCTGGCTGCGTTGCTTGGCCTTGCGGCGGGTCTGATCCTGTATGCGATGGCGCGGCGGGAGGCATCATTTCTGGCTGACAGGTTCGGGGAGGCGTATCGTCACTATGCCTGGCGTACACCGCTGATGTGGCCGCGCCTGTCGCTTTATCAGAGCGGTTCCGTGGTCGAACCCAGGCTGCGCAACCTCTGGCGGGAAGCGCGCGACGGGATGGTGTTTCTGGCTGCCATTCCTGCCACAGAACTTCTGCAGCAATTGCGCCGGCTTGATGCCCTGCCGACGCTGGTCACTCTATATTGAAGTGCGTGGCGGCCACGGTCAAAGCTTTGTGCCAACGCCACCAGCGCGCCCGCAGCGCTTGATCGACAGTCCCGGTGCGGTAATGCTCCTGCACCGAATGGGGGCTGGATGGACGTCTCTCGCCTGCTTGCACGTTTCTATCGCTGGCTCGGCACCTTGTCAGGGGCTGGGCTGGCGCTCGGGCTTTTGTTCTTCGCCTTCTCGCTGACGCCATCACTGATCCCGCGCACACCGGCGACGCAGGGCATGATCGCGGGTATCTGCTTTGCTGCGGGCTACGCCATCGGCGCGTCAGGCCGGTTCATCTGGCGCTTTCTCGACCTGCCGCAGGCCAGGGGCAACGCCCGGCGCGTACCGAATGCGGTGATCCTGGGCCTGTGTCTTTGCCTGGTCATCTATTGCCTGTGGATGACCAACGACTGGCAAAACAGCATCCGCGCGGTGATGGACCAGCCGCCTGTCGCAAGTGCCAGCCCGATGACGATCTGCGCCATTGCGCTTGCCATCTATCTGGTTCTGCTCGGTATCGCGCGGGCTGCCGGATTTGCGTTCCGCTTCCTGTCGTCGCGCTCGAAATTTGTGCTGCCGCCGCGCGCAGCACTGCTTGCGGGGATTGTCATGACTGCGGCCGTGTTCTGGTCGATCGGCTCGAATGTGCTGGTTCGAACCGCCTTCGCTGTGATGGACAACTCGCTCAAGAACCTCGATGCCCTGGTTGAGCCGGAGCAGGCGCGTCCCTCCGAACCGAACAAAACCGGCAGTGATGTGTCGCTGGTGCGCTGGGATGACCTGGGACGCATGGGGCGGCGCTACATTGCGGGTGCTCCGACAGCGCAGCAGATCAGCGCGGTTACCGGGCGCCCAGCAAAGGATCCACTGCGGGTCTATGTCGGGCTGAACGGCGGCGAGACGGCAGATGACCGGGCAAAGCTGGCGCTGGCTGAACTCATCCGGATCGGCGGGTTCGAGCGCAAGGTGCTGGTTGTTGTAACGCCGACCGGGACCGGCTGGGTCGATGCTGCCGCGATGAATTCGGTGGAGTATCTGCACGACGGCGATGTGAGCAGCGTTGCTATTCAGTATTCCTATCTGAGCAGCCCGCTCGCGCTTCTTGCCGGCCCCGAGCAGCACAGCGAAACATCCATCGCGATGTTCCGCGCGATCTACGCGCACTGGACCCGCCTGCCGCTGCAAAGCCGTCCGAAGTTCTATCTGCACGGGCTCAGCCTGGGCTCGCTCAACTCGGAGCATTCACTGAACCTGTTCGAGATGCTCAGCGATCCGATTGACGGGGCGCTGTGGAGCGGCCCGCCCTTTGCCAATACGGTCTGGAGCCTGATCACCGCAGGGCGCAATCCCGATACGCCGCAATGGCTGCCGCATTTCGGCGACAACACGGCGTTCCGCTTCATGAACCAGAACGGGTTCACCACGCCCCCCGACGCGCGCTGGGGACGCCTGCGCATCGTCTACCTCCAATATGCCAGCGATGCGATCAGCTTCTTCGACTATCGCGATCTGTGGCGGCGGCCGGACTGGATGGCTGAGCCGCGCGGGCCGGATGTTTCACAGGAACTGCGGTGGTTTCCTTTCGTGACCATGATCCAGCTGGCGCTCGACATGATGGTGGCCAACAAGGCTCCGCTCGGCTTCGGGCACAGCTATGCGCCGGACCATTATCTCGATGGCTGGGTTGCGGTGACGGCACAAGAGAGCCGGCCGGCTGAAGACATATCAGCGATCAAGGCGCATCTATTGGAGCAGGCCAGGCAGGCCGCCGGCAACAAGGACGGCGCCTATGGCGGTAGGGGTGGCTAGCCAATCATCGGCAGGAGCTTGCGCACTTCGCCGATGAGTTCCGGCACCGCGCTGTCGTCGCCGGAAAGGTAGCGCAGCAGGTGCTTCTGGAACAGGCCGTCGAACACCGCGTAGAGCGCTGACCTGGAGATGCGGACCTCGGCGTTGCCGAGCTCGGCATAGCGGCTGGCAACGCGCCAGACCATGTCTTCCAGGCTGTCATCGATGAACTTCACGTCGTCGCGCAGCGCGTCCTCAAACAGCGCCTGCGAGCGCAGATCATACCAGAGGCGGTGCATCTTGGCTTCGGTGGTGATGGTCTCGCCAAGCTTGCGGCAGAAGCCGTCGAGCAGCTGCTCGCGGGTCTGCGCGGTCTCCACCACGCTGTCGTAACGGGTGACGCAATGCGCCTTGTAGTGGCGCACGCCGCAGCAGATCAGGTCGATCTTGTCGTTGAAATAATAGTGCAGCACGCCATGCGTAAACTCGGAATTCTGGGCGATGTCACGCAGGCTGGTGCGGGCGTAGCCAAGCTCGGCCAGCGTCGACAGCGTGGCCTGCGCCAGTTCCAGCCGGCGGGCACCAACCTTGTCGGCTTTCGAGTTGGCGGCGCGCGCTGCGGGCGGCGTGCCACGCTTCGAGGCCAGGGAAGTCACCGTCGCCATTGCCGTCTCCAGAAGGCGTTTCCTGGGCAATAAATACCGCGTCGTTTCCAGTTAGACAACAGGGCATATACATTTGTCCAAAAAAGTTCCTTGACAAGTGTATAGAAAGGCCGGACGTTGCACTGGCAATTCTGCTTGATGGTTCCCGGGGCCGCCCAAACTTGCGGTCTCAAGCGCTGGAGGAAACTGCGCTGGCCGCCAGAGAGCCGGATGTTACACATCGTGCGGGAGGAGCACACATGAGCAGAAAACTGGAGGGCCGGAAGGCTCTGGTGACCGGTGGCGCGCAGTCCATCGGCAAGTCTATCGCCGAGGCGCTCGCTGCCGAGGGTGCGGACGTTGTTATCGGCGACATTCAGGACGAGGCCGGCAAGGCGACAGCCAGGGAAATTTCCGGCAATGGCGGCGGCAAGGTGGGCTTTGTCCATCTCGACGTCACCAAGGACAAGGACTGGGAAAAGGCTGTTCCCGAAGTCATCAAGCAGATCGGCGGCTACGACATTCTCGTCAACAATGCCGGCATCGAAGTTACAGCACTTGTACATGACATCGATGCTGAGTCGATGCTGCGCATGTTCAACATCAATGTGGTTGGCACAGCACTCGGCATGAAGCACGCATTCCGCGCCATGCGCCCCGGCGGCCCTGCCGGCAAGGGCGGCGCGATCGTCAACATTGCCTCGGTCGCCGCGACCATCGCCTTCCCCGCGATCTCGGCCTATTCGGCGTCCAAGTCGGCGGTTGACCGCCTGACCCGCGTCGCGGCGGTGGAGGCCGGCAAGCTCGGCACCGGCATCCGCGTCAACTGCGTCTATCCCGGTTTGATCGCCAACCCGATGGGTGTGGCGCTGGCAACCGATATCGTTGCGCTTGGCCTTGCTCCCGACATCCCGACCGCTGTTGGCGGCGTGGTCGAGCAGACCCCGCTGGGCCGCTTGGCCGAGCAGCCTGAAGTCGCCGATGCCGTGGTCTTCCTGGCCTCGGATGCGGCGCGGTTCGTCACCGGCGTCGGCCTGCCGGTCGATGGCGGTATGGGCACGTAAAGCCAGCATATCAGGCGCGGCAGCACTGCCGCGCCAAGATCAGCAAATTCACATTGATCCATTTCCCTGGGAGGAATTCATCATGGCTGCCAAAAAACCAGTCATCGTTTACGGCGTCTCCGGCTATACCGGCCGCCTCGTTTGCGAGTATCTGCGCGAATACAACATCCCCTTCATTGCGGCCGGTCGCGACAAGAAGAAGGTTCAGGAGGTCGTCGACAAGATCCCCGGCATCGAAACTGCCGACTATGAGGTGGTCGAAGTCGAGCACACGGTTGCTGCGCTGACCAAGCTGTTCAAGGGCGCGAAAGTCGTCTCCAACATGGTCGGCCCGTTCATCAAGTATGGCACCGAAGTGGTCGAGGCCTGCCTGGCCGCCGGCTGCCACTACACCGACACGACCGGCGAGCAGGACTGGGTGCTGAAATGCGCCGACGAGTATGGTGACAAGTTTGCCGCCAAGGGCCTGTTGCTCGCGCCAAACATTGCGCAGATGTATACGACCGGCGAAATCGCGGCGAACATCGCGCTGGAAACGCCGGGTCTCGATACGCTGGACATTCTGGTGTTCTGGAAGGGCTTCCCGACCTACGCCTCGACACAGACGATCTTCACCATCCTCAAGGCCGAATGGTACTACATGGAGCAGAAGAAGTTCCTGCCCTGGGATGTAACCGCGCGCATTGATGCCGTGGTTCCTGGCCAGCATGAGACGGCGATTGCAGTGCCGTGGGGCGGTACCGCGCATCCTGTCTGGTTCCGCAATGATCCGCGCGTTGCCAACTGCAAAGCGATGGGCGGCGTGCTCGCGCGTCCGGTGATGGAAGGCGTTGTCGCAACAACACAGATGGTTGCCGAGAAGATCAAGCCGCTGCCGCCTGCCCAGCAGGAAGAGGAACTCGGCAAGATCGCCGCCTCGCTTCAGGCGTCGATGCCGCCACGCGAGAATCCGCGCATCAACACCTCTATCGACTCGGTCTACGCGTCGGGTCCGCTCGGCCGCAAACATGTCGTCATCCATGGCAACCAGAACTACAAGCAGACCGGCATGTTGCAGGCTTATGCAGCGTTCCATCTGCTTCAGCAGCCGCCGCTGAAGGTTGGCTTTGCCTCGGGCTGTCAGGCCTTCGGCCACCGCGCCCTGCTCGGCCAGCTGCAGGCGTTTGGTCTGGTGATGAACCCGATCGTGACCCTGCACACCTGATGGGCCGGGGCAGCGCGGCGGGTTGTGAGACCTCCCGGCCCGCCGCGCTCTATTTCAGTCAGTCCGCGTATTCCCGAGTGCTTGACCGCAGCCCTTCCCCGCCAGGGGAAGGGCATCGTCTCGCTTCCCCCTGACCGGAGACCTTCCATGCGTTTGATCGACTATCTCGACAAGGGCGCGTCGCTCGGACCCGACAGACCGTGCCTGACCATGGACGGCGAGGACATGTCTTACGCTGCTGTGCAGGCGCTGACCTATCGCTTTGCCCGCGCGCTGGATAAGGCCGGGGTGAAGCCGGGTGCGAAGGTCGCGATCCTCTCGGGCAACGATCCCGTCGCCTTTTCCTGCGTGTTCGGCATTTCGCGGGCCGGCTGCGTGTGGTGCCCAATCAACCCGCGCAACGAGGCCAGCGAGAACCAGTTCATCCTCGAAGCTTTCGACTGCGAGGTGCTGTTCTTCGCTGCGAACTTCGCGCCGATGGTGGAAAAGATCCTGCCCAACCTGAGCAAGGTGAAGCATGTCATCTGCCTCGATGGCGAGGTGGCCGGTGCCAAGACGTTCGATGCCTGGCTCGGCAAGGCAAGCGACGACTTCTTCGAGCGCGAGACGATCGACGATGTGGCGATGATTCCTGGCACCGGCGGTACGACCGGCAAGCCGAAGGGCGTACTCCTGTCCGGTGTGAACCTCGAGGCGATGACGGCAATCACGCTGATGAGCTATCCGTTCGAAGGCCGCCCGGTCTATCTGGCGCTGGCCCCGCTGACCCATGCCGCAGGCGTCTTGTGCTTCCCGATTCTGTCGCTCGGCGGACGCATCGTCATCATGCATCACGCCGATGTCGGCGAATTCCTCGAGCTGATCGAGGAGTACAAGGTAACCCACGCTTTCCTGCCGCCGACCGTCATTTACATGGTGCTCGACAACCCCAGGCTCGACAGCGCCGACCTCTCGTCGCTGCAATGCTTCTGGTATGGCGCAGCCCCCATTTCTGCGGCGCGGCTGGAGGAGGCGCTGAAGCGCATCGGCCCGATGGCACAGCTGTTTGGCCAGACCGAAGCGCCGATGATGATCTCCACCATGGCCCCCAAAGATCACTACAATGCCGACGGCTCGGTGGCGCGCGAGCGGCTGTCGTCAGCCGGCAAGCCGAGCCCGTTCGTGCGTGTCGCCATTGTTGACGAGAACGGCAATCCCCGTCCTGCGGGCGAGCGCGGCGAGATCGTCGTCAAGGGTTCGCTGGTGATGGATGGCTATTACAAGAACCCGGCGGCGACCAGGGAAGCGCAGGTCAATGGCTGGCACCGCACCGGCGATATCGGTTACCTCGACGCCGAAAATTTCCTCTACATCGTCGACCGCGCCAAGGACATGATCATCACCGGTGGATTCAATGTCTACTCGGTTGAGGTCGAGAACGCGTTGCAGCAGTTCGAGGGCATTCAGGATTGCGCCGTGGTCGGCCTGCCAGACGACAAGTGGGGCGAGCGCGTGGTGGCGGTTATCCAGCCGCGCCCGGGCCGCGAGATCGACACGAAAGCGCTGGCCGATTTCGTCAAGGGGCAGATTGGCTCGGTGAAAGCGCCGAAGCAGATCGAGGTCTGGGCCGACCTGCCGCGGTCCAAGGTCGGCAAGGTGCTGAAGTCGGATATCCGCAAGGTGCTTCTGGAGAAGCAGGGAGCCTGAGCCATGACCAATATTGTCGTTGCCGGTGTCGGCATGGTGCCGTTCTTCAAGCCGGGGGGCGGGCCGAGCTATGATGTGATCGGGCCGGAAGCGATCCGGCTGGCGCTGGCCGATTCCGGCCTCGACTATTCCGACATGGGGCAGGTCTATGCCGGCTACGTTTATGGCGACAGCTGTGCCGGACAGCGCGTTGCCTATGATGTCGGGCTGTCCGGGGTGCCGGTGGTCAACGTCAACAACAACTGCTCGACCGGCTCGACCGCCCTGTTCCTGGCCCGGCAGGCGGTGGAGCACAGCATTGTCGACTGCGCGCTGGCGGTGGGTTTCGAGCAGATGCGGCCCGGCGCTCTCGGTGATGTCTACACGGACCGGCCGAGCCCCTTCACGCATTTTAATGCGGAGGCCGATGAACTCGTCGGCAATTCCGAGATCCCGCTGGCGCTGCGCTTCTTCGGTGGGGCAGGGCTGGAGCACATGAAGCTCTACGGCACCAGGCTGGAGACTTTCGCGAAGATCCGCGCCAAGGCCAGCCGCCACGCGGTCAACAATCCGCTGTCGGTGTTCCGCAAGGAAGTGACCGAAGAGGAGGTGATGGCGTCACCGGTTCTGTGGGAGGGCGTCATGACCCGGCTGATGGCCTGCCCGCCGACATGCGGCGCGGCCGCGGCGGTGATCTGCTCGGAGGAGTTCGCGCGGCGCAAAGGGGTGGCCGCGCCGATACGGATCCGGGCGCAGGCGATGACGACCGACACGCCGTCCAGCTTTGAATCGAAGGATATGCGCCGGGTCGTCGGCTACGACATGACCGGGGCGGCGGCGAAGTCGGTCTATGAGCAGGCGGGCATTGGCGCTGAGGATCTCGACGTGGTCGAGCTGCACGACTGCTTCGCGCATAATGAACTGATCACCTATGAGGGACTGGGCCTGTGCCCGGAGGGCGGCGCGGAGAAGTTTGTCGTTGATGGCGACAACACCTATGGCGGGCGCTACGTCACCAACCCCTCCGGTGGCTTGCTCTCCAAGGGCCATCCACTCGGGGCAACGGGCCTCGCGCAATGCACAGAGCTGGTGCAGCAG
The DNA here is from genome assembly GCA_964480545.1 of uncultured Mesorhizobium sp. Taxonomy (GTDB): domain Bacteria; phylum Pseudomonadota; class Alphaproteobacteria; order Rhizobiales; family Rhizobiaceae; genus Mesorhizobium_G. Next base: position 2,745 of record CAYZQP010000049.1, on the reverse strand, counting down.
CTGCGCGGCACCGCTGGCGCGCGGCAGGTCGACGGCGCAAAACTCGCGCTGCAGCACAATCTGGGGCTCGGCGGGGCCTGCGTGGTGACGCTCTACGGAAATTGAGCCCGAGCCGCACGTGGTTACGCGCCCGAAAGTGAACCTCCGGGCGTAATAGAGTCAGCGATGCCGTTAAGGGAGCGTCTTCAGAACGTGTCGAAGCGCAGAGCGAGATAAGGCGCTTGCTCGATTGGCGTGCGAGGCGGCGCAGCATGGGCGAACTGACCGGACAGAATCCGGCCGGCCAAAACAAACAGCTCCATGCGGTGGCCACGGATGGCAGACGGCTCGATCTCGCGAGGCTCGTCTGCACGCGCATAGCGGCGCATGAATCTCAGCAGCGATTGCCCTTCACGCGCCAGTCGCCGGAGGCGCTTTGCCATCAGCCGCGCATCTGCGGGCGTATTGCGTTGCAGGCCATGCGGCCAGTCGGGTGCCGGCAGGCCAAGGATCAACTCGCTCGCGATGCCTTCCGCCCGGCGGAATAGCCACAGAATGAAGCAGCGCAGCGGATATGAACGACCGGCAACGACGTCAGCCATTCTGGCAAACGAGAAGAGCAGCGCGACGATGCTTTTCAGGAAATACAGATCGTTCTCGTCTGGCAGGTCTTCGTTTTGATTTGTTGCTTCGTCCATCGCTGTCTCCTTTCTCCGTTAAGGCAGGAGCATTATGAGGCAGCGTGGAGGGGTGTGAATAAAATCCTGAAAGATTTTTCAGAAATGATAACTTCAGGACGAAAGCGTGTGGTGCTCCCGAGTGATCACCCGGCCCATTCGGGGTCGCTGAATCCGGGAAGGTCGGAGATTTCCATCCAGGCGAAAAAGCGTGGGCTGTAGATCCTGACAAACTCGACGATCTTCGTGCAGACCGGCTCGATGTCGGCCTGCGATGCAATCTGCCACGCGACGGGCCGCACCGCGCGCCAGTCGGGCGGGCTCCATCTGTCATGCGGCGCAAGAACCCAGGCGGCATCAACCTCGACAGATATCTCGTAGCCAGGCAGGTCACGCTCTTTATGCAGCCTGCCGGTGGCGATGTTGAAATCCAGCGCAAGCTCAAGGCCGCTTGCGACTTTCCTGGTGCGGAGCAGCACGCCGCAGTTTCGATGCTCTTCGAATCGGTAGAAAGCGCCGCGGTTGAGCTTGAAGCCGATGTCGGACATGGGCCCTGCGAGTTTCGCCTTGAGTTCGACAGGCGAGATCATGGGCTGTCCGCCTGTTTCAGCCAGGGCGGATCGCCGAGATCAGGCAGGACATAGATTTCAGGCCATTCGAAGAGCTTCGGGCCGTTTGTGCGAATGAATGTCATGATCTTCTCGATCACCGGATCGATCTCAAACTCTTTCCTGATCCGCCATTCGGCACGATCATGATTCCACCGGGCCGGCTCCTTCCTGCTCCGGCGATAGGTTGGGAAAGAGCCGCTCACGACAGATGTGTATTCAAGCGGCGGCAAGATTCCGGTGCCCTGCCGGCGCAGCGTCACCAGGTGGAAGTCAAGGTTGATCCAGAGATCGCCTGTGTCGAGAATCTTGAGGTGGACGCCGAATCGGCGATCTTCAACCTGCCGCCAGAACACCCTGCCTTTTGGCAGGTACCCCTCGACGGCCATCGGGCCTTTGATACGGTCTATGAATTCGGACGCTGTGATCATCCCGACGCCCGATTACGGCTTTCAATCCCAGACGAAGGCAACCTTGCGAAGCGCCTTCTGGTCGAAGACCTCGACGCCCTCGGCGATGTCATGACCACCGGCATTGGCATAGAACGTCATGGCGGCTTCATTTTCTTCAAGCGCCCAGACGACGAGCCCCTGCAATCCGAACTGCGCCAGCCGCTGCCGTGCAGCCGCAAACAGCCGCGACCCGAGGCCAATGCCCTGATATTCCGGGCGCAGATACAATTCGTAAATCTCGCCCTGCGGCTTCAGCTGCTTTGCCCGGCTGCGGCCAATCGTGGCGTATCCGGCTATCGAGCCGCCAATTTCAATGACGAGAATCGACGTCGCGTTACGGATCGCGTTGGCCCACCACTGGGCGCCACGACGATTGACCATAGCCATCAATGCCTTATGCGGAATAATGCCCGAATAGGCACCATTCCATGCTGCGCGATGGACTTCAGCAATCGCATCTGCGTCGCCAGAATCAGCGCGCCGGATATCAATCGTCAGGGTGTTCATAATTCATTAACCATAGTGGTGAACGGGCCGACATGGCAAGCGGGCTTTCGTCAAAACATGGGAACTGTTTTTCAATTCAGGAGCAGGTCCACCGGAGATGCGGCGCGGCCGTGTTCTCCCTTGCGCAGACCGGGTCCAGCCGCTAGCTAGACGCCCAATCCCTTACCCGTTGCGAGAGGTCTCCCATGACGCGTTCCCTGTTCCTGCTGCCTGGCGATGGCATTGGCCCGGAAGCAATGGCGGAGGTGCGCAAGATCATCGCCGCGATGAACGAGAAGATGGACGCGGGCTTTGTCACCGACGAGGGTCTGGTGGGCGGCTCGGCCTATGACGCGCATGGCCAGGCGATCTCGGATGCCGATATGGCCAAGGCGATGGCGGCGGATGCCGTGCTGTTCGGTGCAGTTGGTGGGCCGAAATGGGATGCTGTGCCTTACGAGGTGCGCCCGGAGGCCGGCCTGCTGCGCCTGCGCAAGGACATGGAGCTGTTCGCCAACCTGCGCCCGGCGATTTGCTATCCGG
>CAYZQP010000048.1:16450-17763 GCA_964480545.1 uncultured Mesorhizobium sp. | reverse complement strand
AGCATCGAGGTCAGGATTTTGCCGGGGATCAGGCCATTCTGGTTCGAGTCGACGCCGATGCCGAGCTTGCCGCCGTCCGCTGCTGCCTGCAGCACGCCAACGCCGGTGCCGCCGGCTGCAGCGTAAACCACGTCAGCGCCCTGGCTGATCTGCGACTTGGCGATCTCGCCGCCCTTGGTCGGGTCGTTCCAGGCGGCCGGCGTGTCGCCGGTCATGTTCTGGATGACCTCGGTTGCACCGGCGGCCTTGGCACCGCCGGCATAGCCGCAGCCGAACTTGCGGATCAGCGGAATGTCCATGCCGCCGACAAAGCCGACCTTCTTGGAGGTGGAGGCCATCGCCGCCATGACGCCGGCCAGGTAGGAACCTTCATGCTCCTTGAACACGACCGACTTCACGTTTGGCTTCTCGACCACCATGTCGATGATGGTGAACTTTGTCTCGGGGAACTCGTCTGCGATCTTGGCCAGCGAGTCAGCCCAGGAAAAGCCGGTCATGACGATCGGGTTGCGGCCATCCTCGGCAAAGCGGCGCAGCGCCTGCTCGCGCTGCGAGGCATTTGTGACCTCGAATTCGACATATTCCACACCGGCCTCGGCCTTGAACTTCTCCGCGCCGTTGTAGGCTGCCTCGTTGAAGGACTTGTCGAACTTGCCGCCCAGATCATAGAGCAGCGCCGGCTTGTCCTGCGCAAAGGCCGGGAAGGCCATTGCGGTTGCGGCCAGCAGGCCGAGTACTGTTTTCTTCATTTGATCCACACCCTGTCGGTTGTCTTTTGGCTATTGCCGGCTCTTTTGAACTCCCAAGCCCCGGCGTCGCGAGAGATTTCCACAATCGCTTGGCCGCACTGTGGCACGGCGAAACGCAAAAACAAGTGGAATCTTGACCGCTTGGACAAAGCTGTTCAGCCGGTTACGGGTACCGTAAGGTGAGCCGGGGAGGCGCGCGATGGCGATGATTTATCTGATCCGGCATGGTCAGGCCAGTTTTGGCAAGGCCGAGTATGACGCGCTGAGCGATCTCGGCGTCAGGCAGGGACGCGCAGTGGGCGAGGAGTTGCGCCGGCGCGGCATTGTCCCCGATCTGGCCGTATGCGGCGGCATGCAGCGGCATCGCCAGACCTGTGATGCGGCGCTGGAGGCGATGGGTGCCGCGCCACCGGTCATCATTGACCCCGACTGGAACGAGTATGACCACACCGACATTTTCACCGGCCTCGATCCGGACTTCGCCGACCCGCACGCGCTGCAGCGGAAGGTCGCCGATGCGGCGAACCCGACCCGGGCGTTTGGCGAACTGTTTGATCAGGCAAT
>CAYZQP010000048.1:14885-16440 GCA_964480545.1 uncultured Mesorhizobium sp. | reverse complement strand
GCCGGCCTATCAGGCGCGCTGCGGCAAGGCGCTGGATACTGTGGGCAAGACAGCGGATCGCGACGCACAGGTGCTGGTGTTCACATCTGGCGGGGTGATTTCGGTGGTGATGCAGAAGCTGCTTGGACTGACTGACGAGACCGCCATCGGCCTGAACTGGGTGACGGCCAATGGCAGCTTCACCAGAGTGGTCGCCGGGAGCCGGGGTTTTCGGCTCTCGACGTTCAACGATCATGCCCATCTGGAAGGGCATGATCGTTCGCTGGTGTCTTACCGGTAGATATCGGCCGATGCCGGGCAGACGGCCGTTGCGTCAGGCTGCGGTCGGGATGGCGCAGGAAACGCCGGTGCCCTTCAACCCGCAATAGCCGTAGGGGTTTTTGGCGAGGTATTGCTGATGCTCGGCCTCGGCAAAGTAGAAGGTTGGCGCAGACGCAATCTCGGTGGTGATCCTGTCCATGCCGACCTTTCTCAGCTCGGCCTCGTACGCATCACGTGATGCGCGCGCCGCCTCCAGCTGCGCGTCGCCATAGGTGTAGATGGTCGAGCGATAGGTGGTGCCGACATCATTGCCCTGGCGCATGCCCTGGGTCGGGTCGTGCGCCTCCCAGAAAATCTTCAGCAGCGTGTCGTAGGAAATCACCTTCGGGTCATAGACCACGAGCACCACTTCGGCATGACCGGTGAGGCCGGTGCAGGTTTCCTGATAGGTCGGGTTTGGTGTGATGCCGCCGGCATAGCCCACGGCAGTGACCCAGACGCCATCAAGCTGCCAGAACAGCCGCTCGGCACCCCAGAAACAGCCGAGCCCGAACTGCGCGAGCTCAAGCCCTTCCGGGTATGGCCCCTTGAGCGGGCGCTTCGAGACGAAGTGATTGGCCGAGGTCAGCAGCGGTTTGTCGCGGCCCGGCAGCGCCTGTTCAGGCGTTGGCAGATGAAGCTTCTTGTTCAGCATGTCGCTCAGGAAGAACATATCCTGTTCCTTCTCATTGTTGTTCACGCCCTATTCGGCGTGGCACACGCGATTGTTACAGCCCGCGCCCAGATACTGGCGCCCAGATACAGGTGCTCAGATTCCGGCGCCAGGAGGTCTGGCGCGTCCGGCAGCAATATAGAGCAGAAAGGCGATGGCGGCGAGGACCAGGCAACCGGGTTGCTCCAGAATGGACGTTGCCACCGGATCCCAGAGCCAGCCTGCCAGTTTCGTCTCGACAAAGGTCTGGAATGACGCCAGCCCCTGCGGAAAGGTCGCAGCCCAGCTGGCCATCATCGGCGTCAGCACCAGTTTGGCGCCTGCTACGGAGCGCGTGGCGTCGATCACCGCCAGAATGACGGCGGCAGCCAGCGTCAGGGTCGCGAGAACCCGGAACAGGAACCGTATCATAGTAAAGCCCCAAGCTTTGACCCTTTGATATGGGTTTCGACCAGAGGGTGCAATGTTTGAATGAATCACAGGCTTGGCATTGGCCGCACAATCGACTAGATCAGCCGCGCGCAGGCTGTTCAGCCGATTTGCGCACCCAAGGACAGGTGGCCGAGTGGTTTAAGGCGCACG
>CAYZQP010000048.1:0-14875 GCA_964480545.1 uncultured Mesorhizobium sp. | reverse complement strand
ACCGAGGGTTCGAATCCCTCCCTGTCCGCCATTGCCTGTTTGATCGATTTCTCGACTCATCCTCCGGGTTGGCACGAGATTTCGAGTTGATCGACCTGTCGGTTCCTTCTTATGATGGCTACACATCAAAGGTCCGCGCAAATGATCCGCAGCTATCTCATCGCAATGGCAATATTGTTGATGGCAGTGAGCCCGGGCTTTGCTGCAAAGAAGCTGGCGCTGGTCATCGGCAATGACGCCTACACTTCTGTCCCGAAGCTGCAGAAGGCCGTCAACGATGCGCGGGCGGTTTCGGACACGATGAAGCGGATCGGTTTCGATGTCGATCTGGGCGAGAACCTGAACCGCAGGGAGATCAATGCACGCTTCGCGTCGTTCGTGGATCGCATTGGCCCCGGCGACACCGCTTTCTTTTTCTTTGCCGGGCATGGTGTTGCGATCGCCGGACAGAACATCCTGCTGCCGGTTGATGTCCCCGCTGACGGCAATGAAGGGCTGATCCGGTCGGAAGCGCATGTGGTTGACGAGTTCCTGGAGGCCGTGAAGGCGAAGGGCGCGCTGGTCTCGTTCTTCGTTCTGGATGCCTGCCGCAACAATCCGTTTGCGACGAGAGGCGCAGCATCGGCGGAACGCGCGGCCTGAACACGATGGCGCCCCCGGCGGGCTCATTTGTGCTGATGTCGGCGGGCGCAGGTCAGGAGGCGCTCGACCGGCTGTCCGAGACTGATCCGAACCCGAACTCGGTGTTCACGCGCAACCTGCTGCCGCTGCTGGAGAAGCCCGGCATGTCGCATGTCGATATTGCGAAGGAGTTGCAGATCTCCGTCGAGGATGCGGCATCGGGCATCGGGCACACCCAGCGGCCCTCCTATTACGATGAGATCAGGGGCAGGTTCCAGTTCCGGCCGGGAGAGGTTGCAATGGCTCCGACGCCGCAGGTGCAGGTAGCGCCACAGGTTCAAGCTGCACCGCCGGTTGCCGCGCCGCAGGCTGATCCTTGCCGGGATGCGGCAGCGCATTGGGCTGGTATCGGGACGAACGGCAATCGCAAGCTTTACGAGGAGCATCTGAAGCTCTTCCCGTCTTGTATATTCTCAAGTCTGGCGAAGGCGGAGCTCGAGAAGCCGGTGATTGCACCCGAGACCGAATGTGATCGCCTTGCCGCTTCGCCCTATGACAAAGATGGCATCGTGCCTGGGCTTGAGTTTGATCGTATCGATGCCGAAGCTGCTATCAGGGCATGTTTTGCGGCACTACAAGAGTACCCGTCGTCCAATCGTTTCCTTTACCAGTATGGTCGCGCACTGGAAAAAGCTCAAAGATATCCTGAAGCAATAGCAAGCTATCAGAAGGCTGCGGCTGCCGGATATACAAGTGCAATGAGCAACCTCGCGCTTAGCTACCGGGATGGCAACGGGGTAAAGAAGGATGTCGGCAAGGCAATAGAGCTGCTTGAGAAGGCTGTGGCCGCCGGGAACCCACTTGCAATGGATAATCTCGCGGTTATCTACCGGGATGGCAATGTGGTAAAGAAGGATATTGGCAAGGCCAAAGAGTTGTTTGAAAGGGCTGTAGCCGCCGGCAATCCACTTGCAATGAACCACCTCGCGTATCTCTACCGCGAGGGCGATGGGGTAAAGAAGGATATGGGCAAGGCAGTAGAGCTGTACGAGAGTGCTGCGGCTACCGGGCATACAGATTCAATGAGCAACCTCGCGTCTTTCTACGATGAAGGCAGAGGGGTAGAGAAGGATCCAAGTCGTGCAGTTGCATTTCTGGTTGGGTCGTTACGGGGTAGATCTTCCTTTTCACGCGACCAGATGAGGTCAAACTCTCGCGCCTGGTCCATCGAAACCCGCCGCGCACTCCAACAGCAACTCAAGGACGCGGGCGTATATGACGGCCCTATCGACGGCAGCTTTGGGCCTGCCACGCAAGCAGCAATCGACAAGATTTACGGTGTGAAGGCTCCCTGATTGTCAGGTGAAAGGTGGCGCAGGCTCCCAATTACGTCCCTGAATCCAGCCCATCCCCTCGGTCAGCAGCGCTGGCGGCAGTTCGATCAGCGTCGGAGCTTCCGTGTAGAGCAGTGCGGCGCGGATTGTGTGGTCGGGATAGAGGGGTGCCAGCAGTTCGGCATATAGCGCCATTTGCACGACATAGGCCGGCTCCACCTCGGCGGGACCGGCGGGCACGACGCGATTGGTCTTGTAATCGATGATCAGGACCTCGCGCGCGGTCACGGCAAGGCGGTCAATCTGGCCCGACACGATGCGGTCATGGCCGCGCACCTTCAGCGTGCCCATCAGCGAGACTTCCGCGCGCGACCCCGGCGCGAAGATCGGCGCATAGAGCGGGTTGGTGAGGATCGCGGAGACCGACGCCCAGGCGGCATCGCGCTCCGCCTCGTTCCAGTCGCCTGCGGCATGTGCGAGGTAACGCAGCGCAGCCGCCTGACGCTCCTGCGGGTCGATATCCGGCAGCACCTGCAGCAGTTTGTGGAAGACCTGCCCCCGTGCAGCCGCCATCGAGCGCGTTGCCGACGGGTCGAGCACCGGCGATTGCAGGCCGACGGGCGCCTCTTCCGCGACCTCGATCAGCGTCGCGGCCCCCGACGGCGTCAGCGGACGCGGCAATTGTTCGGGGCTCGGCGTGTTGCCCAGCGCCGGCAGGCTGACGGTTGCCTCCAGCGCCTGCGCGTTGTCGTTCTCCGGGACAGACGGTTTGCCATCGAACGGGGTCGAGCGAAACCGCAGCACCGGCAGATCCTTGAACGGGCCATCTTCAGGCGTTGTGACCGTCGTTCCCTCGGCCTCGCCGAGTGCGCGATCAACCCAGGCGTGCCAGCTGCGCTCGTGGCGCTTCCTGCCGTGATATCCGCAGACAATCAGCCGGTCCTCGGCGCGCGTCATGCCGACATAGAGCAGGCGGCGATACTCGTCGTCGGCGAGATCCTTCAGATCATCCGTGATGCCGCGCATCACGTCGTTCTTCACGTCGGCCCCGGAGTTCCAGAGGAACCCCTCGACGTCAGCCAGATCGCGCTTGCCCTTGAATGGCAGCAGGCGCGAGAAATGCGAATCCGCAACCGGCGCGCTGCCGGGGTCGACCAGGAAGACCACGGGAGCTTCAAGCCCCTTCGAGGCGTGTACGGTCATGATGCGGACCTCGCCGCGATTCTGGTCCATCTCCCGGCGGATTTCGGGGCTCGCAAGCTCCAGCGTCGCAATCAGCGCCTCCAGCCCCGGCAGGCCCGGCTGTTCGAAGGCGAGGCAATAGCTCAAAAACTCGTCCAGCATGTCGCCAGCGGCCTGCCCCAGCCGGGCGATGCTGCGCGCACGCACGCCGTCGCGCTGAAGAATACCTGAGAAAAACTCGAAAGGCGGCTTGAACGCCGCTTCGTTTCGCCAGCGAACCAGATCACTCCAGACGCTTGAAAAGATCAGGTCGCCATTGGCGCGATCCCGTAGCTCGCGCCACAAGGGCTTGCCCTTGACCCGCCGGCCGGCGATCTCGAACAGTTCCTTGTCGCGGATCCCGAAGATCGGGCTCTTGAGAACAGCTGCGAGCGACAGGTCGTCATCCTCCAGCAGCAGAAACTTGGCCAGCGCCAGCATGTCCTGGACCGCGATATGCTCGGCGAGCCTCAGCCGGTCCGCCCCGGCAACGGGAATTTCCGCTTCCTTCAATGATCTAGACAGGGCGTGCATGAAGGCATCGCGCTTGCGCACCAGCACCAGAATATCACCAGGCGTGAGGCGGCGGCGCTGACCTTCGAGGATCTCGCCATTGGCGAGCCAGCCGACAATGGTGCCGGTGATGTGCCCGGCCAGTTTGACCGCAGGCGATTGAAGGTGATCGACGGGGACAGTCCAGTCATCCTCTTCGGGGTCAGAATCCTTGCCGAGCGAGGGCCAGAGCTCGACATAGCCGGGATCGCCCTCCCGCAGGGCCGAGTGCGCATCATAATGCGGCATGCCGCGCCGCACCTGCTTGTCGCCAAACACCAGGTCGACTGCCTTTAGGACATCGCCTGTCGAGCGGAACGACATATGCAGCGGCACCTCGCGGAACTGTTGTTCCGCCCCCGAAACAAGTCCGGAGAATTCCGTGCCGGAATTGGCAAAGCTCTCGGGGTTCGCGCCCTGGAACGAATAGATGGACTGCTTCTCGTCACCCACAGCGAAGACCGTGCGCTGGACATCGCGCGCGCCCTGGCCGGCGAAGAACTCGCGCGCCAGTTCGGTAACAACGCGCCATTGCTCGGGGCTGGTGTCCTGCGCCTCATCCAGCAGGATGTGGTCAATGCCGCGATCCAGCTTGAACTGGACCCAGGAAACCGCGTCGTCGCGCGACAGAAGCCGGACAGTGCGGGTGATGAGGTCGGCGAAGTCGAGATAGCCGCGGCTGGTTTTCAGCACCTCGTAGCGATGGATCAGCGTGTCGGCGATGGTCGCCATCGCGGCGGTGCCTTCCAGCATGCGGTAGAGCGCGACCCGGTCCAGGGCCTTCTGCAGCGCCTCGACGGCCCGAAGATAGATGTCCCAGGATTCCGGCATCTGCCCCAGCATGCGCTTGCCGAACTTGGCGTAGGCCTCGCCATCCTTCCTGAGCAGCCCCTGGGCGGCCTTTCGAAGGCGCGCCACAGGTTCGGATTCCTCGAAGGCCTCGCCCAGCCCGCGCACAATGCCCTTGACCGTCTTGTCGGCCAGCGCGTCTTCCGCTGCCTGGGCGAAAGCCGCGAAGCCGGCGGGGTCAAATCCCGGCAGTGGCCATGCGGCAGCCGCGATGCTCTCGATCGTGTCGCGCGGACCGAAGTCAAACGAGGCGAAGAGAGCCGGATAGCGGCGGGCAAGCAGACGGCCGGTGTGGACGTGCTTTTGTCCGGACGTTGCGTGCGGTGACCTCAGCTGGATAACGTTAGCCGGCTGATTAGCGGCATTCTCGTCCTCGCCTGTGTCCAGCCGGTCGATGAATTCGCGCATCCTCGTGCGCTGTGCCACGATCTGCCCGAGCAGGGAGTCGAGCCCCGACTCGCCGGCCCGCTCCAGTACAATCGCGAAGGCCTCCGCGAGCGCGATGTCGCCTGAATTTCTGACGCCGCTGATCATGTCGCGGCGCGCCTCGGCGAACAGTGCGGTCTCCATCTGCTGATCGAGCAGTTGAAAATGCGCGGCGATATTCGCCTCCAGCGGGAACTGGTGCAGGATCGATTCGCAGAAGGCGTGAATGGTCTGGATTTTCAGGCCGCCCGGCGTCTCCAGTGCCTTGCTGAAGAGCTGACGCGCCAGCTTCAGCTTTGCAGCACCCGGAGCCTTGCCTTCAAGCGTTGCAATGCTCTTCGACAGATCCTCGTCGGACAGGGCGGTCCATTTCGAGAGCTCGCCGAAGACACGGTTCGACATGTTGGCGGCGGCGGCGCGTGTATAGGTCAGGCAAAGGATCTTTGACGGGTCGGTCCGCCCGAGCAGCAGCCGGATGACGCGCTGCGCCAGCACATGCGTCTTGCCCGAGCCGGCATTGGCCGAGACCCAGGCTGACGCCGAGGGGTCCGAGGCCTGCCCCTGCCGCAGCAGCGTCTCTGCGGGGATGTTAGGGGGCTTCTTCATTCGGCGCTCTCGTCCTCGGAGGCGCCTCCGGCAGACCATTCGAGCACCCGCGCCAGATGGTCATAGTCTCCGCCAGTGTCGCGCTCCTTGAAGGGCATCACGCGCGAGACATAGCCGACATTGGGATCGCGGTAGTATTTGACCAGTTTTTGTAGCCGCTCCCACGCATCCTCGCCCATGTCGGCGGCGGTCTTCTCGCTCTTTCGATGCTTCAGGATCGACTCATGCTCGACGCGACCGTTCGGACGCAGACGGATATAGGCAAGGTCGCCAGGCTTCAGCGCGGGGAGCCCCTCGAAGGCACCGCGTTCCAGCAAGGCCGCCTCCAGCGCAAGCTGTGGCGAAACCAGCGTATGGGCCTGCACCTTCGACGGGTTGGAGCCGGTCTTGTAGTCGATAATGTCGGCACGCCTGCGCGCGAGGATGTCAACGCGGTCAGCCTCTCCATGCAGCGTCACCCCGGTGCGTCCAATCGGTGTGGGGAGCGCGCGGATCTCCGGATGGCGCGAGATTATGCGCGGCGCGCGCTCCATCTCCCAGTCGACGATCTCCCGCGCCATGCGGCGGAACCGGGGCCACCAGACGGCCTCCACATCCTCCGGCAGCGCCTCCTCGTCAAAGCAGTCGCGGCCCAGCTGCAGCAGCCGTTGCAGCGCCTTGTCCCGGTCTGGATCGAGCTCTTCCCGGCTGAAGCGGTTGAGTATCTCGTGAAACAGCGTGCCGCGTTCTGCGGCGCTGGGGTCGCGCAACAACGGCTCGATGGGCCGCAGCCGCAGCACCCGCCGCGCATAGACGGCATAGGGGTCGCGGCGCAGCTTTTCGATCTCGGTAACGGAGAAGCTCTTTGGCCGGAATTCCAGCGGCGGATTGTGCTCGGCGCGCCGGGCAAAGGCAACGACCGGCAGTTGATCGCGCTTGCGGCCGGCTACGACATAAGCGTCGCCTCGCCGGCGCATCGCGTTGTTCTGTTCGTCTCCGACGAAGGCTTTGATCCGTTGCAACCAGCGCGATGGAACCGTGGGCGAATCGCCATCGCGGGCCGCGCGGGTGAGGATCACGTGTGGCGCGCCCATGCCCATCTGGAAGTCATGTGCAGCCTGGCCGATGCGGCGCTCCGGCGGCTCCAGATCGATGCCGGTTTTCATGATGCGTGACATCAGCCTGTCGGTTTGCGGCTTGCGCGGCCAGCTGCCCTCATTGAGCCCGCCGAGGATCAGCGTGTCGACGCTTTGCAGACGGGCCTCGAGCGCGCCCCAGATGGAGACGCGCGGATCGCTGGCAGTTGTCGGCTTGACGGTTTCGGCACCCATCAGTGCGGTGAGGACCGATGGCCATTCGGCCGGGGCAAGGCGAAAGTCGACGGTTGCGTCCGACAGCTCGCGCAGGAATGCGATGAGCCTGGTGCCTGCGTCGCGATCATACAGGCCCGCCACCGTGCCGGCGTCGTCCTTGCCGATTGCCTCCAGAGCCTGCACCGTAGCGCGCACCGCTTCTCCCAGCGAGATTTCGGGAGCATCCCGGAGTGCGGCGAGGGGCGATACCGACAGGGCTAGGTCTGTCAGCAGCAACAGGGCATCATCGGTGTCGCGGGAAAGGCGCCCGAGCCAGTGCGGTGTGCGGCCACCCCTGGCCTTTGCCTTCTGCAGCCCGTCCAGCCGCTCGCGGCAGGCCAACTGAATCGTTGCGATATCGGGACGACCTGTGCCGCCGCGAAGCGCGACGAGTTCGGCGACCTCGGTCAGCCGGCGCGCGCGTTCCCGTGTGCGCCCCAGGCGAAGCAGCGGGTGTTTCAGCAGCGAGACGATTGCTACGGGATCCCCGGGCTCGAACACCGAGTGGACGATCAGCCGGAGCAATGTTGCCGGCAGGGTGTTGGCCAGCGGCGTGCCGCCTGAATCATCGGCAACGATGCCGAAGCGCAGAAGTTCGGTGGCTACCCGGCGGGCAAGCTTGCGATCGGGTGTCACCAGTGCGGCAGTTCGCCCCGGAGCCTCAATGGCGTGGCGCAGTGCGACAGCAATCGCAGCGGCCTCATCGCGCTCGTTGCCCGCCTCGATCAGTTCGACATTGGCCAGTGCAACAGCCATGTCAGCGTCGGTCATCTGACCGCGCGACAGAATCCAGCTATCGGTCGACTCCGCAGGGCGCAGCGCCTCGCTGACAATCCACGCGCGGTGGGCCATCACCTCGTCCGGTGGCTGCAGGTCGGCGACTTCCTCCCTGCCGATGGCCAGTCTGGAGAGCAGGCGCGCCATTCCGTATTGGGGATGACCGTAAACGGTTGGCTCGGGCGGCAGCGCCGAGATCTGGCCCCAGGTTGCATCGTCCATCGTCAGGTCAAGTCCCGGCAGGACAACCGCGCCGTTCGGCAGCGAGGCGATGGCTTTCAGAAGCTCTGCTGTTGCGGGGATAGAACCTGTGGATCCCGCTGCTATGACCGGCCCCGCCGGAGGGTTGCGCACAAGCCGCAGCGCCTCGGCGCGCAACAGGGCGTCGCGATGCGCCGCCGGGTTGGCCAGCCCGTATTGCTGCAGAATGGCCGGCCATGCTTTGGTGACAATATTCAGGAAGTCGAAGGTCACCTGCCACCAGCTCGACAGATCGTCGGTGATCAGCGCGCGAAGCTTTTCCCAGCTTGTTCCCTCGAGTTCCACCTCATCCATCAGCGCTGCAAGGTCGCGGGCCAGCCAGATTGAATCGGAGGTCGACGCGGGCACAATCACTGGCTCGTCAAACATCTCTGCCAGACGGTCCGGAAGGTTCTCCTTCCACTTCTGCACAAGCGGAGCCAGCAACAGCAGCCGGTCGATGGAAGATACAGGAGGCGTTGCTGCCAGCATGTCTGCGCCGGTGGCCGAGAACGCAGCCTCCCCCTCGTCAAACTCGCCAAGCGCCTTGATGGTGGGCAGGATCGCCGAGCGCACCGGGCTGGTTGCGGCCAGTACGGCACGCAGCTCGCGCGCGGCACGGCGCGTCGGCACGAAGATTGTTGCCCCGGCCAGCGCCATCGGATCGTCGCCCGCCGTGAAACCCGGGATCAGCCGGCCATCCCTGATGGCTGCTGCCAGCGTGGGCAGAAACGGCGCGCCTGGTGAAATGGTCAGGACGCGCGGCCGCGGCCGCGGCGTCATCCTGTAGCCTGGGCCGCAGCCCGGGCGCGCGCGACCTCAGTCTCGGCAGGGGCAATTGCATCGGGCGTGCCCACCGTGATCCAGCTGCCATCGAGTTGCAGGCCGAAGAGCCGTCCAGCCTGGATCGCGCGGTCAAAATAGAGGTTCAGCGAATGCGGGTCTGCCGATGCGCCGGCGAAGATTGCGGGATCGACGATGGCAACGCCTGCATAGATCAAACCGGCGGGGTCGCCTTTGGCGCGCGACAGCCGGCCATCCGGCGCAACCAGAAAATCCGTGCTGCCGCTGTGACCGGTTGCCTGATCAAGACTCGCTATCATGATGAGAATATCCATCTCGCCCGGCCGCCATGCAAGAGCGAGACGTTGGAGATTATCTTCTGCGGTATCGATCCAGAACGTGTCGGCATTCAGGATGTAGAACGGCTCGTCGCCGAGGTCTTCCAGTGACCGGACGATGCCACCGGCGGAATCGAGCAGGTGTTCGCGCTCGTCGGAGATCACGATGCGCGGCGTGCTGCGCGTCGCGACATGCTCGATGATCTGGTCGGGCAGATAATGCACATTGATCACTGCCTTTCCGACCCCGGCAGCAGCGAGGCTGTCGAGGCCCCAGTCGAGCAATGCTTTGCCGGCTACAGGTACGAGCGGCTTGGGCATCCTGTCTGTGATCGGCCGCATGCGCTTGCCAAGTCCGGCAGCCAGAACCATCGCGCTGCGCGGGATCATGCGGGCTCCTTCAACAGGCCGTTGTCATCATAGAAGCGTTTCAGTTCTGCCAGTTCCGGGTGTGCGAGCGCCCGGCGAACATAGTCGCGAATGCGCGGCAGATGCTTGAGATAGTAAGGCTTGCCATCGCGCCGGTCGAGCCGCACGAAGCCGCCGAGTATCTTGGAGTTCCGGTGCGCTGCCATGAGTGCATAGGCGTGGGCGAAGGCCTGGCGATCCAGTGCATCTCCGCGCGCCGCCATATAGGCCTTGACGATCTGCCGTTCGATGTCCGGCGACATGTCGACACGCGCATCGAGGGCCAGCGAGGCCACATCATAAGCGGTCGGGCCAATCATCGCGTCCTGGAAGTCAATGACGCCCAGCCGGTCATGGCCCTTGCGGTCACCGCGCCAGATGATGTTCGGTGAGTGATAGTCCCGCATCAGGATAGACGTCTCCCCGCCAGCTATGCGGTCCAGGGCGGCGTTCCACAGCCGGTCGAAATCGGACCGCAGGGCATCCGATGCGGGCGCACCTGTCATATAGGGCAGGTACCAGTCGATCAGCAGCTCAACCTCGATCAACTGAGCCTCCCGATCAAAGGGCGGGATGGGGTGACGTGCTGCCCCGTTGACCGCCACGGCAGGCCATGGCTTGCCATGCATGAAGGCCAGCAATTCAGCAGCGGCAACATAGCGCTCAGGCACGGCCCTGCCCTCGACAAGGAATGGCTCCTGACCGAGATGCTCGATCAGCAGGTAGCCGCCATCCAGGTCAGCGGCGTGGATCGTCGGGACAGTGACGCCATTGTCGCGCAATGCCTGATCGATAGCCACGAAGGCGGTAACGTTCTGCGCGCTGTGCGCGATCTCGGCATAGGCCTTGCCATGCTTCACCACCGGCCCAAGAACCAGCGGTGGCGAGTTCATGATTATGCGCATGGCCTCGCCTGGCAGATGCGCGGTTTCGTAGGACCGTGCCGAGGCGTCGCCAAGCAGGTAGCGCCGCTCTGCATCGCCCCAGCCATGCTCGTTCAGGAAGTTCCGGATCGCCAGTGTGCGCCCGATGCGCTCGCCCAGCTTTCCACTTGCGGAGATAAGCGCGCGGCGGCCTTCACCGTCGTGCGTAAGGGTGATGGTTGCAGTCTCCCGTGGCAAGCGTCCCTGCGCCCGCTCGGGCCATTCGATCAGGGCAGCACCTTCCTCGATTGCCGCGTCGAGACCAAGCTCCGCGAGTTCGTCGACCCCGCCCAGCCGGTAGAGATCGAAATGCGCCAGCGGCAAACGGGTTTCGTAGCTCTGCACCAGCGTGAAGGTTGGACTTGGCACCTCAAGGCCCGGATCGCCCGCCATGGCGCGGATCAGGGCCCGGGCAAGCGTGGTCTTTCCCGCGCCGAGGTCGCCAGCCAGGGCCAGTGTGTCGCCGCTGCGCAGCGCCAGCGCCAGATCGGCACCAAGGCGGAGCGTTGCAGCCTCGTCGGCGAGCACAATCTCAAATTCTGCTGGCGACATGTGTTGCCTACTCGGCAGCTTCACGAATGCCGCCTTCTGGCGGGAAGGGGAAGAAGCAGACTACGGTCGTGCCCTCCCCTGGAAGACTGTCGATCCGCACAGTACCGCCATGCAGTTCCACGAAGCTCTTGACGATCGAAAGTCCGAGCCCCGCGCCGCGCCGGCGGCCGCCATTGGCGCGCGATTCGAAACGGCTGAACACGACGCCCTTGACCTCTTCCGACATGCCCGGGCCGTCATCGTGCACCGCGAACTCTACGCCATCGGGGTGAGATCGGCAGCTCAGCATGACGGTGCTGTTTGGCGGGGCATAGTTCACGGCGTTGGAGAGCAGGTTGTAGAGCACCTGGCGAACCCTGACCTCATCACCGTGGAAGCTGAGAGGCGCGTTGCCGGTGTCGATCTTAAGGCGTATCGCGTGCTCCTGCATACGCTCGGACACCAGCCCGGCGGCGGCCTCAATCGTGGCCTTCACAGCAACCTCGGAGATATCCAGGCGCATGATGCCTGCGTCCACTGTGGCGAGGTCCAGAATGTCGTCGATGATCGTCGAGAGCACGTGTGACGACGCGCCAATGTGGCGGACATACTCCCCCTGGCGCTTGTTCAACGGACCCGTAGCCGGCATTTCCAGCAGTTCGGCGAAGCCACGTATATTGGTCAGCGGGGAGCGCAATTCGTAGGAGACGTGCTGTATGAAGTCGTTCTTCAGCTGATCGGCGCGCAACAGTGCGTCATTCTTCTCCTGCAGGGCGCGCTCGACATTGACGGTGTCTGTCACGTCGACAAAGGTCATCATGACCTGGCCGTTGGGCAGCGGAATAACCCCGTAGCGCAGAATTTGCCCATCAATCAGCTCTGTCTGGCCATTCCGGTCAGAACGTGTCTCGTGAAATCCTGTCACATCCGAAACAAGCTGGGCCCACGGACTGTCCTTGGCGCAAGTGTCGCAATGGGCGCGAACAGTCGAAATATGCGTTTCAAGCGTGACTGACGAATCCTGCATCCCCCAGAGGCGCAGGAACGCCGGGTTGAACAGCTTGATCTTGCCGTCGACGCCGAACACGACAACGCCTTCTTCCAGATTGTCCAGGGTCTCGCCGCGCACGCGAACCTCGGCGTGATAGCGCAGCTCCAGATCAATCTTCTCGGTCAGGTTTTCAAAGACCCAGGTCACGCCGCCATTGGCTTCCGGATTGGCGATGACGCGCAGGGTCCGGCTGTCGGGGAGGTGCCACATCTCCTCGCTGGACTGCACCGCGCGATAGGCCGACAGGACCGTCTCTTTCCACCGGCGCCAGTCGGGCCGCTCGGAAATCTTTCCGAGGCTGCGCAGGCGGTCGAGCAGCAGGTTGTTGTCGGGGGTGCTGTTGAGGAAACCCGCATCAAGGTCCCACAGCCGCATGAAGGCCTGGTTGTAGAATTTCAGTTTCTGGTTCGAATCAAAAATCGCCACGGCGGTGGTCAACCGGTTCAGGGTCTCGGCGTGATTGGCGTCGGCGCGTTTGAGCTGGTCGCGCAATCCCTGAATCTCGCTGATGTCCGAACCGAGCCCGACAGAGCCACTGGTGCCGACGTGATCAATCACCGACAATACATGCCTGTCGCCCTTGATGACGGTCGAGAGTTGATCCGCATAGGTCGAGTCACCACGGTGGTGGCGCGATATATCCTCACGCGCCTGGGTGCCCAGCAGTTCGCGTGCATGGCGCACCGCAGCCTCGGCGTCAGGCATCTCGACGGCGGTGGCATAGGCCTTGTTGACCCATTTGAGACGCCCGTCGCCGCCACGTATCCAGAACGGCATGTCCAGGCGGTCGATAAGAGCGAGAAGATCATCATGCTCGGCGGCGATCTGCTGGTTGGCAAGGCGCAAACGCGCCTGTTCCTGCTGTGAGCCAAGCGCCGAGCTGAAGCGTACCAGTACATAGCCAGAGCCCTGACGCCCCTGCACATCGAGCGGGCTGCCTGCCTGGGTTTCAACCACGAGATCAAAAGCTCTCTGCTTTTCGCGCAGATCGACAATGGCCTGATCAAGCAAGGCCGCAGATTGCGGGTTCAGCCAGCGGCCAAAGGCCAGAAACACGCTTCTCTCCTCCGGCGCGCCGGACTCAGCTGGCAGCGATCCGACGAGATCGGCCTGCTTCGCGTCTGCTGCCCAGAACAGGATGCGCTGGTCACGGAAATTGAGCAGCGCGTCATAGCGTCGAACCTCGGAACCGAGTTCGGCGACACGGGTGCGAAGGCCTTCATTCTCGCCAGAAATGGCTGCTTTCTGGCGGATCAGATAGATTGCCGAAAAGAATGCTGCGCCCATCGCGCCTGCGAAGATCGCCAGCTGTACGACTTCCCGCGTATCAAGTGGCGGCAGAAAGCCAAGCAGCGAGCCTGCATCCATGGCAGCTGCCGGGCCGATGGACAGGCCACTGAACGCGGTCGCTCCCAACAAAGCCCTCGACGAGACCCGCCAACGCGACTGGCAGTGCCTGGAATCCCGCATGCTATCGCGAGCGGCTCGTGCCGCGACGCGCAGCTTTTCCCCCAACATCCAATAACCTCTCCGCCATTTCGGCATAGCCGCTAACTGGCGGCACGCGCCCCACCCCGCACACGGGCCGCACCACGAATCACCCGAGAATAGCCAATGGGCGAATCGGCGGGAAGGAAAATTCGCGCGAGGCGCGAGTATTCGACGGGAGTCAATGCCGAGGCATCAATATCTTGTGCGAAACCTGCGGCAAGCCAATAAGTCTGGTGTCAGGGCTATCTCGTCGCCCAGGCATAGTCTGTCATGCAGCGTTGCACTGCCTCGGCCGGCGGCTGGCTCTGCTTCTGGTAGTCCTCGATGCAGGTTCCAAATGCCTTCAGCAGCTCGGCAATGTCAGCACCGGATGCCGTTGGTGGCTGGACAGGCGCTGGCTCAGGCTGCGGTGCGGGAATTGGCGCGGGCGCGGGGGTTGGTGGCACGGCTGCGGCAACAGGCACCTGCCGGAGACGTTCGGTTGCCTGCACAACCATGTTGTTGAGGCGCTCGGCGATGTTGGCTTGCAAATTGGCCTGCTGGGCCTCAAGCCGGATCGAGATGTTCTGGACACTCTGGTCGATGAAGTGGCGCGCGCCAAACCAGGCCACTGCAGCCACTGCAGCCAGCGCCAGCAACGTTCCAAAGAAGCTTGCCACGATCGTTTTCATATGAGCCTCCGGGGTTCAGGCGAAGGTTTGCACGGGCGCTGCGCAAAGAAAAGCGCCGGCGAACTGGTCGCCGGCGCTGTCCTTGCAGATTATCCGCTGCAGATCAGTAGCGGTAGTGCTCGGCCTTGTAGGGACCCTGCGGGGTCACGCCGATGTAAGAGGCCTGCTCGTCCGACAGCGTGGTGAGCTTCGCACCCAGCTTGTCCAGGTGCAGGCGGGCAACCTTCTCATCCAGGTGCTTCGGCAGCACGTAGACTTCGTTCTTGTACTTGTCGCCCTTGGTGAACAGCTCGATCTGCGCCAGCGTCTGGTTGGTGAACGACGCCGACATGACGAAGCTCGGGTGGCCCGTGGCGTTGCCGAGGTTGAGCAGACGCCCCTCCGAGAGAAGGATCATGCGCTTGCCATCGGGGAAGTTGATGATGTCGACCTGCGGCTTCACATTGGTCCACTTGAAGTTCTTCAGCTGGGCAACCTGAATTTCGTTATCGAAGTGGCCGATATTGCCGATGATCGCCATGTCCTTGAACTGGCGCATGTGATCAAGCGTGATGACGTCCTTGTTGCCGGTCGTGGTGATCACGATGTCGGCGGTCGGGGCAGCGTCCTCGAGGGTGACAACTTCAAAGCCGTCCATGGCAGCCTGCAGCGCGCAAATCGGGTCCACTTCAGTGACCTTCACGCGGGCGCCTGCGCCCTGCAGCGAGGCAGCCGAGCCCTTG
>CAYZQP010000047.1:0-17827 GCA_964480545.1 uncultured Mesorhizobium sp. | reverse complement strand
TTTTGCGATGTGGTTGCCGACGACCTCATCGCAAAATACCAGTCGCTGAAACTGTCCAAGATGCTGATGGCCTACGACTTCGAGCGCGAGTTGAACCCGTTTGTCGAGCTCGGCGGCTTCCTCTTCACCTTCATTGGTGACGGCTCGCCCGGCACCGGCAAGACCACGCTGATCCAGATGATCGCCGGTATGGTCAACGGCTACTGCCAGATCGCCGCCTACCCGTTCCATTACGAGAATTTCGGCGTTGACCAGATCTCGTCCTACCAGGGCAAGTCCGGCCAGAACTGCAAGGCCTTCATCGACAACGTTCTGAACCCGCGCGCCATCGGCTTCGGCACCGTGGACGACATTGATCAGGTCGCGGCCAAGCGCTCGGATGACCGCGCCTCCGCCGGCCAGCACGAAATCACCGGCGTGCTGATGTCGGCCTTCTCAGGCGCCGGCACCGTTGTGCGCGGCAACTGCTCTTTCGGCATGTTCTCCAATTATCCCGAAAACGTCGAC
This sequence comes from uncultured Mesorhizobium sp., assembly GCA_964480545.1. Lineage (GTDB taxonomy): Bacteria > Pseudomonadota > Alphaproteobacteria > Rhizobiales > Rhizobiaceae > Mesorhizobium_G. Next base: position 17,320 of record CAYZQP010000047.1, on the reverse strand, counting down.
GACGCCCTGCGCCAGCGCGCCGGTGCCCGCTGGCTGGTCGACGGACCGCAGACCCGCGAGGATTACATCGACATCTTCGTGCTGCTCGCCGGCAAGAACCACAAGATCGACCTCGGCGACCACGAGCTTTACGCCGCGCAGGAGATCAAGCGCGCCATCGACACCGCCTATGAGAGCCACAACAAGCCGCATGAGGACGGGCTGATCAAGGTCTATGATCGCTTCATGAAGGACAACAGCGCGCCGAAGACGTTAGCCGATGTCGGCAAATATCTGCACATGATCAAGGAGGCTGAGCCGCGCTTCACGGGCCGGGCGATCAAGAACGTCACCGACGCGATCAAGATGCGCGCCATGGATATCGAGCTGCCGGACGAGTGGTTCGAGAAGCCCGAGACCTTCATGCACAAGCCTTACGACGAGAAGAAAGCCATGGTCGAGGAGCTACGCGGCCCCTTCGACATGGAAATGATCATGCAGGAGATCAACCGCTACGCCGACTCCGAGTTCCGCTACTCCGACAAGTCCGACGACGCGGCGGTCGAGAAGCTGATCCGCGACGCGAAGCTGCGCGAGCGCGCCGCCAGGGAAGTCGCGGAGTTGCAGAAGAAGGGGCTGTGGTGATCTTCCTTCTCCCCGTTCACGGCCACCGTCGCGCTGCCCCTCACCCTTACCCTCTCCCCGTGAAGTACAAGGAGAGGGAGACGTCGACGTCACGAACCGCCTTTCACCTCCGGAGTCAGGCACAACTGTCGAAGTCGTTGCACAATGCTGACGCCCCCCTCTCCCCGTCATTTCACGGGGAGAGGGTAAGGGTGAGGGGCAAATTGGCAAGGGGCAGCTGATTATGGATCTCCTTCTCCGCAACGAGCTGATTTACGGCCGGCTGCTGCCCATTGAGGAGCCGCATCTCATCGAGCGCTACAACAAGGCGCTCAAGGCGTTCGGCTTGAAGCCCACCAAGCTCAAGAAGTTCGAGATCGACCGCACGGGCTTCTCGCCGCAGATCGCCGAAGAGTTAAAGGATCCGCTCTATCTCGACCCGAACGAGGTCAACCGGCGCTTCATCATCCTGACACCGGACCAGATCGACCTGCCGGTTGTGCACACCGCCTTCTCCAACACCGGCCAACTGCTCTACGAATTCATGTCGAAGAACAGCCGGGCCATCGATGCCCTGACCATCAAGGACGTGATGTATGGCGAGATCGAAGACTCGGTGAACAAGGTCGATACGATCGAAGATCTGCTCTCCATCAATCAGGTCGAGTTCAAGGTGCTGTCGGCCGAAAACGTCGTCGGCAAGGCCGCTGAACTCGGCAGGATGGTGGACCGCCTGAAACAGGAGCCCGACGCCTGGCGCGACAATGAGCTGCTCACCCGCATGGTCGATCTGGCGAAGATCACCGGCGACATTCGCGAAAACGCGCTTGTGCCCGATCAGGTGATCTTCCGCCACAATGCCTTCTGGACATCACATTTCGGCGGGCTCTACATCTTCATCGACAAGGACGTCACCACCGTCATTGGTGACCCGACAGCCCCCGGCTTCAAGCGCTCGCGGCCCTGGCAGGTCAGCTACCTTTCGATCACCGATGCCGACCGCGTCTGCCGCTTTCTTGCCGCCAGCGGCCGGCTCGAACTGCCCCGCGCCTCCTGGATCGAGAAATCCGGCTATCTCGAGCATCGCGCCGAAATGGCGATCCGCGACATCATTCGCCAGCAGGAGCCGAAGCGCGACCTGACCAGCGCCACGAAAATCTGGCTGCAAACCTGGATCCAGAACAATGCTGATCTGATCAACCGCGAGGGCACCTTCCCCTTTCTCAATGCCGCCAAGCGCGAGATTGCGCAACTGGGCCAGCTGAGACTGGAAGACGTTGACCCGATGCGACGCTTCCTGGTTGTCCGCGCCAAACCGGATCACCCCGACGCCTGGCTGACAAACAGATTGATATCGGATTTCGTAGGCTCGGACTTCGTCTCCCGCTACGTGTTCAACAAGCAGGGTTTCTACAAGGATTATGAGGAACTTACGCCGCAATGGCGCGAGAACGTTGTAGAGACGCTCAAAACAACCTATCTCGCTGACAAGGCCGCGTATCGTGAAAAGCTCTACGGCCTGACAGACTGAAGCGTGACCGACCTGGGGAACTGCGCCTATGCTTGATCCGATCATCAATTTCTTCGTCGGCATCTTCGGCTGGATTGGCCGGGGTATCGGCTGGGTGGTTGGCATCCTCCTGTGGCCATTCATCTGGCTGGCCAGCTGGTACACCAACCGCAGCCTGACACTGCGCGCGGTCGTTTTCCTGTGTGTACTCGGCTTGATCGCCGCCTACGCCTGGTTTTTCTACCAGACCCAGTTCTGGCGCAACTTTGACCCTGATTATCCTGACAAGCAGCAGACCCTTGCTGCCGCACCTCCAGCCGGCGGCGCTCTGCTGGCAGGCGAGCCGCGCCCGGCGGATGCGCCGGTTCAGGCCCAGACCACCCCCGGCAGCGGGACGGCAACTCCGGCCCCCGCTCCGGCACCGGCTGGCGCTCCGACCTGCGAACGCTCGGCCCTCGTGGAGGTTTCTGCCGATCTGATCGACTTCTACGTCAACGAGAACCAGTGGGTTCCCTCGATGCTGACCTCCAAGCTTGGTCTGTTCGGCATTCCGTGGAAGAACACGCCCTGGATGGACAACAAGGCTGCCTTCCAGCTTGGCATGAACCAGGTTATGCGCCGCACCACCACCGAGCTGGTCGACCGGCTCGGTCGCGTTCGCGGCTCGACCCAGTTCGACGCAAACCTGCAGAACGCCCGCAATTCAATGTCATGGGATGAGGAAGCCTGGTACATCGGTTTGCGTGGCCCGACCCGCCCGACACCGGATGTCTATCGCGAGGCCGTAGGCAACCTGCGCGCCTTCAACAACGACCTGGCGGCCTGCCGTGTCACCTTTGAATCACGTGCCGACAATCTCCAGCAGTTCCTTGAGCGTATCACCAGCGACATGGATTCGACTGCTTCCATCCTGCGCGGCCAGATCGAATTGTCTGATGCCGGCTGGTTTGATCCGCGCGCAGACGACCGCTTCTGGCTGACCTACGGCCAGCTCTATGCCTATCACGGCATCCTCAAGGCCGTGCGCAAGGACTTCAGCAAGATCATCGTCGAGCGCAACCTCGGCAATATCTGGGACATCATGGAAAGTCAGTTGCGCCAGTCGCTGGACGTTCGGCCCTGGATCATCTCGAATGGCAACGAGTCCAGCGCATTCTTCCCGTCGCACCTTGCCACGATGGGCTTCAACTTGCTGCGTACGCGCACCCAGTTGACTGAAATCAGCGACGTGCTGGAGCGGTAACTACCGCTTCTCGATAACGAAATCGAAGGCGCGGCCCTTGAAGGGCTCGCCTCGAAAGCTGAAATGCCACCACTCCCGGCGGTAGTTGGAAAACCCGCCGGCAGCCATCGCCTTCACCAGCTGCTGGCGATTGGCGCGCGCGGCTGCGCTCAGCCCCCTGGCCCCTGTATTGCTGACGGGATCAAAGAGATCGAACGGCCCGCCCATGTCGAGCACCTTGCCGTCAGCACCTGTCAGCCCGAGATCAACCGTGCCGCCCGATGAATGCCCGGAGCGTGCGCCGATATAGCCCTCGGCCACCAGCCGGTTGCGCGCCACGTTCGGGTGCCACTCCTTGTCGCGCGCGGCACCCCCAGCCCTGGCCCATCTGTTGAACCGCGCCACCGCGCGCTGCGGCCGGTAGCAGTCATAGACGATCAGCCCGCGCCCCTGCCCCGCCAGTGCCTTCTGCACCCTCGACAGCGCCCGCGCCACCGGCTCGGCCAGCACGCACTCCGCCGCGTCATAGCCCGGCACGATCGCGCCGGTGAAATTGTTGCGCCCGGCATAGCGCATGTCCTGTTTGATGGTCGCGTCTATGTCCGCGAGATAGACGAATCCGTCAGGCATATCGGCATGTGCGGGGGTGGCGAGCAACAGGGCGGCGATCGCCCACAACATCGCAGCTCGCTGCGGTTTAACACCCCCCTCTGTCCTGCCGGACATCTCCCCCTCACGGGGGGAGATCAGCAATTGCAGCCTTGTGGCAAAACCGCATGTGATTGGCGAAAGCAGACGTGACAGCCTATCTCCCCCCGTGAGGGGGAGATGTCCGGCAGGACAGAGGGGGGTCTCTTCGACAAGGCGGGGAATTGAGCCGGAGCGTCCCAAGCTCCTCACTCCACCCTCAGCTCGCTGATCGCCGTGTCGCGATATTTCGAGCCGCGATAGACGCTCTTGATCGTCACTGCGACCCAGGTCACCGGCCCGGCTCCGCCGATGGTCAACTGCTGCCACTCGCCGGAATCCAGCAGGTCGTCATAGTCATGCGTACCACCCGCCGAGTCCGTCACCACGATACGGCGCACGCGGTTGTTCTTGGTATAGATGTCGCGGTTCTTGTTGTAGCCGTTGCGCAACGACAAAAGCCGCACGTGGCGCGGACTGTCGAACTTGATGACGATGCCCTGACCGATGCCGTCGCCCTTGGCGCCCTCAACCCACGCCGTGCCACCATTGTTGTCGAACATATTGCCGACACCGTAGCGATTGCCGAACTGCGGCTCCAGCACGCTCGACGCACAGACCTCGCCACCTGCTGTTCGCGACTTGCGGCATACGCCCCAGCGCGGTGCGGCCAGACTGCGCTGCGTCTCCTGCATCGCGACCTCCTGCTCGGGCTCCGGTTCGGGCTCCGGTTCGGGCTCCGGCTGCCGTTGCACTTCCGGCTCAGGCTGTCTCTGCGGTTCAGGTTGCGGCATTGGCTGAGGCTGCGGCGCAACCACGACCGGCGCCGCGCCATCTGCCTTGAAGAAGAATTCGCCGGTGATCGAACTGGTCTCCCACGGCAATTGCTGGTCGGAGGTCGCGGCCAACACCTGCGAGCGCGCATTCTTGAACACCCGCTCGATTGGCACGCCGGGCTCTGCCATCGCATTCACCAATGCCGTTGTGTAGGGGCTGTTCGTGCCCGCACCGTCCAGCGCAACCTGCCCCGGCGACGTCGCATAGGCGATGTAGGTGCCCTTTGGCGCGTCGACCGCCGCCAGCCCGCGCGACAGCGAGCGCGTCGAGCCCTTGAACGGGTTGTCGCGGCAGGCATCCAGAATGACTATATTCACCTTGCTGCGCGACGAGTTCATCAGGTTCAGGAACTCGTTGACATTCACCGCCTGGATTTCGATCTCGTCCTCACTCTGCACCGAGGCATCGACCGGGATCAGAAAGTTCTCACCCTTCACCTGCACGCCATGCCCGGCATAATAAAACAGCCCGGCCTCGATATCCTGCTCGCGCAGGGTCCGGCCAAACTGCAGCATTGCGCGCTTCAGGCCATCCCGATCCGCATCGACAATCTTTGTCACCGCAAAGCCGGACTGCTCCAGCGTCGTCGCCATCAGCTCAACATCGCGCGCCGGGTTCGGCAGCGCCGGCGCATGCGAATACTTTGAGTTCCCGATGACCAGCGCCACCCTCTGCCCGGCCGCAAAGGCGGGGGCGGCAACGAGAAGCGCCAGAAGCAGAATAACCAGACGTGAAACCATGACGAACCTTGCCTGCGAACCGGCGGCGCGTCAACGCATCACCGGCACCGCGCGCGTGTGTGCGACGGCAGTTCCCTGATGTGATCCAGCCGCCGCGTCTCGCGCAACCGTTCGATTTCATCGCGCGAGTAGCCAACATCCTCCATCCAGGCCTCGCCGAGGCTTCCAGCAAGGTCGGGGTCCAACCGCAGCCTGCCATCGGCTTGCCGCACAGCATCTGGATCGCGGCCGAGAAGCCTGCCCAGCCATGACATCAGTTTCATCGTCGCGATCCCGTTTCCATAACGGAGATTGTGGGCGCGATTTGACATCAAACAAACGAATAGCGATGATGTCTGTCATATGAATTTCTGATGGCTTGTCCTCATGTCTCTCCCGCTCGACAGCGATATGCTGCGAACCTTTCTGGCAGTCGCCGAGGCGGAGAACATCACCCGCGCGGCTGAAACCGTGGGGCGCACGCAGTCTGCGGTGAGCATGCAGTTGCGCAAGCTGGAGCACAGCGTGGGTGACACACTCTTCACGCGCGGGCCGCGCGGCGTCGAACTCACCCGGCAAGGCACGCAACTGCTGCCCTATGCGCGCAACATTGTTGGGCTGCTCGACGAGGCCAGCCTGACCTTGCGGTCACGCCCGCTCAACGGCCCCGTCCGCATCGGCATTCCGGAGGAATACGGTCCAAAGGTCCTGCCGCGCGCTCTGGCGTCCTTCGCCCAGCGTCACGCCGGCGTGGAAGTGACAGTTCGCTCGGAGTCTTCGGACAGATCGCTGGCCGCACTCGACCGGAATGAACTGGACCTCGCGCTGGTCTTCCAGCCCGCCGGGAGCAAGCAGGAAGACATCCTGGCGGTCGACCCGACCGTGTGGGCAGTTTCGATTGGCCACCCGCTCGAAAGGAAGAACCCGGTTCCCGTCGCAGTTCTCAACGAATCCCGCTGGTGCGCCGAGTTTGCGATACGCTCCCTGAAACAGCACGGCATTGCCTACCGCATTGCCTACACGAGCGACTCGATCTCGGGGCTGATCAGCGTTGCCTCGGCGGGCCTGGCCGTGGCCTCGCTCTCCAGAAGCACTATCCCCGGCGACTGCCGCGAACTGACCAGCCTTGACGGCTTCCCGCAAATCGACTCGTCCTGTGTGGTGCTGCGCCGCAATCCGCGGAGCGCCAGCCCGGTCATAGATGCGCTCGTGCGCACCATCCGCGACACGTTCAGCCCTGCTTCAGCTTAGCCACGCTGTTCGCGTTCGCCAGCAACTTCAAAGCCTCGGGTCGACCGGCTCGCTCTCCAGCGCCAGCACCGCGACCGCGCATTCGTGCACACGCGCCAGCGGCTGCTTTTCGACGAAGCGGTGCAGCCCTTCAAGCCCCGCCTTGAACTCGCGCTCGGCCAGCGACATCTTGCGCCCCAGGCCGCGCTTGCGCAGCCGCTCGATATTCTCCGGCGCGTCGTAATCCGGCCCGTAGATGATGCGCAGGTAGTCGGCCCCGCGCACCTTCATCGCTGGCTGCACCATGCGCCGCTCGACCTGCGAAATGAAATTGTGCGGCTTCAGCACCATCCCTTCGCCGCCCTTGCCCGTATGCTCCAGCCACCAGTCGATGATTGCTCGCCGGTCGGCCTCGTTTGAGGCGTCGAAGCGCCGCCACGCGGTTGCCTTCAGGATCGGCTCGCCTTCGCACAACCGGTGCAATGTCTCCATGTGCCAGCTATGCGTCGCGTCGGAAAACACCCGGCCCTCTGCCGCCAGGAGATGGAACGGCGCAATGCGATACTCCTCGACGCCCGGTGCATCCCAGCAATAGCCGTCGATGGTCGCGTTCATCCGCTCGGCATTCTTGCGCCGCTGTCCGGCCTGCGCCCGCAGTTCGTCCAGCCCTTCGATCCCATCGGCCTGTGCCAAAGCCGCAAGCAGCGCATCCGCTGAGTGATAGGCCGCATCTGCCGTCGGTCGATACTGCTTCTGAAGTAACACCTGCGCCTTGGCCGACCACGGCATGAGTTCCGCATCCAGCAACAGCCAGTCGGTAGCAAGCTCGTCCCATAGCCCGGCGCGGCCAGCCGCAGCCCCGATCCGCGCGATGATCGCCGCCTCCATCGCCTCGTCATTGAAGAATGGCCGCCCGGTGCGCGTGTAGATCACGCCAGCCTTGCCATCCTCCACACCGAAGCGTCTCTGCGCTGCCGCCGCATTGCGCGCCACCACCAGCAGCGCGCGCGAACCCATGTGCTTTTCCTCGGCCACCAGATCGGTGACGCCGGCCTCGACGAAGAAATCCATCGCCTGTTGCGGATGCTCCAGGAACGGCCCGTCCGGCGCGGTCGCCGACGCTGCCATGGTCGGCGGCAGATGGATCATCCAGCGCGGATCTGAGCCGTAGCGGCTCATGATCTCAAGCGCCGCCAGCGCGTTCTCCTCCGGGATCAGCACGGTCGACTGGAACCGCGTTTCGACCCTCAGCTTCTGCGCATAATCGTCGAAGTAGAGCAGCCGGTCATTGCCCTGCTGCGCGGTGCGTCCGCCGGCATCGACCGCATCCAGCGGCCGCGCGGGCACCGCATATTGGGTGAGAGCCGGCACCTCCACGATCTCGCGCTCGGGCCAGCGCAACGCCGTCAGCTTGCCACCGAACACGCAACCGGTGTCGATGCACAGCGTGTTGTTCAGCCACTCGGCATCACGCGTCGGCGTATGCCCGTAGATCACCGCCGCACGGCCGCGATAGTCGCGCGCCCAGGGCAGCCGCACCGGCAGCCCGAACTCGTCCACCTCGCCGGTCGTGTCGCCATACATCGCAAACGAGCGCACCTCGCCAGAGCCGCGCCCGTGCATGTCTTCCTTCAGGCCTGCATGCGCGACGACCAGCTTGCCGTCGTCCAGCCAGCCATGCGAGCGCAGCCCGTCGAGGAACTTGTGCGCCTGCTTGCGAAACTCCGGTGAGCGCTCATTGAGCTCGTCCACCGTCATCTGCAGTCCGTGCGCAAGCTTCACCTCACGCCCCGACAGCCAGCGCGCCAGCTTGTTGTCGTGATTGCCCATCACGCACTCCGCCGAGCCTTCCGCGCACATGCCCATGACCAGCCGTAGTGCCAGCACGTTTTTCGGCCCGCGATCTGTCAGATCGCCAACGAAAAAGGCGCGTCGCCCCTCCGGATGCCGGGCGCCGATCAGCGCCTCGCCATCGGGATCATACGCGTCGATCACATAGCCAAGCTTGCCAAGCAGTGCGACCAGTTCATCAAAGCAGCCATGCACGTCACCAATAATGTCGAACGGCCCATGATCGCCACGGCGGTCGGTCCACAGCGGCTCGCGTGTGATTTCGGCGGCATCCATCTGCTCCGGCGAGTTGAATATCTGAACCTGCCGGAACCCTTCCTTCTGCAAGCCGCGCAAACCGCGCCGAAGCTCGCGCGTATGGTTCAGCACCACGCCCGCACCAAACTGCCGGTCTTCGCGCGTCTTGTTGCGCTCGATTGAAATGTCCGGGTCAACGTTAAAGGCCAGCGCCACCGGCAGCGCGTGATACTGCCGCGCCAGCTTCACCAGTTGCGCTCGATCTTCCCTTTTCACCGAGGTCGCATCGACCACTGTCAGCTTGCGCCGCTTCAGCCGCAGGCCGACCGTGTGCCTCAAAAGGTCAAACGCATCGCCCGTCGCCGACTGATCCGTCTCGTCATCCGACACCAGCGCGCGGCAGCGGTCCGACGACACGATCTCGGTCTCAAGAAAATGCTTGCGCGCGAATGACGACTTACCCGATCCGCTCGCGCCCATCAGGCACACCAGCGCAAAATCCGGAATGGAGATTTTCATGGAATATCTCCATCCGTATCAGGGCAGTCACTCGACCCCCACTCCGTCCCGGCTACGCCGGTCCACCTCTCCCCCGATCGACGGGGTAGAGGAAAGGCGCGAACCTGCAAAACCTGGCTCCCTTCCTCTCCCCCCGCAATCGGGGGAGAGGTGGTTTGCGAAGCAAACCGGAGTGGGGGTCGACCGAATTCAAGCACAGCCATCACGCTGCCACCTCCGCAGCCTTGCCGCCACGCTCGAACACCGCCATCTGCGACGGCCCTCCAAGCTGCTCGTCCACCGGCCCGAGCGGCCAGATCTCGACCGTATAGCGATGCGCCGCGCACACCCGTGCCGCCCAGTCCGCGAACTCCGCGCGGGTCCATTCAAAGCGGTGGTCCGCGTGCCGCATCGTACCCGGTGCCATGCCCTCGAACAGCGCGTTGTATTCCACGTTTGGCGTGGTCACGATCACCAGCCCCGGCCGCGCATCACCAAACAGCGACAGCTCCAGCGACGACAGCCGCGACGGCTCGATATGCTCGATCACCTCCACCAGCGTCGCCGCATCAAAACCCTGCCAGCGCCGGTCGCCATAGGTCAGCGAGCCCATCTGCAACTGTACGCGCTCGCGTTTGGCCGCACCCGCTTCGTCCAGATGCAGCCGCCGCGCCGCCACCTCCAGCACCCGCACCGACGGATCGACGCCGACAATGCGCTTCAGGTTCCGCTCGGGGATCAGTCGCCGGATCAGCTTCCCCTCGCCGCAGCCGAGGTCGAGCACGGAGGTCACGCCTTTCAGCTTCAGCATGTCGGCTACCGTATCGAGGCGCAGGTCATGCAGCCGGATCGGAGCCTCCAGCTCGGCCTCGCCCGCCTCGCGCTTCGCTTCGGTCTCTTCAACCTCCTCGACCACCACGCCCTCGGTCAGCCGCTCGATGGCGCGCTGCGCCAGAACGTGACGGTATTTGAGCGAACGCTTGACGATCACATCGCGCAGCGGATGCGCAGCCAGCCAGCCCTCGCCCTTGGCGAGCAGCCTCTCCATCTCGTCCTCGCCGATCCAGTAGTGCTTGGCATTGTCGAGCACCGGGATCAAAACATAGGCATGGGTCAGCAGCGTGCTCAGCCGAACCCTGGCGGATATCTTCAGCGTTGCCAGACCGGTGTCATAGGAACTCGCCAGCGGCGTCCACTCAACCGAATAGCCGAGCGGCTCGAACAGCCCCTTGGCCAGTTCCTCCCCGCCCTTCGAGGCCACCGGCGTCACCGTAAGCTCAAACGGCAAGTCCCGGTCTGCCAGATCCTGCCGGTCCTTGGACTTGCCCGACATGGATTGCCCGAGCGCGCGCGACATCGCCACCGACAGGAATGAGTTCGCCACATAGGCGCGGTCGTTCACATATTGCTCCAGCAGACCTTCGGCTTGCGGCGAGCGCCCGCGCACCAGCGCCACCGGATCAACGTCGAGATAGAGCACGCAGGTGGCGCGCGCCTCGCCTTGCTCGGTGAAGAAGATCGACACCTTGCCCGCCGCGGTCTCGCGCAGATGCAGATGTCCCGGATGCTTGTGCAGCAGAAATCCGAGATCGCTGGCGGCGTAGTCTGCACCCTCGGGGGCAAGCAATGTGATCGCAAGTTGCATGGGGGTGTCGTTAGCGGAGACAAGGGGCGAGAGCAATTGGTGGCTTCAGGACTTGGTTCCTCTCCCCTCTGGGGAGAGGTGTCGCGCGAAGCGAGACGGTGAGGGCTCAGGAACCCGCCAAACAACCCCTCTCCGGTTTGCTGACGCAAACCACCTCTCCCCAAAGGGGCGAGGAACCCAAGTCCCGAACCCTGGCCCTGCCCTTCCCCGGCCCTGGCGCTTCCCCTGGCCTCTGGCGCAATCCATTGGATCAGCCATGCCAATCTCCGAAATTGACGGCAGCTACGCCTGGACCCGCCTCGCCATCTCGGTGCTGCTGGCGACCATTGGTTGTGCCGGCATGTGGGTGATCGTCGTGGTCATGCCCTCGGTCCAGGCCGAGTTTGGTGTCAGCCGCACCGGCGCATCCTTCCCCTATTTCGTGCTGATGATATGTTTTGCGATTGGCTCGGTGCTGTTTGGCCGCGCCATCGACGCCTGGGGATATTGGCGCCCCGCCCTCATCAGCGTGCTGGCGCTGATTGCCGGGTTCCTCATCGCAGCCAAAGCACCCAACATCGCGGTCTATACGCTGGGCCAGGGCGTACTGGTCGGCCTCGGCTCGGCCGCCATGTTCTCTGGCCTGATGGCCGATATCTCGCACTGGTTCCGCAAGCGGCGCGGGCTGGCGGTCACCATAGCCGCGTCGGGCAACTATTTCGCAGGCGCGGTCTGGCCGGCGATCATTCCGCATTTCCTCACACCCTACGGCTGGCGCGAAGTCTATCTCGTCATCGGGGTGTTTTCGCTGGTGATGATCCCGCTGGTGCTGATGCTCCGGCGCAACATCAGCCACACAATTGCGGACCAGACTGCCACCATCAATCGCCGCGAACTCTCGCTCACGCCGCGTCAACTGCAGGCGCTGCTGGTCCTCGCCGGCTTCGGCTGCTGCATGGCAATGTCAATGCCGCAGGTCCACATCGTCGCCTATTGTATGGACCTCGGCTATGGCGTCGCGCGCGGCTCCGAAATGCTGTCGATCATGCTGGCTGCCGGCGTCATCAGCCGCATCGGTTCCGGCTTCCTCGCCGACAAGATTGGCGGCATCCGCACACTACTCATCGGCTCGGTGCTTCAGGGTGCAGCGCTGCTGGCCTACATCCCCTTCGACGGCCTCGCCTCGCTCTACATTGTTTCGCTGATCTTCGGCCTGAGCCAGGGCGGCATCGTGCCCGCCTACGCCATCATCGTGCGCGAGTATCTGCCAGCCGCCGAAGCTGGCCGCCGCATCGGCCTGGTCATCACCGCCACGATTATCGGCATGGCGGTGGGCGGTCTGGCCGGCGGCTGGATTTACGACCTCACCGGCTCGTACGCCGCCGCCTTCATCAACGGCATAGTCTGGAACCTGATCAATGTCGGCGTAATGATCTATATCCTCACACGCGATCGTGCACGCCTCCAGCCATCCATCGCCTGACAAGTTCAGCCTGCGGTCAAACTTCTGCCGCCTTACAATGTCGTGAAGTGAACCAAACCTTAATCATGATAATCGACAAAGCGATTGATCTGGTTGGAAGAACCGCGCCCGTGTCCCGTCGTCTTGCCACATTGCTGTCTGCGCTGACCCTGCCATTCCTGGTGGCCGGATGCGTGCAGAGCACGCTCGACATTGACGCCAGAGGCACGCAGCCCATCCCTGCCCGGCTGACCGGGCAGATGAGCGCCAAGGGCATGCAGGCGCGCGGCCCGATCCTCATCCGCATTTTCAAGCAGGAGAGCGAACTCGAGGTCTGGAAGCGTGATCGCTCCGGCCGCTATGCCTTGCTCAAGACCTATCCGATGTGCCGTTGGTCCGGGCAACTGGGCCCGAAGAAGAAATCCGGCGACCGCCAGGCACCGGAAGGCTTCTACCATGTCAGTGCCAGTCAGCTGAATCCGAGGTCGCAATACCACCTGTCCTTCAACCTCGGCTTCCCGAACCGCCTCGAACAGGCGCTCGGCTACACAGGTGAGGCGCTTATGGTGCATGGCGCCTGCTCGTCATCCGGCTGCTATGCCGTTACCGACGATGGCGTGTCGGAAATCTATGCGCTTGCGCGCGAGGCGCTTGCCGGCGGGCAGCAGGCCTTTCAGGTTCAGGCATTCCCCTTCCGCATGACAGCGCAGAAGATGGCCCGCGTTCAGGGCAATCCCAACTACGAGTTCTGGACCGATCTGAAGAAGGGCTACGACCTCTTCGAGATGACGCGCACCCAGCCGAAAGTTTCCTATTGCGGCAAGCGCTACGTGTTCGGCGCGGAGTTCGAAGGTGGAAACCCGACCGATCCGCTGGCCGCCTGCCCGCCCATCAAAACCGACACGCCTCCCCAGGTGGCGGCAAAAACTGCGAGCGACCTTCAGGCCGCATCCACGCTTTCGGCTTCAGCCCCGGCATTCAGCGCCCGCTATTCGGATGGCGGCATGCATGCGAGCTTCCGCGAACTGCTCCAGAACCGCGGCGAGGACTCGCTGTCGAAACTGACGTCGCGCACGAAAGTGCCGGTCAGTCGGCCGGACGCAGCCCTTGCAGACACCTATCGGGCGGACAGGAAATGACCCGGACAGCGCCGGCCATCCTCATTGTCCTGCTCAAGCTGCTCGTGGCTGCTCTTGCCGTCGCATTCGTGACGGCTGGCAGCGCCACCGCAATGACCGCGCCTGTCCATGGCAAATGCACGAAGCTGATGCTGTCGAAGGCCCAGACTCCCGACCTGTCGGCGACCATCGAGAACGCCAGATCTGGCGAGGTTCAGCCGAACCCGCCGGAATGCTATGAGGCAACCAAAGCCCAGCCGCCATCGGATTCGATCCCGTGGATGGGCGCGCCCGATCTGTCGACCCCCCTCACGCTCTCGTCGGGCAAGGCTTCGGCCTATGTTCCGATCCTGCTGCCACCACCCCGACGCTACACGTGAGTTTCGCCACCGCAATCGTTGCGGTGAACATCACGTAGTGCGCTTCGCTGCGCACGTCAGGAAAGCATCAGGACATGAAACCGACTTCAACGCGCCGGCGATTCCTCGTCGGCCTCGGCATCACAGGCGGGGCACTTACCCTTCAGGCCTGTAGCCGAACCATCGAAACGCCGCAGATGCTCAGGCCGCCGCCGCCCGAGCCATCCGCCGACCCGCAATATCTGTCGATGTACGGGCCAATGCCGCAGGAGGATTTCCCGATCCCGGCGGTTGATCTCAAGAAGGTTCCGGCAAAATTCTATCGCCGGATGGTCGAGGATCCGACCGGCGAAACACCCGGTACGATTGTGGTCGACACCTCCGCCTTCTACCTCTATTTGGTAATGGAGGGCGGGATGGCAATGCGCTACGGCGTCGGCCTCGGTCGTCAGGGTTTCACCTGGGCGGGCGAGGGCGTCATCCAGTACAAGCGGCGTTGGCCGCGCTGGACGCCGCCGGACGAAATGGTGGCGCGCCAGCCCGAACTGGAGAAGTACAGCATACGCAATGGAGGCCAGGATCCCGGCCTCACGAACCCGTTAGGTGCGCGTGCGCTTTACATCTTCCAGAATGGCGAGGACACACTCTACCGTGTCCACGGCTCGCCCGAATACTGGACCATCGGGAAGGCGGTCTCGAGTGGTTGTGTGCGCATGATGAACCAGGACATCATCGATCTCTACGATCGCGTTCCTGGGCGCTCTCGCATCGTTGTGCGTGGTACTGGTTTGGTGTGATGGGGGAATGTCACGAATGTTGAACCGCAGAAATTTGCTTGCCGGCCTTGCCGCGCTGTTGATCGCGCCACAGGTGGCAGAGGCTCAGGAAGAACGGCCAAGGAAGCCGCAACGTCAGCGTCCGCGCAAGCAGACGCAACGCCAGACGAAGCGCAGGTCGTTCAAGCTGGACCCGAAATTCATGCCGCAGACGGTGAGCTACAGCGCGCGCTATGCGCCAGGCACTATCGTCGTCGAGCCGCGCCGCCGCTTCCTTTACCTCGTCACAGGCAGGGGCACGGCGCGGCGCTACGGTGTCGGCGTCGGACGCGCCGGACTTGAGTTCCAGGGGTCGGCAGTGGTCGGCGCCAAGAAGGAGTGGCCGTCCTGGCGCCCGACCGACGAGATGATTGCCCGTCAGCCCGAAAAATACGCGAAATACGCGGACGGGATGGCAGGTGGCCCGGGCAACCCGCTCGGCGCGCGCGCGCTCTACCTGTTCCAGGGCGGCTACGACACGTTGTACCGCATCCACGGAACGACCGAGCCCTGGACCATCGGCACAGCCGCCTCAAACGGCTGCATCCGCATGGTCAACGAGCATGTGATCGATCTCTACCGTCGCGTGCCGGTCGGCGCGAAAGTGGTTGTCCTCTGAGATAAGTCAGACAAATAGCATTGACCTTGACGGGGCGGCGGGACAACCTGCCGCCCTTGTTGTATGCGGCAGCGCGTTGGAGGAAAGTGTGTTGAACGAACTGGCTATCCCGGACCTTGCGGGCAAGATCGTGCTTGTCACCGGCGGCTCTACAGGCATCGGGGCCGCCCTGGTCGAAGCCTATGCCGCGCAGCGCTGCAAGGTGGCACTCCACTACAACTCAAGCCCGGATCAGGCTGCGGCGGTGGCAGAGCGGGTGCGCGCCGCAGGCGGCGAAGTCTTTCTCGTAAAGGGCGATTTCTCGAAATCCGCCGATGTCCGTCGCGTGGTCGAGGAGACTGCCGCACATTTCGGCGGGCTGGATGGTCTGGTCAACAACGCCGGCGCGATGATTGCCCGCGTCAATTATGCTGACATGACCGACGAGCACTATGACAAGGTCATGGATCTGAACGCCCGTTCGGTCATCATCGCCACGCAGGCCGCCCTGCCCTTTTTGAAGGCGAATGGGGGCTTCGTTATCAACACCTCGTCAATCGCCGCCCGCAACGGCGCAGGCAATGGTGCCGGCATCTATGGCTCCTCAAAATCCTTCGTCTCGAACGTCACAAGAGGCATGGCGAAGGAATTCGTCCCCTTCAACGTGAGGGTCAACGCGGTCGCCCCCGGCACGATCCTGACGCCTTTCCATGAGCGCTACACCACAGACGCCCAGATGAACGCGATCGTCGGTACAATACCCGCCGGGCGGGCAGGGTCATCCGAAGAATGCGTCGGCGCCTACCTGTTCCTCTCCTCGCAAATGCTCTCCGGCTATGTGAACGGTCAGGTTATCGAGGTAAACGGCGGCCAGTTGATGCCCTGACACGCCACCGACCGAAAAAGCCTGTCGATTTTCCTGCGGCAGGTGCGATAAAAAATCCGAGACAACTGGAGGATCACCATGGCCGCACCGATTACCTGCATTGCCGATCTGCAGGCGCTGGCAAAGCGGCGCGTGCCAAAGATGTTCTACGATTACGCCGATTCCGGCTCGTGGACTGAAACCACCTATCACGCCAACGAGGAGGATTTCCAGAAGATCAAGCTGCGCCAGCGCGTCGCCGTCGACATGCGCAACCGCACGCTGAAGTCCACCATGATCGATACGCCCGTCTCGATGCCGGTTGCGATTGCCCCGACAGGCTCCACTGGCATGCAGCACGCCGACGGCGAGATCCTTGCAGCGCGCGCCGCGGAGAAAGCCGGCATTCCCTTCACGCTCTCGACCATGTCGATCTGCTCGATCGAGGACATTGCCGAACACACCAGCGCACCCTTCTGGTTCCAGCTCTATGTGATGAAGGATCAGGAATTCTCAAACGGCCTGATCGACCGCTCGAAAAAGGCCGGCTGCTCCGCCCTGGTGCTGACGCTCGACCTGCAGATCCTCGGCCAGCGCCACAAGGACCTGAAGAACCGGCTCGGCACGATGCCCTGGTCGACCCCGGCCAATGCCTGGGACCTTGCGAAGAAGCTGCCCTGGGCACTGAAAATGGCTGGCACCAGGCGGCGCGATTTCGGCAATATTGTCGGGCACGCCAAAAATGTTTCCTCGGTGAAGTCGCTGGTTGAGTGGACCCACAACCAGTTCGACCCGGCACTGGACTGGGATGCGGTGAAGCGCATCAAGGACCGTTGGGGCGGCAAGCTGATCCTGAAAGGCATACTCGACGAGGAGGACGCCGCGACGGCGGTCAACAGCGGTGCCGACGCGATCATCGTCTCCAACCATGGCGGACGACAGCTCGACGGCGCGAAGTCATCGATCTCTATGCTGCCTCGGATCGTGCGCGAGGTCGGCGACAAGATCGAGGTGCATATGGATGGCGGCATCCGCTCCGGCCAGGATGTGCTGAAGGCTCGTGCGCTCGGCGCGCGCGGCACCTA
>CAYZQP010000046.1:0-17830 GCA_964480545.1 uncultured Mesorhizobium sp. | reverse complement strand
CCTCGATGTGCCGCGGCTTCTCGATATACTTTTCGATCAGCACCGCCTCATCGCCGAACGACGACTTCGCCTCGCGCTTGGCGCCGTTCAGCGCTGCTTCAAAATCATCGGGATGGTCGACACGGCGCATACCCTTGCCGCCGCCGCCTGCGCGCGCCTTGATCAGGATCGGATAGCCCACATCATGCGCCTTGCCGGCCAGCAGAACGAAACCCTGTTGCTCCCCATGATAGCCCGGCACGACAGGCACGCCGGCCTTTTCCATCAGCCTCTTGGCCGCGTCCTTCAGGCCCATGGCGCGGATCGACGCTGCTGACGGGCCGATGAAAATGAGTCCTGCATCAACCACCTGGTCGACGAAGTTCGGGTTCTCCGAGAGGAAGCCGTATCCGGGATGAATGCCCTCGACGCCCGTCGCTTTGGCCGCCGCGATGATCCGGTCGCCGCGCAGATAGCTCTCCGCCACCGGCGAGCCGCCAATATGCACGGCCTCGTCAGCCATCGCGACATGCATGGAGGCCGCATCCGCGTCCGAATAGACAGCGACGGTCTTCACACCCAAGCGCCGCGCCGTCTTGATGACGCGGCAGGCGATCTCGCCGCGATTAGCGATCAGTATCTTCGAGAACATGGATCCTCCCTCGGTGAGGGAGGTGTAGCACTCACTTCGTGTCGCTCACCAGACCGAAATGCGCCCCTTGCGGGTCTTGCGCCGAAATCACCCACTGGTTGCCCGGCACCTCCATCGGCTCCATGGTGATCGTGCCGCCATTGTCGAGCACGCGCTGCTTCGCCGCCTCGATGCCTTCCACCGCAAAGTAGAAGCCCCAATGCGACACAGGGATGTAGGGCGGGCGGTTCATCATCCCTGCATGCAGCTCGCCGTCATGGTTCACCAGCTGGTAGATGCCCATCTCGCCCATGTCGACGCCGTCGCCCTGCGTCCAGCCATAGAGCTTGGCGTAGTAAGTGAAGGCTTTTTGCGCATCATCGCCGATATATTCGTTCCAGCCGATATGGCCAGGCGTCATCGGCGGCATTGACGGATAGTCCGGGCCGTTGGGCTTCATCACGACATAGGCCGCACCAGTGGGGTCGGCCAGCACCGCAAAACGCCCGACATCACCGGGAATATCCATTGGCGCGTTCAGCACCTGTCCGCCATGATGCACGGCATCATGCACTGCGCCGTCGACATCGTTCGTCTTGATGTAACCGAGCCAGGCTGGCGGCTGCTCCGCGTTCGGCAAGGGCATTGCGCCACCCACGCCGGTCTGGCCTGCCAGAAGCACGTGATAGCCAAGCTCGTTGCCGCCAAACGGCGTGGCGTTCCAGCCCACCACTGCCTTGTAAAACGCGATTGCGCCAGGAACGTCTGGTGTCATCAGGTCGTACCAGAAGAATTTGCCGTTGCTGGTCATGAGTGGCTCCCTTCGCTTGCTGCTCTCGCACCAAGGACGCACCATATGGCCGATTTCCGACAGGCCGACGACGAAATTGTCAGTAAACAGAACCGGCAACGAAAAAAGCCGGGTCTAGCGACCCGGCCAAGTTCAAACCTCCAGAGAAACCAGTGAGTGAAATGGGAGGAAATCAACCACCGGCATTTGCACTCTGCCCGGTCGCACCGGAGATGGGGACGAACGATCTCCCAAAGTTTACCCAGCTTGGCGAAAATTCATCCGCCAGGATCAACTGCGCACCGAGCGGTTGAGCCGCCGCTCCAGCCACTGGCTGTATCGTGAGCCTGTCAGACACAGCACGAAGTAGATCGATGCCACGAACAGGTAGGACTCGTCATAGAAGCCGAGCCATTGCGGGTCGGTCGCCGCAGCCTTGGCGGCGTTCAGGAGGTCAAACACGCCGATGACAGCCAGCAGCGAGGTCGCAAGTAGAAAGCCGATGGCGAGGTTGACCATGCCGGGGATGACCACGCGCAAAGCCTGTGGCAGGATCACCAACTGCATCGAGCGCCAGTAGCCGATGCCGAGCGCAGTCGCCGCCTCATATTGCCCGGACGGGATCGTCTGAAGCCCGCCGCGCACCACCTCGGCAATATAGGCTGCCCAGAACAGCGTGATCATGATCGCTGCGCGGTACATCTTGTCGATGACAAATTCCGACGGCAGCGCCATCGGCAGGATCAGCATGGCAATGTAGAGGATCGCCACCATCGGCGTCGCCCGCATCACCTCGATATAGGTGATCGCCAGCGTGCGCAGCCCACCCATGGTCGAGCGTCGCGCCAGAGCCAGCAGCACCGCCAGCGGCGTCGCGATGGCAAAGCACACGGTCCACACCAGCAGGGTGATCGGCAGGCCGCCCCACTGGTTGGACGACACCGCTGTGCCCCCGATGGCACCGGTCATCAACAGCAGGCAGAGCCCGATCACGATGGGCCAGGCGATCAGCAGCTCGCGCCGCCATGCCGCCGGCCACGCGCTGGCCGCGACCAGCCCGAGCAGCAGCACGACAACCAGCGCTGGCCGCCATTGCAGCTCCCCCGGATAAAACCCGAACAGGATGAAGCGCAGCTTGTTGCCGATAAAGGCCCAGCAGGCCCCGGCATTGGCGGCGCAATCCTGCGCCGTTCCGGCCCAGGTCGCATCGACCAGCGCCCAGCGCAGGAAGGGCGGCGCGACGAACACCAGAAACGCCGTCACCGCCAGCGTGATCGCGGTGTTCAGCTTGCTGCCGAACAATCCGGCAGCAAGCCGCGAAAACAGCGTGTTTGAGCTATGCGGCGGCTCGACCACTTCGGCCACATCGAGAGAGATATCGCTCATGCCGGGCGTCCTCCGCGCATCGCGACGCGCTGATTGTAGCGGTTCATCAGGATCGACACCGAGACGTTCAGGATCACATAGACGACGACCAGAATGGTCAGCGCCTCAAACGCCTGGCCGGTCGTGTTCGCCGTCGTGTTGGAAATGCTGACGAGATCGGGATAGCCGATGGCGACCGCGAGGCTCGAATCCTTGGCGAGGTCGAGATAGTTGGACGTCGTCAGCGGCGTGATCACGCGCAGCGCCTGCGGCAGCACGATCATCCGCATGATCTGCCCGTTGCTGAGGCCAAGCGAGCGCCCGGCCTCCCACTGCCCCTGCTTCACCGACAGGATGCCGGCGCGCACGATCTCGGCAATCGAGGCGGAGAATTTCACCACGAGGCCAACCAGCAGTGCGGCAAATTCCGGCGTCAGCGAATAGCCGCCACGGATGTTGAACCCGGCAAGCTCCGGCGCGCTGATGCTGACCGTAGCACCCGACAACACAAACAGGCCAAAAACTGCGACCAGCAAGCCAACGAGCAGCCCACCGAAGCGCGCCAGCGTCAGCCATCCGCGTGTCCAGCCCAGCACAACCGCGCCAATGAAGGCAGCCAACAGCACCAGCGCCACCAGCCACACGCCTGCCGATGCGCCTTCGACCACAGGCCCCGGAATGAAGATGCCGCGATTGGACAGGAACATCGTGTCAAACAGCGAGAAGGCCCGGCGTGGCGGCGGCAATGCCTGCGCCAGCGAGATCCAGAAGAACAGCTGCAACAAAAGCGGCGTGTTGCGGATGACCTCGATATAGATACGCACCAGACGCGCCAGCAGCGGGTTGGTCGACAGCCCGGCAACGCCGATCGCCACGCCCAGCAGGGTCGCCAGCACGCAGCCGAGGATCGCCACTTTCGCTGTGTTCAACAGGCCGACCACCAGTGCGCGCAGGTAAGTATTGCCCGCCTGAAACGGGATCAGCGCCTCACCAATCTCGAAATTGGCAGAGCGCCCGAGAAAATCGAAGCCCGGCGTGATGCCGATGCGCGCCATGTTGGCCAGCACCGTGTGCGCAAACCAGCCGAGCAGTACGATGACAGCCAGGATCACGCCCAGTTGCAGCCAGGGGCGCGGCCCCCACCACATTGCCAATTTGAGCAAAAGTCCGGGCCTTTCCAGGCCCGGATACGCACTTGTGTCAGTCATGATCGATCAGCGGAACGGCGGCGAATAGAGCAGGCCACCATCGGTCCAGAGCTTGTTGTAACCGCGCTCCCAGCCGAGCGGCTTCAGGTGCTTGTCAAACAGTTCGCCATAATTGCCGACCGTCTTGATGATGTTATAGGCCCACTTCGGATCGAGATTGATGGACTGCGCCAGCGAGGGGTCAACGCCGAGAAAGCGCTGGATCGCCGGGTCTGGAGACTCCAGGAAGTCATCAACGTTCTGGCTGGTGATGCCCCATTCTTCAGCCTGAATGGTCGCATTGACTGTCCAGTTTACGATCTCCAGCCAGCGATCATCGCCACCGGCGATCGCGGGTGCCAGCGGCTCCTTGGACAGGCGCTCCGGCAGCACGATGTAATCATCCGGCGCCTTCAGTTGCGAGCGTTTGCCGACGAGATCGGACGAGTCCTGCGTGATCGCATCAACGCGGCCCGACTCCAGCGCGGACAGGAACTCCTTGGTGTCCTCGATGGTTACCGGCGTGAACTTGTGGCCGGTCTTGCGGAAGAAGTCGGCAATGTTCAATTCGCCCGTCGTGCCGCTCTGCACGCCAATGGTCGCGCCGTCGAGATCGGCGGCCTTGGTCACGCCGAGGTCCTTGCGCACCAGAATGCCCTGACCGTCATAGAAGATCGTCGGGCCGAAATGGAAGCCGAGATTGAACGCGCGCGAGATCGTCACCGTCACGCCCGACAGCAGGATGTCGAACTCACCGGCCTGCAATGCCGGCAGGCGCTGCTGCGGCGAGGAGTTGGTGAACTCCACCTTGTCCGGGGTGCCGAACACCGCAATCGACAGCGCGCGGCCATAGTCGATGAAGAAGCCCTGCCACTTGCCATTCGAATCCGGGGCAAAGAAGCCCGGCGTCGTACCGACACCAACCTTGATGACGCCGCGCTGGTTGATCTTGTCCAGAGTCGGCCCTGCCCAGGCCGAGGTCAGCGTCGAGGCCGCGATGAGGGATGCCGCCAGCGCCTTGCGCCAGCTGCTCTTGAGGTGAAAGTGAATGCTCATAAAGTCTCTCCTGATGGCGGAGCCGTCCGGAGGGAGGAACCGTCGGCTGCCGTTCCTCAGACAATATCCGAGCAATTCAGGAGACTAAGGGAGGATCATCCAATTTTGCTCAAGGAGAGGGCAAATTCGCCTAAGCTTTAGGCACTGCGCTAACCCAAAGACGCAATCGCCTCTCGATGCAGCGCAGCGCTTTCCGGCGTGAAGCAGCAGAAAATCACGCGCTCCGGCTTGCCTGAGTCTTCGAGAAATTCCGCAGCCGTTGCTACCGCAATCTCTGCGGCCTTGTCTGCCGGGAAGCGGTAGATACCCGTCGAGATCGCCGGAAAGGCAACGTCAGCGCAGCCCTTATCGCGCGCGATCTCCAGCGAGCGCCGGTAGCAGGAGGCCAGCAGTTCCGCTTCGCCCTTGTTCCCGCCCTGCCAGACGGGCCCGACGGTATGAATGATCCAGCGCGCCGGCAGCTTGAAGCCTTCGGTCAGCTTGGCATCGCCGACCTTGCAGCCGTTGAGCATGCGGCAGGCAAACTCCAGTTCCTTGCCCGCCGCGCGATGGATCGCACCATCCACCCCGCCGCCACCCAACAGCGACGAATTCGCTGCATTCACGATGGCATCGACATCCATTTTCGTGATGTCACCGACATGAACCAACAGCCGCTCGCTCATCTACCCGCCAAGAAAATCCCGCTTGCCGATTGGCACGCCCTTGTGGCGCAGAATGTCATAGGCGGTGGTGACGTGGAAATAGAAGTTCGGGATGGCAAAGAACGCGATGTAGCTTTGCCCGGTGAACTCCAACTCGCGCGAGCCGGCTTTGACCGTCACCTCAATCCCGTCCTTGCCTTCAAAACTCTCCGGCGGCACCGCCTTCAGAAAATCCACCGTCGCGGCGATCCGCGCCTGCAACTCGTCAAGCGTCTTCTCCTCATCCGCCATTGGCTTTGGCGCTACGCCACCCACCCGCACCGCCGCGAAGCGGGCCGAGTCGGAGGCGCGCTGCACCTGACCGGCCAGTGTCAGCATGTCGGGTGCAAGCCGCGAACTCACCAGATCGGTTTCCGCTATGCCGTTCTCCGCCGCATAAGCGCGGCCTTTCTCGATGATCTTCGAGAGCGATCCCAGGCTGTGCAGGAAACCGGGAATGGTGACGTCATAGAGCGTGGTCATGTAAGATCCTGTCAGAGAAACATCGCGGGGCGCGAGTGTTGCTGAGATAGGGCCGCGCTCCGCCAGCCACAACGGCTGGCTCAATAGCTCCTGACAGGCTTACGCCCCCGTCACGCGCCAGATCACGTCGCCAACATCATCCGCCATCAGCAGTGACTTCTTGTCCGGTCCAACGACCACGCCAACCGGCCGCCCATAGCTGAACTTCTCGTCCGCCGACAGGAACCCGGTCAGGATTTCGCGCGACGGCCCGGACGGTTTGCCATTCGCAAACGGCACGAAGATCAGCTTGTAGCCGGAAAGCTTCGAGCGGTTCCACGAGCCGTGCTGGCCAATCGCCATGCCTTCGCCAAAGCCGGGCAGGGTGCCCGCCGGCACCCAGCACAGGCCGAGCGATGCGGTGTGCCCGCCCAGCGCAAAGTCCGGCTGGATTTGCCGCGCCACCAGTTCCGGCTTCTGCGGCTGCACGCGGTCATCCACGATGCGGTTCCAGTAGCTGTAGGGCCAGCCGTAGAACCCGCCATCGGTCACCGAGGTCAGATAGTCTGGCGGCGTCTCGTCGCCCAGCCCGTCGCGCTCGTTGACAACCGTCCACAGCGCACCGGTTGTGGGCTCAAACGCCACGCCGACCGGATTGCGCAAGCCCTCGCCATAGGGGCGCAGATTGCCGCTGGCGATCTCATATTCATAGATCATGGCGCGGCCTTCTTCGGCCTCCATGCCATTGTCGCCAATGTTCGACAGCGAGCCGACGCCGATATAGAGCCGCTTCCTGTCTGGCGAGACGATCACCGAGCGCGTCCAGTGGCCGCCCGGCTTGAATGTCGCCAGCCGCTTGCCGGCACCCGAGAGCTTTGTCGCGCCCGGCTCAAACGCGAAAGCCATAAGCCCGTCCGTATTGCCGACATAAAAAATGTCATCCACCAGCGCCATGCCGAATGGCTGGTTCAACCCGGACAGATAGGTCTCGCGCGTTTCCGCCACGCCGTCGCCATCGGCGTCGCGCAAAAGCGTAATGCGGTTTGGGCTTTCATCAGCCAGTGCTGCCGCGCGCCGCATCGTTGACACCATCGCATAGTCAAAAACGGACTCGACGCGTCCGCCCACCTGCAGCGCCTCTGCCGCCAGCACATCGCCGTTGGGCAGCACTTCCAGCCAGCGCGGATGCTTCAGTCCTCGCGCGAAGGCGTTGACCTTCAGGCCGGGCGCAGCCACCGGCTTCTCGTCGCCCTTCCAGCCGCGCGCCGTCGGCATTTTCAGCGTTGGAATGCCCTGCGGTCTGGCCTTGGGGATTTGCGGTTCGGATCCAAAAGCCTGGGGCAGGGGGCCATCATTGCGATGGCGCAGGAACACCGCACCGGCACCGACGAGCGCTACGATCTGGGCGAAGAATTTGGAAAAGCTCATGATGTCATTCTATTGGGATCGTGCGCGGCTGAAAACCACCAGCATCAATTTATCAACGGGCCAGCGTGGACGCAAAAGCCAGCGCATTTCTGCGCCGGCCTCATGCTTCATCGACATCTGGTCCGATTACATCTCGCGGCCATGAACATCCATCAAAAGCTTTTCGGTCTTGGCGTCCTCAAGCTTGTTGATCATGCGCTTGGACTCTTCGGCATCGCGCAGTGTCTTGGTGATCGAGATCGAGGTGTGGACCAGCATCAGCGCCGACATCGCGTAGAAGCCTTTTGCCGCAAAACTCGCTTCGAGGAAGTAGATGCCGCCGGCCATCATCGCCGCTGCAATGCCGAAGCTGACAATGGTGAAAAGCTTCCAGGCTTCGCTGTCCTTCTGGATATAGGTGGTGTTCATGTGGGTCTCTCCTTGGGATTTCTGGGGTGTCTGGTTTCCCCTCTCCCCGGGGTAGGGAGAGAGAGGTCCGCAGGACCGGTGAGGGGTTCGAAGTTAAGCGGCTGGCTTCAGCCGCTGTGTCAGGCGGGCCAGCACGTCGTCTGCGCTGGCTTTGAGTGGCGCACCGCAACCTGCGGCAGCCAGTTTCTCGGCGACCACGCCAGGGTCATTGGCAAGCTCCATCTCTTCGATGGCGGTGGCCGTCGCGTCGATCTCCTTCTGGCGCAGTTGCAGCTTTGCCAGCGTCTGCTCGGCGTCGCGCAGCGTGGACAGGCCGGAGGAGGGGGTGTTGACCCGCATCCGCTGCGTCGCTTCGGTGGCAGCGGCAATGCGCTCGCCGCGCTGCAATTCGCGCAGCCTGGTCTCGGAGGCTTCAACGATCCGACGCAGACGGCCGATCTCGTCGGTGAAGCGCTTCTGCGCGGCCTCGGAAACATCGCGCTCGGCTTCGAGATGGGCGATGGTCTCTGCCGCCTCACGGGCCAGTTCCAGCTTGTCCTGCTCAAGTGCTGCCAGCGTGCGGGTCTCAAGGTCTTCGATCCGCGCCACGATGCGCTGGTGCTGGGCGATCTCCTGGTTGTTTTGCGCCACTGCCACAGCCACTGCGCGGCGGGCTGCTGAAACACCCGCCGCCGCATCGCGGATCTGCTGGCGCAGGATAGTGATCCCGTGCGGGACGAGGGCGGCCTCGGCCCTTTCATGGGCGGTACCGCGAACCAGAGCTACGAACTGCCTGAACATTGCCATCTCCTTTTGAACATCGTTCATGAGCGCAATGTAGCAGATATTGAACGACGTTCAAGTTATATTTTGAACGATGTTCATCAGATTCTCCGGATGGTTAATCCGGTGTAACCGGGGCCGGAGAAATGGCCTATGCCATTGCCTCGCGGAACGAGACCAGCCGCCGCTTCTGCTCGTCCCACAAAACAAGCTTCACGCAGCGCAGGCTCTCCATAATGGTGATGCGGCCGGTATCGGCCAGAGCCGGATAGTCACGCAGCACCTCGGGCAGCCTGTAGAAGGGCACCCGGCTCGACAGGTGATGCACATGATGAATGCCGATATTGCCGGTCAGCCATTGAAGCGGCTGCGGCAGCACATAGTTGGACGAGCCATGCAGCGCAGCCTCCTGGAAGTTCCATTCGGCGTCAGTGTCCCAGTGCGTGTCCTCGAACTGATGCTGGACGTAGAAAAGCCAGATGCCGGCAGCACCCGCCAGCACCACGGTGGTCATGTGCACGGCGAGGAATGGCACCAGTCCAACGGCCCAGATGATTGCCGCGCAAAGCGCTGCTATCGCCAGATTGGTCAGCATGGTGGAGATCCATGGCTTCCCGGCCACCTTGAACGTCTCGAATGGCCAGCGATGCTTTAGTACGAACACATAGATCGGCCCGATCGCAAACATCACAAACGGATTACGATAGAGCCGGTAGCGCAGACGCCCGAGCTTGGACAGCGCATGATATTCGGCCACCGTCAGCGTATCGATATCGCCAACGCCGCGTTCGTCCAGATTGCCGGCCGAGGCATGGTGGGTGGCATGCGCCCCGCGCCAGTAGTCATACGGCGTGACCGTGAATACACCTAGCGCGCGCCCGGTCCAGTCATCTGCCTTGCGGTGTGCAAAGAACGCCCCATGCCCACAGTCGTGCTGGATCATGAACATTCTGAGCAGAAATCCTGCGGCCGGAATGATCAGCAGCAGGCCCCACCAGAACCCGTAATGCGCGCAGGCGAGCGCCAGTCCCCACAGCAGCAGAAACGGCACAACCGTTACCGCAAGCTCAAAGGCGCTGCGTTTGCGGTTTGGTTCGCGATAACGGCTCAGTATTTTTAGCCAGGGCTGCGAGTCGATATCCGGCGAAACCGGCGTAGCATGCATGTTCAATGGAGCTTCCCCCAAGAAAGCGTTTCATTCAGCCGACGCTTCAGGTGCCGCAGGGTGCCGTCAGGGAAGGGTGCTATCAAATCTCTGTCACAGCATCTGGTGATTTGGCAATCAAAAGCTTGTGTTGCGCGGTTAGGTATTTCGTCGCGGATGCCCATACGCGCGCCACCTTTGTTGGTCGCGCCAATCATGCTAGGGCGGCAGCACACATGCTCAAGACCCACGTCGCCACCCGCTACATCACGCCGCTTCGCGAGGGCGGCTCGTTGCCCGCCATCGTCGAGGCTGATGATGACGGCATGTATGTCATGAAGTTCCGCGGTGCAGGGCAGGGGCGCAAGGCCCTCGTGGCCGAACTTCTGGGCGGCGAACTCGCCCGCGCGCTTGGCTTGCCGGTACCGGAATTTGCCTTCCTTGAGCTGGATCCTGATATGGCCCGTACCGAGCCCGATCAGGAAATTCAGCACCTGATCCGCGAGAGTGCCGGCCTGAACCTCGGCCTCGACTACCTGCCGGCCTCGGTGAATTACGATCCGCTGGTCGACCGGCCGGATCCCGACCTCGCCTCGCGCATCGTCTGGTTCGATGCCTTCATCCAGAATGTCGACCGCACGCCGCGCAACACCAACATGCTGCTCTGGCACCGTAAGCTCCACCTGATTGATCACGGCGCAGCCTTCTATTTCCACCACGACTGGTCGCGCGCCGAAACTGCCGCGACGAGCCGCTTTGCCTCGATCAGGGATCATGTACTGTTGCCATTCGCCACCGCGCTGCCCGACGCAGATGCAGCGCTCGCACCGAAGATTTCGTCCGTCCTGATTACGCGCCTCGTCAGCCTCATCCCGTCAAGCTGGCTCGACAATGATCCCGCTTTTGGCAGCGTCGAGGCGCATCGCCAGGCTTACGCGGATTACTTCTCCCGCCGCGTTGCTGCTCCGAGGGCCTTTGTTGAACAGGGGATAGAGGCCCGCGCAAGCCTCGGGGGAGGGCGTCCATGACCGCGCTCCACACCTATGATTACGCAATTGTACGCGTCGTGCCCCGCGTCGAGCGCGGCGAGTTCATCAATGCCGGCGTTATCGTCTCCTGCCAGGGCGCAAAGCTGCTCGCTGCAGGCTTCGAGTTGAATGAGGCCCGCCTTCTCGCAATCGACCCGCGCGCCGACATCGCTGCCATCACACTGCATCTTGAGGCCATCGACCGCATCTGCCGGGGCGGGCGCGATGCCGGACCGATCGGCGAACTGCCCGCGCGCCAGCGCTTCCACTGGCTCACCGCACCGCGCTCCTCCATCATCCAGATGTCGCCGGTGCACACCGGTCGCGCAGTCCGCGCAGAAGACGTCGTCGAGCATTTGCTGAACCGGATGGTGCGGGTGAGGGCCTGAGCGCGCTTTAATCGCATATTCGCACAATTGGCGCATGATCGGCGAAACTCTGGCGATCCGAACATGTTTCCCACCCTCGCTATCTCCCGTCGTTCCCGCGAAGATCGGGACGCCACCAAAAGCTGGCTGGGCGGCGCGCCAGGAATGGGCGCCAGACCCTGGCCGCGCCACGAACATGGCCCGCCGGAGCACTTCTTTGCCCAGGTAGATCTGGCCGATCTCGCAGCCGCGGTCCCGGACGTTGCGATGCCGACGGCGGGATCGCTCGCATTCTTCCTGAACCGCGTGATTTACGTTCCGCCCGGCCAGAGCCTCAATGAAACGCTGCCACCTCCCGACCTTGGTCCCCTGTCGGATGTCGGTTCCGTCGAAGGTTGGGACTATGATCCGGAGGGCCGGCCGCTTTTCCCGAAATGGCCGGTAAAGCTGACCAATTCCGGGCTTGTCCCGCCGGAGTTTGTCGATGGTAACGCAGATGATCCTGACGCAGATGGGAACACCTGGTACGATCATGTCGAAACCTACCACATGGACTGTCTGGAGTTTGCAAAGGAGCACTTTGGAAAACAGACCGTGCTGACAGTGCACTCCGCCTATGCCGGGCCGCCGGTGCAGGACTGGTGGCAAAACGCCTTCTGCCTTCTGGAGAAGCTGATAAAGGGCGGCTCGGAAGGCACCTCTGCGCTCCCGCATTGGCGCGCCAGGGCAGCAGCCGCTGCGGCAGAAGGCAAGGATGAGGAACTGGCCCAGGCTCTGGCAAATGTGCGCGAGTTCGAAAAGCAACTCGCCGCGACGCATCTGCAGTACCCGGACTTTAAGGATTACATGGTTGAGGTGGCCCGTTGGGTTCACGGCCGCGATCCCTGGTCGCTGATGCAGCCTGATGATCTCGCTCAACTGGAGACATACTGGAAACGCCAGACAGAGTTCCCGAACCTCACGGGCTATACCGGTATCGGCGGGCTGGATTGGCTGCACGGCGATATGGTCAAGGCTCTGCCGCAGAAGGGTACGCCCGGCTACGCCGCGCTGCCGCCCGATATCCAGCAGTTTGTCGATGCACATCGCGCGCCGCACCCGATCTGGTGGCACTCGGCTATCGCCTTTGTCGACTGGCTGGTGCAATGCAGGAAAGAAATAGCGGTTTCGGACAAGCGCGATCATGACGGTCTGGAGATCCTTCAGGGGCGCTTGTCCCGGCTACGGCCGGATGGCCCCGATTCAATTGTGAATGATGGCAAGGCCGCCGAGGTCGACGACATCAAGCGCTCCATGGCCTTCAGCCGGGATCGGCTTGCATCACGCGCAGCAAATGCCCCCGCGTTTGAAGCCTTTGTCGGCGAGACAGTCGACTGGGCTCGTGGTCATGATCCCTGGCAGTTGATGCCGCAGCCCGACATTGATCAGCTAAAGACGTCGCTGAAGCGCGCCCGCAGAGAGTTTGAGCAGTTCACAAGCATCTATGGTGGACCTTTCAAAATTGGTGACCTGGAAACCACGACGCTGCAGGCAATGGCAGTGAGCAACGACCCGCGTGCCAGGGAAGCCATGCCGCAGCACATTCGCGACCTGCTGAATCACGGCACGCTGCTTGCCGATGATGGCTTCCACCAGATTTTCGGCCTGTGCCATGACATGCAGGGCGGCACCTACGACATGATTGCCGAAGGCTATATCCTCTTGCTCGCCCTGCGCGCCGACAAGCAGATGCGCTGGGGTTTTGGCGACTGCGGCATCTACAGCTGGTGGATCAAGCCGGAAGACCTCGCGCGCGGGGAGTTCGAACAGGCGCGCACGCTGTTCGAGATGGGCTAGCATTGCCGGTGAGCATCCCGGTTGCAGCCTGGTTCCGCCATGCAATCAGGTCCGCGCCGAGGTTTCCCCCGGCACGGTCTCTATTGCTGTAACGTCACTCTGCGCTCGCGGGCCCATCTGCGAAGGATCACCATCTCGTCGGGCGTGGCCAGACGGTTGCGGGCTCCGCGTATCTGCACGGCGCGATGACGCTGATCGAGCTCGATGGTCAAAAGCCGCTCGGAACCATCGGTCTCGCAAAGCAGGCCCCAGATCGACGACAGGCCCGCGACGCATCGGTCAGCATAGGTCGCCACGCAGTGCTGCATTGCATGGCTTTCCTCCATCAGCTCTTGCGCAGAATGCAACTGGCGGATGACATAGAGCTTGCTGGTGTGTTGCTGCCACCATTGCCAGTTCTTCAACTGCGCGCCCTGCCACCGCACCGGTCGGCTCCCGAGCTTGTCGGCCTGGCGCTGAAGCATGTAGTTGGTGTGCGCGCGCGCAATCTGCGCATGCCACTCGTGCGTCTGCCGGCGCAGTGCCGGCAGCGTGCGCCCTTCCAGCCGGAAGGCCCGATCTTCGGCGCGACGATTGCACAGGTAGTCGCACAGATCGTCAATCTCTGCCGTGGTGGCCGGATGGTTGGCGAAGAACTGGGTGAGTTCGCGCCGCCATCCGGTATCGCTCTGGAGGCGCGAGATCCTGGACGCGCCAATGCAGCGCGCCAGTTCGTCGTCGGCACCATAGCCAAGCGCGACAGCTGTCCACAGTGCCCGATCGAAACATGTGAAGCCAGACAGCGTGACAAACAGATGGGTCTCGGCGCGCGACAGCACATCGCGCGCCACGTCATAGAGCGAGCGTCCTTGCGCGACAGCGAGATACCAGCGCTTGCGTTCGGCATTTTCTGCGGCAAAGGCGTTGGCAGCAGCTCGCAGCCACGCCTCATCCGGATAAGCGGGTACCGGATAGCGGAAGTATACATGGCGAGCGGCATTTTCGGCCGCAAGGGCGGTGGCAGGAGGCCGCAGCCATACCTCTTCCAGATGCACGGGCACCGGATAGCGGGTGTACAGATGACGCGCGGCATGCAGCGTCAGCTTGCCATGGTCGCGCAGACCTTTTGGCGGACGCCAGTCGGCGGCCGGGCGGCGCACCCGGTCTTCGTGACCCTCAAGGGCTGCGGCGAGCGCCTGGTTGATTGCCTGACGGCAGGAGATTCTCTTCGACATGGGTCTGAACCCTGGATTGGAACATTGTCAGCCGGGCGCAATTGGCTCGCCGGGGCGGTACGGGCATTGGTGCAAATGGCAAGCAAAGGAGTGGTCCTTTCAGGATTGAAGATGTCCGCGCCGGAGTTCCCTCCGGCGCGGAGTCGTTACTGCAGCAGCGTCACGTTGCGTGCCTTGGCCCAGCGCTCAAGGATCTTGAACTCCTCGAGGCGGGCCACGCGGTTTGCCTGTCCGCGCACCTGAACGGCACGGTGGCGCGGGTCGAGCTCGATCGTCAAAAGACGGTCGATGCGCCCCTTGGTCACGCGGCGAAGCACCCAGATCGACGCATTGCCGGCAATGCATTTTCCGGCATAGGTCGAGACGCAGTGATGCATCGCGCGGCTCTCGTAGACGAGGTCTTCCGCCGTCGTGAGCTGCCGCACCACAAAGCGCTCACCCTTCGTCTGCGCCTCCTGGGGCGAGGGCTGCCACTCCCAGTCAGGGAGCGCCGAGCCTTCCCATCGACGGTCGGCCGAAGGTTCACCGTTGCGGCCTGCCATCGCACGCTGACGCAACTGCTCGATGCGCTCGATCGCCGCTGTGTCGCGGTGCCACTCGACCATCTGCCGGCGCAGCGTCACAAGGGTTCGCCCCTTGAGGCCGTAGCCGGCATCGCGCAGCTTCGTGGCCGCAAGGAAATCGATGAGATCATCCATCTCCTCGCGCGTCGTTGGCTGGGCGCAGAAGAAGCGCGCAACCTCGCGCCACCACTCAAGCTGGGTGCGCGGTGTTCCGCCAAGCTTCGTGCGGGCAATACGAAAAGCAATCGCCGGATCATCGGTGTAGCCCTTCGCAATCGCCAGCCAGAAGGCCTCGTCAAAGCCGAGCTCGCCGCCCGCGTTCAGGAAGGCGTGCACCTCCTTGCGCGAGAGCCACTTGCCAGCCTCGGCCTTGTAGAGCGAGTCACCGCGGGCCGCGGCAATGAACCAGCGCTTGCGCAGGCGGACTTCCTCATCCGGCAAGCCGCGACGGTCGAGCCAGATCGCCTCCAGATGCGCAGGCACAGGGTAGCGGGCAAAGAGATGGCGGGCGGCGGCCAGCAGAAGCTTGCCGGGGTCGCGCGTCTTCATCTTCGGCCGCCACTCTTTGCCCTCGCGGATCGTCCAGACCACGAAGCCAAGCTGCGCATCGTTAATGGCGTTGGCGAAATCGGGTGCCGGACGCTCCGCGCGCTCACACTGGCGCAGCGTGCGTGCAAAAGCTTCGTTACGTTCGCGCTCGGCCTCCTGCCGGCGCTTCATCATGGACTTGGCCATGGCTCTTCACCTTGATTGGAACTCTGACAGCCGAGCGCAATGCGAGCGTCGGCACGGAATGTGTCGAACTCGGACTTGCGGTCATGGTCAGGTCTCCTTTCAGGTGACGGGTGGTTCCCCGCGTAACGGGAGGCGGTTTACGCGCGCAGATTGCGGCGGAAAACGGGCGTACCTGCCGTTACGGCAGAGGTGTGGGACTTGTGTTGCAGCGGCGCATCAGATTCGATGCGTGAGCAGGCGCAGGCCGGCCAGCGCGAAGAACGTGCCGAGCAGCGCCTGAATGGGCCGTCGCGCTTTGCCATAGAGGCGCATCATCGCAGGCGACGAGAAGGCCAGAGCATACAGCAGATGCGCTGCGAGCGAGATGGTCGAGGTGCCGATGACGATGGCGGCGACCACCCAGCCGGGTGCCTCCGGCTGCATGCCGAGAGAGACGATTGCGACCCAGGCAAAGGCCGCCTTCGGGTTTGTCATCTGCACGGTGAGGCCCCGCAGAAAAGCGTCGCGGCGGGACGTCATGTTGGCCGAGCGGGCTTCAAGATCGACAGTTGAGGCTGCCGAGCGGAACGCCTTCCAGGCGAGGTAGAGCAGATAGAGTCCTCCTGCGATTTTCAACGAGAAGAGCAGTTCGGCATAGCGTGCGACCAGAGCCGACAGGCCCAGAACGGTGAGCAGCGCCCAGCAGAAAGAGCCAGCGCCGACGCCGAGCGCCAGTGCCACGCCAAACGCCCTGCCTGCGCCATTGCGGTGCCGATCACCGCCAGCACGTTCGGGCCGGGACTGGCGATGGACAGAAGCACCGCCGCGTAGATGGCGAGGATTCCGGGAAGGTAGATGGTCAGGCCGGACATGGTTGCTCCAAACTAGCATGACTAGAGGGATGATGCTTCGGCCGTGGCCGAAACGTCGGCTGCTGACGGCGGTAGCGTCTCGCGCTACACATCAAGCATGACGAACATTGCTTCCGCCGGTTCGATTGCCGAGGTCGCTGCGCTGATCGGTGACCCAGCGCGCGCTAACATGCTGATGGCACTGATGAGTGGACAGGCGCTGACTGCTGGTGAGCTGGCGGTAGCTGCGGGGGTCAGCGCGCAGACCACGAGCGGACATCTCGCTAAGTTGATGGAGAGCCGGCTGGTGAAGTTGGAGAGGCAGCAGGGGCGGCACCGCTATTTCCGGCTGGCATCGCCTGAAGCGGCGCAAGCACTGGAAGTGCTTTCGAGTCTAGCAGCGGAGGGGCCGAAGCGCTACCGTCCGCCGGGTCCGAAGGATGCGGCGCTGCGCTATGCGCGCAGTTGCTACGATCATCTGGCAGGCCAACTTGGCGTGGCGCTGGCCGACAGTTTTCACGCACGCGAGCTCGTAGTGATGGCGGAGGGCGCAGCCAGCGTGACGGATGAGGGGCGGCGCTTTTTCTCCGATGCGGGGATCGATCTCGCCGGGAACCGCTCAACCCGTCCGCTGTGCCGGACCTGCCTGGACTGGAGCGAGAGGCGTCCGCATCTCGCCGGCCGACTTGGCGCTGCCATCCTGACACATGCGCTGGACCAACAATGGCTAACGCGGGTTTCCGCCAGCCGGGCGCTGAGTTTGACACGCAAAGGCCAAAGCGAGTTCGTGGCCCGCTTTGGCCTGAACGTGACCTGAAAATGAACAGTGCCGAGGCTGACATGGGACTGACGCCAATCAACCACTAGCGGCGCGCCCGCGAGTACTGGTACACCTGCGGTCGATCCCCGGGAGGACCAAGCCGCATGCCCATCATCCAGTCATCCGTCTCCACAGCCTCTGACGCCTTTCGCGCCAATAGTGAGCGCATGAAGGCGCTGGTGGACGACATCGCTGCCAAGGCTGCAACGGTGGAAAAGGGCGGCACGGATGAGGCGCGCGAGCGGCATGTGAAGCGCGGCAAGCTTCTGCCGCGCGACCGGCTGGCGCAACTGCTTGACCCCGGCTCGCCATTTCTCGAATTCGGCCAGTTTGCCGCCTGGGACATGTATTCGAAGGACATCAATTCCGCCGGCGTCATTGCCGGCATCGGCCGCGTCGAAGGCCGCGAGGTGATGATCGTCGTCAACGACGCCACAGTGAAGGGCGGCACCTATTACCCGATGACGGTGAAGAAGCACCTGCGTGCGCAGGAGATCGCGCTGCAGAACAATCTGCCATGCGTCTATCTCGTCGATTCCGG
>CAYZQP010000045.1:14888-17882 GCA_964480545.1 uncultured Mesorhizobium sp. | reverse complement strand
GGCGATGCCGCCTTTGCCGGACTGCGAGTTGATGCGGATGATCGCCTCGTA
This sequence comes from uncultured Mesorhizobium sp., assembly GCA_964480545.1. Taxonomy (GTDB): domain Bacteria; phylum Pseudomonadota; class Alphaproteobacteria; order Rhizobiales; family Rhizobiaceae; genus Mesorhizobium_G. The sequence goes on along the minus strand of CAYZQP010000045.1, from coordinate 17,831 downwards.
GCTGCGCCCGACGTCCTGCGGATCAATCGGCAGGTAGGGCACCTCCCACAATTCCTTGTTGGCTTTCTGGATCGCCTTCATGCCCTTGTTGATCGCGTCCTGATGCGAACCGGAGAAGGCCGTGTAAACCAGCTCGCCAACATAGGGATGTCGCTCGGCAATCTTCAGCTGGTTGGAATATTCGTAGACATCCTTCATGCGCGGAATGTCCGAGCAGTCCAGCTCGGGATCCACCCCTTGCGTGAACATGTTCAAGGCCAGCGTCACCACATCCACATTGCCGGTGCGCTCGCCATTGCCGAACAAGGTACCTTCGACGCGGTCCGCGCCAGCCATCAAGCCGAGCTCGGTGGCGGCAATGCCGGTGCCGCGATCATTGTGCGGATGCAGCGAGATGATCAGGTTTTCGCGGTTGTCCAGTTGCCGGCACATCCACTCGATCTGATCGGCATAAATGTTCGGCGTCGCCATCTCGACCGTCGAGGGCAGGTTGATGATCAGCTTGTTATCGGCCGTTGGCTTCACGATCTCCGTGACCGCGTTGCAAATCTCCAGCGCGACCTCCAGCTCGGTGCCGGTGAAGCTCTCCGGGGAATACTCGAAGCGATAGTCGCCGCCAGCCTTTGCCGCCATGTCGGCGATCATCTTCGCCGCGTCGGTGGCGATTTCCCTGATGCCGCGCACATCCTTCTGGAACACCACGCGGCGCTGCAACTCCGACGTCGAGTTGTAGAAGTGCACGATGGGCGACTTGGCACCCTGCAACGCCTCGAAGGTGCGGGTGATCAACTCGGGGCGGCACTGCACCAGCACCTGCAGGCTTACATCATCGGGCACATTGCCTTGCTCGATGCACCAGCGGGCAAAGTCGAAGTCGGTCTGCGACGCCGAGGGGAAGCCGATCTCGATTTCCTTGAAACCCATGTCGATGAGCAGCTTGAACATGCGCTCCTTGCGATCATGGCCCATCGGGTCGATCAGCGCCTGATTGCCGTCGCGCAAATCGACTGAGCACCAGATCGGTGCCTTCTCGATGCGCTTCGAAGGCCAGGTACGGTCGGTCAGGCCAATCTGCGGATAGGGTTCGTATTTGCGCGAGGCAGACGGCATGCCCTTGTGGGCGGATTGGCCATTAGCGGCGTGGGTCATGTCGGCCTCGGCGATGGTTCGCTGTGCGATGTTCATTATCGGTGTCTCCCGGCGGCCTGGCCGGGTTCACCGGGCAACAAGCAGCGCCATCAGAATTAGTCAATCGGTTTGGTGATTGAGGAGCTTCGTTGGGAGAGAAAATGCCCCCGACGGTTTCGACCGCCGGGCGCTCCTTCAGCGTACCCGGCGACCGCCGATAAGAAGGAGCAGGGTCGAACGCAGCGCGCGCACGGTCTCGATGGCGATGCCACCGTGACGGGCAGAAGTGCTGGTGCGGTTCGAGTTCATGCGACGGTTCTACAGGAGCCGGTTGCTGCCGGTCAAGCCGTGCCCCGAAATTGGGCGACCGCACTGCTTGTTCTGACACGCGAATAATGTTAGGCGACACCTCATGACACGGATCCAGCAGAGCCCCGCAAGCCGACGACGCATCTGAGCGACGCGCTTCTCCACGCGCCGACTTTGGCGTCAACTTCTCTGCATATTCCGAGCTTTCCCATGCTTCCCCTGGACGTCCTCTACCTGCCGGAAGACCCGGCGCACGATGCTGCAATCGAAGACCTCAATGCCGAGGCATTCGGCCCTGGCCGTTTCGTCAGGGCTGCCTACAAGATCCGCGAAGGTGGCCCACACGAGCGCGCGCTATCGTTCGTCGCGGTTCGTGGCAACGAGGTGATCGCCTCGGTCCGGATGACGCATATTGTGGCGGGTCAGGGCAAGGCGCTGATGCTGGGGCCGCTGGCAGTGCGCCCGGCACACAAAAACCTCGGCATCGGACGGCAGCTCGTTGCAATCGCAATCGAGGCGGGGAACCGCGCCGGCTGGGGCCTGGTCATCCTGGTCGGCGATGAGCCCTATTACGGCCCGCTTGGCTTCCAACGCATACCCTACGGCCAGATCGCTATGCCGAGACCCGTCGACCTCAACCGTCTGCTCGCGCATGAGATGATCCCGGGGGCGCTTGCGGCGATGGCGGGTGAAGTCCGGCACGGTCTCGCCTGAACTTTCGGGGTTTCCCTTCCGCGCGCGAGATGCGACAACCCGCGCGGAATCAATCCAGGGAGAGACCCCGATGGGAATTTTCGACTTCGTCAAAAACGTCGGCAAGAAGCTTGGTATCGCCGATGAGGAAACCCCGCCCACGGCGGAGGCACTGAAGAAGGAGCTCGACTCCAACAAGCTTGGCACCGACAAGGTGCTGGTCGAGGTGCAGGGCGACACTGCCGTCATCAAAGGTGCCGTTGCTGACCAGGCCGCCTGGGAGAAAGCGGTCATTGCCCTGGGCAATTCGATCGGCATTTCCAAGGTGCAGGCTGACGATTTCAAGGTCGCACCGCCGGCCCAGCTGGACGCCGGTGTTGACCTGACCGAGCTGGTCAAGGCCGCAACACCTGCCGCCGAACCGCGCCTCTACACGGTGAAGAAGGGCGATAACCTCTGGAAGATTTCCGAGGCCGTGTATGGCAAGGGCAAGGGCGCGAAGAACAAGGTGATCTTCGAGGCCAACAAGCCGATGCTGAAGAGCCCGGACAAGATCTACCCCGGCCAGGTTCTCCGCATCCCCGACATTGACGGCGACAAGCAGACTGTCTGATGATGATATGGCGGCTGACGAAGGTGCAGCCGCCATTTTCCTTTCTGCTGGCAGCTATGCGAGGTTCGATTTGCATGCACCGTGCCCTTGCGATTTGCCTGATCTTCGCCGGGTCGAGCCAGGCTTTCGCCGAAGCTGCGCAGCAGACCAGGCTGAGCCCCGAAGCCTTTACCAGTCTCTACCTGATAGAGCGGCGTGCA
>CAYZQP010000045.1:601-14878 GCA_964480545.1 uncultured Mesorhizobium sp. | reverse complement strand
ATCGCGGTTCGCAACTGCATGGACAGCATCAGGTCTGATGGGGACATTTTCGAAGACCCCTCATGCCGGCTGCTTCTGAACCGGCTGAACGAATCATCACAAAAGCTCGGCATGGGCGTGATCACCGAGGCTGATCGCCATGCGTTTGTGACCATCGTCAAACTTCTGGCCGACGACCTGGCGCAATAATCAGGTCAGCCGTTCGGGCTTTTCTGGTTTGATAGAACGCGGCCCCGGCGCTCGCGCCCACGATTGCGAGTGCAAGCGCGATGCCTTCGATGGGGCGCGGACCCTCGAAGAACACCTCGTGCATCATTCTGCCCGGCATGAAGGTAAAAAGGCCAGCGATGACCAGCGCGCCGAGATAGGTGGATTTCATGAAGCGCTGGTGGCTGACGATGTTCTTGCGCCTGGCCATCTCCACGCCGCGGTACAGCGAGTAGAGCGAGAGTATCGACAGGATGTGGATCGGGCTCCACGGACCCCAGAGCCGGATCGAGTGGATGAAGAAGGACGAGATCGCAACGACCAGCATCACCCCGACCCAGATGCGCCCGCCAATGCGATGCAGGCGATCGCCCTTGCGCCGGAACAGCACAAGCCCGCCGAGTACGAAGGCAATGACAGCAGCCATTACGTGGATCTGGATCGCCAGACTGGCGTTGAGCAGTGGTTCGAGGTTCATTTTGATCTCCATTCCCGCCCCCGTGGCTTGACCGTGGGCTGTGACTGGACATCAGGGTGAGGCCCGCTAGACTCGGCGTCCAAAGCTGTTTCGTGGAAGCCCGGGAAAATTCGTGATCGACCGAGCATTGCAATTCACGATGCGCGAAATGCATCAAAGGCTGACCTCTCACCGTTTCTGGTTGCCCATTCTTGGCGCATCGGTGCTGCTTGGTCTGGCTGGCCCATTCGGTACTTACGAGGCTTTGCCGTTGGCTGCGCGGCTGGCCTACTGGCTGGCCATATCGGTTTCTACCTTCCTCCTTGCAGATGCTGTTGTCGCCTTTCTCTCGACGCTGCGTGATGGCGAGACGCGACGTGGCAGCGCGCTGGCCTTCGCGATTTACGGCGCTCTCGCCGGCGTGCCCGTGGCATTGGCAGTAGCAGCAATCAACCTGCTGTCCTACGGCCGGATGACCATCGGAATGCTGGAGCTGTCCGGCTATTGCGTGGTCATTACCGCGATCGCAACCGTTCTGATGCGCATGCTTTTTCTTCACGTCGAGGGAGCGGATCCAGTGACAGTTCCTGAAGCGGGTGCTCCGGAGGCGTCACGCCGCCGGGAACGGGCACGGCTGCTGGATCGCCTGCCGCTGAACCAGCGCGGACCGCTGCTCTACATGTCAATGCAGGATCACTATGTCGATGTGCACACCGACAAGGGCAGTACATTGCTGCTGATGCGGCTGGCAGATGCGATCGCCGAGACGGAGGGTGTCGAGGGCCTGCAAATCCACCGCTCGCACTGGGTCGCGATTGCAGCTGTGCAGGGCACGTCCAGGGATGGCGGCAAGCTGGTGCTGGAGATGGCCGACGGCGTAAAACTGCCGGTGAGCCGGCCCTATCTGCAGGCGGTACGCGCGGCGAGATTGGTTTAGGTGCCGCGCGGCTTGGCGCGGGCGGTGGCTTGCGCGTTGGCAGGATCTTCCGGCCAGACATGCTTGGGGTAGCGGCCGCGCATATCCGAACGCACATCCGCCCAGGAGCCGCGCCAGAAGCCCGGCAAATCCTGCGTGAGCTGGATCGGGCGGTGCGCTGGCGACAGCAGTTCCAGTGTCAGCGGCACGCGGCCATTGGCAATCGCCGGATGCTGTGACAGGCCGAACAGCTCCTGCACGCGGATCGACAAAACCGGACGCTCGCCCTCATAGTAGATCGGCACATGACTGCCCGAGGGCGCATCGAAATGGGTTGGCGCGAGTGCATCAAGCTTGCGGTGCAGATCGTAGGGGACCAGCGACATCAGGCCGTTGCGCAGAGCGTCGCCGGGAAGGCGATTGAGATTGGCTTCTCCTGTCAGGAAGGGAGCCAGCCAGTCGTCGAGTGCTGCGGCCAGGGCGTCGTCTGAAACATCGGGCCAGGGCGCGCCCAAGCCAGAATGCAGCCAGTGCAAGCGGCGACGCAGATATGCCACCTCCTTGCCCCAAGGCAGGATGCCGATGCCGTGTTCGCGTAGCGCCTGCAGAATGGCGCGGTCGGCATCCTCGCCTTTGGGGGCGGGCAACATGCGCTCCGAAAGCTGGATCGCGCCTAGGCGCAGGGTTTCGCGCACCCGCACCGTACCCTTGTCCGGATCGAAGGTGGATTCGGTCGCGCGGGTGAGGCGGTGGGGCAATGCGGTGCGCAACTCGTCCTCCGAGATGGCCGCTGCCGAGGTGATGCGCGCTGCCTGCGCCTTGCCGGTCATATCTGCGACGACGAGGAACGGCTCGGCTGCAAGCGGATCGCTCTCATCCAATTGCGCCCCGGAGCCATTGGCCAGCACAAAGCGTCCCCGCGCGCCGCGCGCCCTGGCGATGCGGTCCGGCCAGGCGGCAATCAGCAGCGCGCCGGGGGAGAGGGTGTTTTCCCCCGAGGGGCTACCTTGCGCCTGCCGCGCCAATCGCTCCGCCAACTGCCGGGCAGAGTTGGCGCGGGGCGAGCGATCCTGCCGGAAGCGTGACAGGCGGCGGTCGATATCCACGGCATCGCCACCAAGCCCACGCTCGGTGAGCAGCACGGCGATCTCTGCGGCCTGCCGCTGCTGGCCCGTCGCGACTGAAGCCGCCACCATATGCGACAGGCGCACCGGCAGCGCCAGCTTGCGCATCGCCTCACCGTCGGGCGTCAGGCGGCCAGTCTCATCGAGCGCGCCGAGCTCGCGCAGCAACGTGCGCGCCTCGTTCAGCGCGGGCGCTGGCGGCGGGTCGAGGAAGCGTAACTGCGCGGGGTCAGCGACGCCGAAGGCAGCGCAGTCGAGCACCAGACCAGACAGGTCAGCCTCCCTGATTTCCGGCGGCGAAAAGGCCGGGAGCGCTGCTGTCTGTTCAGCCCGCCACAGGCGAATGGCGACACCGGGCTGTGTGCGCCCTGCGCGGCCCGCGCGCTGATCCGCCGAGGCGCGGGAAACCCGCACGGTCTCCAGCCGCGTCAGGCCACTCGCCGGCTCGAATTTCGGCAGGCGGGCGAGGCCGGAATCAATGACCACACGCACACCATCGATGGTGATGGACGTCTCTGCAATCGCCGTGGCGAGCACCACCTTGCGGCGACCTGCGGGCGGGGGCCTGATCGCGGCATCCTGCGCCTTGCCCTCCATCATGCCAAACAATGGCGTGACATCGGCATCGGCGGGCAGACGCCCGGTGAGGCGCTCGGCGGTGCGTTCGATCTCGCGTTGTCCCGGCAGGAAGGCGAGCACCGAGCCGGGTTCATCGGCAAGTGCGGCGCGAATAGCGCGGGCCATCGCATCCTCAATCGCCTCGCCGGCCGGGCGCTCCTCATACCTGACATCGACGGGAAAGCTGCGGCCCTGGCTCTCGACCACCGGTGCGCCGTCCAGCAGCGTGGCGACACGCGCGCCGTCGATGGTGGCGGACATGACCAGCAGGCGCAAATCCGGGCGCAGCGCGCCCTGCGCATCGAGCGCCAGCGCGAGACCGAAATCGCCATCGAGCGAGCGCTCGTGAAACTCGTCGAACAGGATCGCCGCGATGCCATCAAGCGCCGGGTCATCGAGGATCATGCGCGACAGTACGCTTTCGGTGACGACGAGGATGCGGGTGGCGGCACTGGTGCGGGTTTCCATGCGCATGGCGTAGCCGACAGTCCGCCCCACCTCCTCGCCAAGCAGTTCTGCCATGCGGCGCGCGGCAGCACGTGCCGCGAGACGGCGCGGCTCCAGCAGCAGGATCTTGCCATCACCGCGCCAGGGCTGGTCGAGCAGCGCCAGCGGCACCAGCGTGGTTTTGCCAGCACCGGGTGGCGCAACCAGCACCGCACTTGAGCGCCCGCGCAACGCATCCAGCAGCGCAGGCAATGCTGCCTTGACGGGTAGCGATGGCAGGACAGGCGAAGTCATGCTGCGCTGGTTAGCAGGTTGGGGGAACCCGCGCTATCGGCGCATCAGCTGCCTTTACCAGAGCGGCCTATCGGGATGAAGGCAACCGGGGAGTCCCCGGTTGCAGTTCTCGACATCCCTGCCATTTCATGCGACGTGGCCACCATGTCGCTGGATATCAAGATATGCGGACTGAAGACGCCTGAGGCGGTTGCTGCCGCGCTCGATGGCGGCGCGACGCATATCGGCTTCATCTTCTTCCCCAGGAGCCCTCGCAACATTGAGCCGGCTTCGGCAGGAGAATTGCGCACGGCTGCTATCGGGCGCGCGCTGGCGGTGGCGGTAGTGGTGGATGCCGATGATGCCGCACTAGATCGTATCGTCACCGAAATGAAGCCTGATATGATTCAGGCACACGGCAAGGAAACGCCTCACCGCATTGCCGAACTCAAGGCGCGCTTCGGCCTGCCGGTGATGAAGGCGCTGGCTGTCGCCACGCCCGAAGATCTGGAGAAGATCAGCCCCTATATTGGCGTCTCTAACCGCTTCCTGCTCGATGCGAAACCGCCGGTGGGCTCCGACCTGCCCGGCGGCAATGGCGTGTCCTTTGACTGGACCATTCTCTCCGGCCTTGACGCTTCCGTCGATTACATGCTTTCCGGTGGGCTCAACGCCGGGAATGTCGGCGAGGCCGTCACGCTCTCCAACCCGCCCGGTATCGACATTTCGTCCGGCGTGGAAAGTGCGCCGGGCGTCAAGGACGTTGCGTTGATCGAGAATTTCTTCCGGGCCGTTCGGACGGCTCAGGGCTGAAGCCAGGACCCGCCATGAACAAGCCAGTCGAGCCAAACTCCTTCCGCACCGGACCCGACGAACAGGGCATGTTCGGCATTTTCGGGGGACGTTTCGTTGCCGAAACACTGATGCCGCTGATCCTCGATTTGCAGCGCGAATGGGACGCCGCGAAGAATGATCCGGCTTTCCGCGCAGAGCTGACCAACCTCTCGACGCATTATGCGGGGCGGCCGTCAAAACTCTATTTTGCCGAAGGGCTGACGAAGCATCTCGGCGGCGCGAAGATCTACTTCAAGCGCGAAGACCTGAACCATACCGGTTCCCACAAGATCAACAATTGCCTCGGGCAAATCCTGCTCGCAAAGCGCATGGGCAAGAAGCGTATCATCGCCGAAACCGGCGCAGGCCAGCACGGCGTGGCCTCTGCCACCGTGTCGGCGCGTTTCGGCTTTCCCTGCGTGGTCTATATGGGCGCGACCGATGTCGAGCGGCAGAAGCCCAACGTGTTCCGCATGAAGCTGCTGGGCGCAGAAGTGAACCCCGTCAGCGCCGGTCATGGCACACTGAAGGACGCGATGAACGAGGCGTTGCGCGACTGGGTCACCAATGTCGAGGACACCTATTACCTCATCGGCACCGCTGCGGGGCCGCATCCCTATCCGGAACTGGTGCGCGATTTCCAGTCAGTGATCGGCACCGAGGCTCGTGCACAAATCCTCGAGCAGGAAGGCCGCCTGCCCGATGTGATCATCGCCGCTGTTGGCGGCGGCTCCAATGCCATTGGCCTGTTCCACCCGTTCCTCGACGACAAGGATGTGAGGATCGTCGGCATCGAGGCTGGCGGGCGCGGGCTCGACGGCATCGAGCATTGCGCCTCGATGAATGCCGGGCGGCCCGGCGTGCTGCATGGCAACCGCACCTATCTGCTGCAGAACGCCGACGGGCAAATCCTCGATGGTCACTCAATCTCGGCCGGTCTCGACTATCCCGGCGTCGGTCCTGAACACAGCTGGCTGCGCGACACCGGCCGCGTCGACTACGTGCCGATCCTTGATGATGAGGCGCTGGAGGCGTTCCAGCTGTGCACGAAGGCCGAGGGCATCATCCCGGCGCTGGAATCCTCGCATGCCATCGCGCAGGCCATGAAGATCGCGCCCAAGATGCGCAAGGACGAGATCATCATCGTCAACCTCTCCGGCCGCGGCGACAAGGACGTGCACACCGTCGCCGGCATGATGGGCATGGAGATTTAGGGGCATTTGTCTCCGGCAGGGTCTATGTTACTCTGATGCACGATGGAGTGACCGGACATGGGACGCCACGAGTTGGCCCTGAACATTGATGATGCAACCAAACGCCGACTTGAGCACGAGGCGCGTTGGCTGAACCAGAATGAGGCTGAGGTCGCTGAGGACGCGATCAAGGCTTATCTGGATAGGCAGGCGCACTTGCGCCTGGCGCTCGAAAAGGCGACCGAGGAGGCCGACAAGGGTGAATTCATCTCGAGTGAAAGAATGATGAGTTGGGTCAAGGACCTGTTCGACGGCAAGAAGTCGCCACCTCCTGAGCCAGATACATTCTTTCCTCCGCGCAAACGCTCATGAAAATCGTCTTCCTGTCGACAACATCGGCAGACTTCGATTGGATCAGTGAGTACTATCTGGACATTTTCCCTGAAGGCGGACCAAAAGCTTACGCTCACCTTGAGCGAGCAATCGAGAACCTGGCCGATAACCCCCGGATTGGCAGCGTCATTGCGAAAACGCGGTATCGCCGATATGCGGTGCGACGAACTCCTTTTTGCCTGATTTACAGAATTGGCGAACAGGCGATCGAAATTCTTCATATCTGGGACCAGCGCTCGGATCCTTTAAGCCTGATATTGGAAGACGACGGAACACCGGACGAATGACCACCCGCCCCACACCCACCCGCATCGACCGCCGAATGGCAAAGCTCAAGGCCGAAGGCCGGCCGGCGCTCGTGACCTATTTCATGGGCGGCGATCCCGACTACGACACGTCGCTGTCGATCATGAAGGCATTGCCCAAGGCCGGTTCCGATGTGATCGAACTCGGCATGCCCTTCTCCGATCCGATGGCCGATGGCCCGGCCATTCAGGCGGCGGGCTTGCGGGCGCTGAAGTCCGGCCAGACGCTGGCAAAGACGCTGCAGATGGCAGCAGACTTCCGCCAGTCGGATGACGACACACCAATCGTGATGATGGGCTACTACAACCCGATCTACATTTATGGGGTCGAGAAATTCCTCACGGATGCGAAACAATCCGGCATCGACGGCTTGATCATCGTCGATCTGCCGCCTGAGATGGATGACGAGCTCTGCATTCCCGCCTTGAAAGCAGGCATCAATTTCATCCGCCTGGCGACACCCACGACCGATGACAGGCGCCTGCCCAAGGTGCTCGAGAACACGTCCGGCTTTGTCTATTACGTCTCGATGACCGGCATCACCGGTTCGGCGCTCGCCAACACCGCCAAGGTTGGTGAGGCCGTGGCGCGAATCAAGTCGCACACCGATTTGCCGGTCTGCGTCGGCTTTGGCGTCAAGACCGCCGAGCAGGCGCGGGTCATCGGCGGTTCCGCTGATGGCGTTGTTGTCGGCACAGCCATCATCAACGCAATCGCCAACGTGCTGGGGCCGAAGGGCGAGAAAACGGCCGACCCGGCAGAAGCCGTAGCGACTCTGGTCAACGGCCTGGCGCAGGGCGTTCGCACCGCCCGCCTTGCTCCTGCCGAATAGTTCGTCCATTTATCAGCGAAACGTCGCAGGAACTTCGCCCGCATGAACTGGATTACCAACTACGTTCGCCCCCGCATCAACTCCATGCTCGGCCGCAAGACCGACATGCCGGAGAACCTCTGGGTCAAGGACCCCGAGACGGGCGAAATGGTGTTTCACAAGGACCTTGAGGGCAATCAGTGGGTTATTCCTGCCTCTGGTCACCACCTGAAAATCTCGGCCCGCGAGCGGCTGGGGCATTTTTTCGATGACGGCAAGTTCGACGTCATGGAGACGCCCAAGGTAACTGTTGACCCGCTGCGCTTCCGCGATGAGAAGAAATATATCGACCGCCTGCGCGACGCAAAATCCAAGACCTCGATGGAGGACGCCATCCTCACCGGCTCGGGCACGATCGAGGGCCAGCCGATTGTCGCCGTCGTGCAGGATTTCACCTTCATGGGTGGTTCGCTCGGCATGGCCGCCGGGGAGGCAATCATCAAGTCATTCGAACTCGCACTGGCGCAGAAGCGCCCGCTTGTGCTGTTCGCGGCGTCTGGTGGCGCACGCATGCAGGAGGGCATCCTGTCGCTGATGCAGCTGCCGCGCACAACGGTCGCTGTTGACCGGCTGAAGGAAGCCGGCATGCCTTACATCGTTGTCCTCACCAATCCGACCACGGGTGGCGTTACCGCGTCCTATGCCATGCTGGGCGATGTGCATATCGCCGAGCCCGGCGCGCTCATTGGCTTTGCAGGTCCACGCGTTATCGAACAGACGATCCGCGAGAAGCTGCCCGACGGCTTCCAGCGCTCCGAATACCTGATGGAGCATGGCATGGTCGACATGGTCGTCTCGCGGCTGGAGTTGAAGCAGACGGTGGCACGCTTGCTGAAGATTTTCATGAAGACGCCATACAGCGCCGCAAAAGAAACTGAAGTTTCGCCGCCTGCCGTGGTAAAGGCCGAGGATCGACCGGCCGCCTGACCGTCCGGTCAACGCGTGAGTTTGAAGTGACCCGGACAAAAGCCGCAGATCGCGAGATCGAGCGCCTGATGGCGCTGCACCCGAAAGGCTATGACCTTTCGCTGGATCGCATCCGCAGGCTGCTTGCCCGCCTGGGCAACCCGCAGGAAAGGTTGCCGCCGGTTCTCCACATCGCCGGAACAAATGGCAAGGGATCGGCCTCTGCGTTTTCCCGCGCGCTGCTTGAGGCGGCTGGATTGAAGGTCCACGTTCACACCTCGCCGCATCTGGTGAACTGGCACGAACGCTATCGCATGGCCGCCGAAGGTGGCGGCAAGCTGGTTGATGATGACGTCTTCGCCGAGGCGCTTCAGCGCATCGCCAAGGCCAATGACGGGCAGCCGATTACCGTCTTCGAGATACTGACTGCGGCAACCTTCATTCTGTTTTCCGAGCACCCGGCGGACGCGGTTGTGCTGGAGGTCGGGCTTGGCGGGCGGTTTGATGCCACCAACGTGATCGACAAGCCCGCTGTGTCATTGATCATGCCGATCTCGCTGGACCATGAAGCCTATCTTGGCGACCGGGTCGAACTGATCGCCGCCGAGAAGGCCGGCATCATAAAGCCGGGTTGCCCCGTCATTATCGGCAACCAGGACAATGATGACGCCGAGCGCGTGCTGGTTGAACGCGCCGAACGGCTCGATTGCCCGTTGCAGGTCTATGGTCAGGACTTCCTCGCCTATGAGGAGAACCGGCGGATGATCTACCAGGATACGTCCGGATTGATGGACCTGCCAGCGCCGCGCCTGCGCGGCCGGCATCAGTATGCCAATGCCGCTGCCGCGATTGCAGCTGTGCGGGCGGCCGGGTTCGAGGTGACCGAAGAGACGGCCTCAAAGGCGATGACGTCAGTTTACTGGCCCGGTCGTATGCAGCAACTGCCTGCCGGGACGCTTGCTGACCTGGCACCGAAGGACGCGGAGATCTGGATTGATGGCGGGCACAATCCAGGAGCCGGTGGTGTCGTTGCCGAAGCGCTGGCCGAGCTCGAGGACCGCTCGCCCAGGCCGCTGGTGCTGATCTCCGGTATGCTCAATACCAAGGATCAGACCGGCTACTTCAGGTCCTTCAAGGGTCTCGCCCGACGCGTTTACACCGTGCCGGTGTCGATGAGCGAGGCAAGCACACCAAACGCCGAACTGGCGGTTCGCGCAGAGGCCGCGGGCCTGCCGGCCGAGCCTGTCAACTCCGTCCAGAATGCCCTTATGCTGTTGCGCGACAGCTGGCCGGAGAACGAGACGCCTCCGCGCATCCTCATCTGCGGCTCGCTCTACCTTGTTGGCGAGGTGCTGCGCGACAATGGCACCGAGCCGGTCTAGCCGGGAACCGGGACAGATCATGCGCCGCCTGGCGCACGCCGCATTGCTCTCCTGCCATCGGTCGTCGCATAACAGTGTGATGAAGGAAGCTTCGCTCTACGATCCCGCACAGGCCCACAGCCTGCGCCTCAACACGCTGATCCGCTTGCGGTGGCTTGCCATTGTCGGCCAGAGCCTCACAGTGCTGCTGGTTGCCTACTGGCTGAATTTTCCGCTGCCGGTCTCCTGGTGCTTCGCGTTGATCGCGTTGTCGGCCTGGCTGAACCTGTTCCTCGCCTTTCGTTACCCCGCTGCCTACCGGCTGCGGCCCCTGGCGGCGTTTTGCATTCTACTCTTCGACAGTCTGCAACTGGCCGGGTTGCTCTACATGACCGGCGGGCTGATGAACCCGTTCTCGCTGCTGCTCACCGTTCCGGTCGTCGTTTCCGCGACCTCACTGCCAATCCGCCTCACCGCGCTGCTCGCGACATCCGTGATGGTGCTGGCGAGCCTGCTGGTCTTCCATCACCTGCCGCTGCCATGGACCGCCGGCGCGCAGCTGGAAATCCCGCGCGTCTATGTTCTCGGCATGTGGCTTTCGGTGTTTTCCGCCATCTCGTTCACGGCGATCTATGTCTTTCGCGTCGCAGAGGAGGCCCGGCAGCTTGCCAACGCACTCACCGCAACCGAACTGGTGCTGCAGCGCGAGCAGCATCTGTCAGCGCTGGACGGCCTGGCGGCGGCTGCCGCGCATGAACTTGGCACGCCTCTGGCAACGATCACACTGGTGGCGCGGGAGATGGAGAAGTCGCTGGGCGACGATCCGAAGTTCGGCGAGGATGTCACCCTGTTGCGCAGCCAGGGCGAGCGCTGCCGTGAGATCCTGAAGCGCCTGACCAGCCTGTCTTCCGAGGGCGAAAGCCATATGGCGCGGCTGCCGCTCACGTCGCTGATCGAGGAGGTCACAGCGCCACACCGTGATTTTGGTATAGCGATCCGGCTTGAGCCGCAGGCCTGCATCGGGCCGGAGCCGGTTGGCCAGCGCAATGCCGGGGTGATCTACGGCCTGGGCAATCTGGTGGAGAACGCAGTTGATTTCGCCAAAGCCGAGGTGAAACTGCGCTGGCGCTGGAATGACCAGACGGTCGCGATCACCATCATGGATGATGGTCCGGGGTTTCCGCCGGAAATCCTGGACCGCATCGGCGAGCCCTACATGTCAACGCGATACGGCAAGTCGGAATCATCGGGCGGTGGCCTGGGCCTTGGCCTGTTCATCGCCAAGACGCTCCTGGAGCGCTCGGGCGCCACGCTGACATTCAGAAATGGCAGCGAGCGTGGTGAAGGCGCAATGATTGACGTCGCCTGGGCGCGGCAGGATTTCCTTGTCGCCGAGGCCCCGGTCGAGCCTGGCTAACCATTCCGCAATTGTGGCGTTGGAACCTGCACAAAAAAAGGTCTATATACAGTCAAATTGCGAGCAAAATGATATGACTGCCCATACAGAGCCACAGGTTACCGGCGAGGACACCTCGCTGCTTCTTGTCGATGATGACAAGCCATTCGTCACCAGACTGGCGCGCGCCATGGAAGGCCGTGGTTTCAAGGTGGAGACCGCCGAGAGTGTAGCCGAAGCCATCGCCAAGGCGAAGGCGCATGCGCCAGCCTATGCGGTGGTGGATATGCGGCTCGGCGACGGCAACGGGCTGGATGTGGTGGCCGCTATCCGCGAGAAGCGCGCAGATGCCCGCACGATTATCCTGACCGGCTATGGCAACATCGCCACTGCGGTTACCGCAGTGAAGCTCGGGGCCGTCGACTACCTGTCAAAGCCCGCCGACGCAGATGACATTTTTGCCGCGCTGACGAATACCGGGGAGGCGCGCATCGCACCGCCTGAGAACCCGATGTCGGCCGACCGTGTGCGTTGGGAGCACATTCAGCGCGTGTACGAAATGTGTGATCGTAATGTCTCTGAAACGGCCCGGCGGCTGAACATGCATCGCCGCACGCTGCAGCGCATTCTGGCCAAACGCGCACCGCGCTGACTCACTGCCGTCGCAGCGTGGATGGAGTGCCGTCGCCGGTATCCAGCAGCAGCGTCTTGCCCTTGAGCGTCAGAGTGGCGTTGGACTTCCTTGCCGGCCCTGGAATGTCGGCCGTCGAGCAACTCAGTCTCAACCGCCAACGGTTGTTGCCTGCGGCCTTGATCGACAGGATTGCGCAACCTGTGTCGGGTCCGGTCTCTACCGATTTCTTGCCGACGTCGACATACACGTTGCCTTCGTCATCCGACCACTCGCCGGCGAGTTTCGATTGAGCCGCAGCTGGTGAAGTGACCATAGCGACGACAAGCGCGATCATGCCCAGTCTCATTGTCCATGCCCCCAAGGATTGCAGCTTCAGATTGTGCGATTTGCCCGGGCTTGTCCATGCTGCAGAATTGCCGGCGCAGCTAGACCAGGCGGCCATCCTCGAACCAATAGTCGCCTTCATGGATTATCGAGGCGAATACCAGCTTGTCATTTTTGTAGGAGTGCAGGTCCTCGAGGAACGGCCGGGTCCAGTCGCTGAATTCGGACGTAAAGCGCAGGATCGTCGCTGGCAGTTCGGGCGTCGAGGCAAAGCTGTAGAGCGTGGCTTTGGCAGAGCCGAATGTCTGCGTGCCCGGCCAACTGTGAGTTTCGTGTTCGGAGATCACCTGCACCGATGCGAGGAACTCCGCCACCCGCTCGTCGGCCACCTCGCGTCTGACCGCGCAAATAACATCAGACTCACGGCAGATTTCGTGGATCAGTTCGGCATAGTCCCGAGTCCGGCCAAGCGTTTCAAAGGAGAACCGCTCGAAGACAATTTCGATTTCGCCATCCAGCCCATCGAGAAAGTGGAAGCTCATGCGATGGACGAAGCCGTCATCGACGTCGAACTCGTCATAGGCCAGTTCGTAGCGCGAGTCGGACGCTACACGCTCCAGCACTGCGCGATCTTTCGCGCTGAGATGCCATCCCCCGTAGGTCAGGCGAAACCTGGAATCGCCAAGACGGAATGTCAGGACGAGATCA
Organism: uncultured Mesorhizobium sp.; assembly: GCA_964480545.1. Lineage (GTDB taxonomy): Bacteria > Pseudomonadota > Alphaproteobacteria > Rhizobiales > Rhizobiaceae > Mesorhizobium_G. The sequence goes on along the minus strand of CAYZQP010000045.1, from coordinate 1,910 downwards.
TCGGCGAGCGCGGTATCGGCCACGTTTGAATCGTGCAACTCAATGGCTTGATCGACAAAGGCTTTGACACTGGCCGGCAGAGACGAACCACGGATATGCTCCAGATAGAGCTGATATCTGGCACCGCCATCGACTGCTGAAGATGCCCAGGCCTGATCGAAAAATCGCATGCCTGGGCTCCGATGTTATCCGCGAAGCACGCCGCCGGTTTGCTTCGCGACGTTCTCGACGATGCGCCTGGCCAGCGCCTCGAAATCCTCGTCGGTCAGCGTTTTTTCAACCGGCTGGATATCGACCTCGATGGCGATGGACTTCTTGCCCTCGCCGAGCGAGGCACCCTCGAAAATGTCGAAGACGTTCACGCCCGTCACCAGTTTCTTGTCAGCGGCGAGCGCCGCCTTGACCAGACTGCCGGCCTCGACCGTGCGATCCACCACAAAGGCGAAGTCGCGTGTGACCGCCTGGAATGGCGACAGCTCCAGCTTCGGCCTGGTGCGCGTCGGCTTTGCCTTCGGCTCAGGGATGGCGTCGATGAACACTTCGAAGCCAGCCAGCGGCCCCGTCGCGTCGAGCGCCTCCAGCACCTTCGGGTGGAACTCACCGAAATGCCCGAGCACCACCTTCGGCCCGAGCTTGATCACGCCGGAACGGCCCGGGTGATACCAGCCCGGCGCGCCCGTCTCGACCTGCAGGCGGTCCACCGGCGCGCCGGCAGCCTCCAGCACGGCAATCGCGTCGGCTTTGGCGTCAAACACGCCGACCGGCTTGGCATTGCCGGACCAGGCGCGGCCCGCACCATCCATGCCCGCCGTGCCACGGCGCACGCCGGAGGCGGCGCGTCGCTGCGTTTCCGGCGTGTCCCCCTCATAAAGGCCAGACACCTCAAACAAGGCAACATCGCCATGCCCGCGCGCCGCATTGCGTTGTGCCGCCGAAATCAAACCGGGCAGCAGGGAAGGGCGCATGTCCGACATGTCGGCGGCGATGGGGTTGGCCAGCTTCAGCACCAGCTGTCCACCTCCGAACAGCTCGGCCTGTTTGGCTGAAACGAAAGACCAGGTCACGGCTTCCATCATGCCGCGCACGGCCAGCGTGCGCTTGGCCAGCCGCGAGCGGATCTGCAACGTGGTCAGTATCTTGCCGTTGACGGCCGTGTGGCTTTCCAGCGGCTGCGGCGCGACGAGATCGACGCCGTGAATGCGCAGCACTTCCTCGACCAGATCGGCCTTGCCCTCGACATCCGGGCGCCAGGACGGAACCGAAACGGCAACCGTATCGCCCGCGGGCGATACGGTTGCCGTTTCGGTTC
>CAYZQP010000045.1:0-591 GCA_964480545.1 uncultured Mesorhizobium sp. | reverse complement strand
GCACGCCGCCCGCGCTGCCCGCACCGGACACGCCAAAGCCGAGGCGGGTCAGGATATCCTTGCTCTCTGCCGCCGAGACCTCGATGCCGGTCAGCCGCTTCACTTCGGCGTAGGGGAACGGGATGATCCGGGGATCATAACCCTGATAGCCGACGAGTTCCATTTCGCTGGCTTCGCCGCCGCAGAAATCGAGCACCATCTGTGTTGCCAGATCGAGGCCGGGAACCATGAACGCGGGATCAACGCCGCGCTCGAACCGGTAGCGCGCATCGGTGATGATGCCCAAGGCGCGGCCCGTGCGGGCAATATTCAGCGGCGCCCACAGCGCGGACTCGATCAGCACATCAGTCGTGCCCTCATCCGAGCCCGAATGCTCGCCGCCCATCACGCCAGCGATGGACTCCACGCCCTTGTCGTCGGCGATGACGCACATCTCGGACGTCAGCTTGTACTCGCGCCCGTCCAGCGCCAGCACGGACTCGCCTTCGGTTGCGCGGCGGATCACCAGATTGCCTGCAGTCTTCTTCAGGTCGAACACGTGCAGCGGACGGCCCCGGTCGAAGGTCAGGTAGTTGGTGATGTCGACCAGCG
>CAYZQP010000044.1:11415-17925 GCA_964480545.1 uncultured Mesorhizobium sp. | reverse complement strand
AGATCGAGCCCGGACCGATGCCGACCTTGACGCCATCCGCGCCGGAATCGATCAGCGCCCTGGTGCCATCGGCTGTCGCGACATTGCCAGCAATGATGCGCACCGAGTTGGACAGCTTCTTTGCCCGCACCACGGCATCAAGCACCTTCTGGCTATGGCCATGAGCGGTGTCGATGACCAGCAGATCGACGCCCGCATCAATCAGGCGCTCGGCGCGCTCGAAACCATCATCGCCAACGCTGGTGGCTGCGGCGACGCGCAGGCGGCCCTGCACATCCTTGGAGGCATTCGGGTTCAGCTGCGTCTTCTCGATATCCTTGACGGTGATCAGCCCGACGCAATTGCCCGAGCCGTCGACGACCAGCAGCTTTTCAATGCGGTTGGTGTGGAGCAGACGCTTGGCCTCATCCTGATCAACCGATTCCTTGACCGTGATCAGACGATCCCTGGTCATCAGTTCCGAAACCTTCTGTCCCGGATCCGACGCAAAGCGCACATCGCGATTGGTCAGGATGCCGACCAGTTTACCCTTGCCGCCGCCGTTGCCGGTGACAACCGGAATGCCGGAAATCGAGTGTAGCTTCATCAGCGCCAGCGCCTCGGCCAGCGTCGAATCCGGGCCGATTGTGACGGGATTGACCACCATGCCGCTTTCGAACTTCTTCACCTGCCGCACCTGCTCGGCCTGCTCGACCGGTGTCAGGTTGCGATGGATGACGCCAATGCCACCGGCCTGCGCCATGGCGATGGCCAGCCGCGCTTCGGTCACCGTGTCCATGGCCGACGAAAGGATCGGAATATTCAGGTCGATATCGCCGGCAATGCGGGTGCGCACATCCGTCTCGCCCGGCATGACTTCGGAGTGTCCTGGCTGCAGCAGCACGTCGTCGAATGTGAGCGCCAATGCGCCTGTGGCGGTTTCGATAATGCTGGCCATGCCGAACCTCTAAATGGCTAAAGGGGCGCTACCGAAAAGCAACGCCCGAGTCGTGTGGTCCCGATGAGGATTGGCGGGGGCTGGTAACATGCAGGGTCCGACTTGAAAAGGGCGTAGTTCGGGTTGTGTTAACAGGTGCGCCCGGATAGCGCAGTTTGATGTCAGGCCGATGTAACCTTCCAGCATGTCTGAAACTTCTCCCGCACCGATGAGCCGCCTGCTTCCCGTCATTCTGGCGGTGGCGCTGTTCATGGAGAACATGGATTCGACCGTCATTTCGACGTCGCTGCCTGCCATCGCAGCCGATCTCGACACGAGCCCGATTGCGCTGAAGCTGGCACTGACCGCCTATCTCGTCTCACTAGCCGTGTTTATCCCGATCAGCGGGTGGATGGCTGACCGCTATGGCGCAAAACGCATCTTCGTTGCGTCCATCGTGGTCTTCATGCTCGGCTCCATCGCCTGCGCCTTCGCCAACTCGCTAGGGGCCTTTGTCGCCGCTCGCTCCTTTCAGGGCATGGGCGGCGCAATGATGGTGCCGATTGCACGACTCGTGCTGATCCGCTCGGTGGAAAAGAAGGATCTCGTCGGCGCGATGTCCTGGCTGACCGTGCCTGCCCTGATCGGGCCGGTTGCTGGGCCACCCATCGGCGGGTTCCTTACGACCTATTTCTCCTGGCACTGGATCTTTTTCATCAACATCCCGATCGGGCTGGCGGGCATCGCGGCTGCCATGAAATTTCTGCCCGACACGCCCCCGATCCCCACGCCGCCACTGGATGTTCCAGGCTTCATCCTCAGCGGGCTGGCAGCGGCCGGGATCGTGTTCGGGCTCTCGGTCGTCAGCCTGCCTGCGCTGCCTCCTGCAGTCGGGTTCACCATGGTTGCGGTCGGGCTGGTCTCTGGTGGGCTCTACCTGTGGCACGCGAGGCGCACGCCGCATCCGCTGCTGGCGCTCCAACTGTTTCGCGACCAGAATTTCCGCACCTCGATCACCGGTTCCAGCCTGTTTCGCATCGGCGTGGGTGCGGTGCCGTTTCTGTTGCCGCTGATGCTGCAACTGGGCTTTGGCTACACGCCATTCCAGTCGGGCATGATCACTTTTGTGACGGCGCTCGGCGCAATGGGCATGAAGTTTGTGACCACGCGGATTTTCCGCCGATACGGTTTCCGCCGCGTGCTGGTGTCGGGATCGCTCGCCGCTGCTGCCTCAATCGCCGTGTTCGGACTGTTCACGCCGCAGACGCCGGTCTGGCTGATGATGACGATCATTCTGATCGGCGGCTTTATCCGCTCGATGTTCTTCAGCGGCGTCAACGCGCTCTCCTATGCCGACATTTCCAGCCAGGACACCAGCAAGGCAACGCCGATTGTCGCGGTGTTCCAGCAGGTTTCGGTGGCAATGGGCGTGGCGGTCGCCGGCGGCATTCTGGAGGTGCAGACGATCCTGCACGGCAGTGAACTGGCGCTTTCCGATTTCCACTTCGCGTTCTTTATCGTGGCGGCGATCTCGGCCTGCGCCGCACTTTTCTTCTGGCGCTTGCCTGAAGATGCGGGAAGCGCTGTGTCGGGCCATGATGTGGCGAAGGCCACCATCCGCACAGAAGGCGGATCGATGAAGCCGTGACCTACTCGTCCCCGGCCAATGGCAGGGCTGGCTTCGCCCTGAACCCTTTGGCAAGCAGGTAGAGCTCCACAGACTCATCCCGGCTTGCCGGCGGCTTCACGTGGTGAACCGAGGTGAAGCGCTGCTTCAGTCGCGCCAGCAACTCCGCCTCGGCACCACCCTGAAACGTCTTGGCCAGAAAATGCCCGCCGGGTTTCAGCACCTGCATGGCGAAATCGGCCGCCACCTCGACCAGATGCGTGGTGCGCAGGTGATCGGTGCGCCGGTGTCCGGTGGTGGGTGCTGCCATATCCGACAGCACGATATCCGGCTTGCCGCCAAGTGCCGCCTCAAGCGCTGCCGGGGCATCATCATCGAGAAAATCCTTGAGCAGGATCACTGCGCCCGGCACCGGGTCCATCTCCAGATAGTCGATGCCGACAACGTGCGGGTTGTCTTCCGTCGACTTTGTGCGGTCCGCCGCGACCTGACACCAGCCGCCGGGTGCGGCGCCCAGGTCGATCACCTTCTGCCCGGGCTTCAACAGTTTGTACCGGTCGTCGATCTCTATCAGCTTGTAGGCAGCGCGCGAACGATAGCCTTCCGCCTTCGAGCGCTGCACGTATGGATCGTTCAGGTGACGCTCGAGCCAGCGGCGCGAACTCTCCTTCATGCCGCGTTTTTTCTTGACCTTGGTGCGCAGCACGCGGGTCTGGCCCGCTGGCGGATTGGTCGGCTTGCGGCTCATCTCCCGCCTCCCCTGCCCGCCCAGGCGTTGGTCTCGACCATCAGTTCGGTCAGAATACCTTCGCGCAGGCCGCGATCAGCGACACGCAGGCGCTCGCTTGGCCAGGCGCGGCGGATCGCCTCGAGGATCGCGCAGCCGGCCAGCACCAGGTCGGCACGGTCCGGCCCGATGCAGGGGTTTTGCACCCGCCGGTCAAAATCCCAACTCAGCAGCTTCGCCGTCATGTCGTCGACCATGCGCGCGTTCATCCAGAGCCCGTCGACGCGGCGGCGCTCGTATTTCGGCAGATCGAGATGCACGCCAGCCAGCGTTGTCACCGTGCCGGAGGTGCCGAGCAGATGAAATCGCCGGGACTTGACCACATGATCCAGCCGCTTGCGCCCGGCAAACTTGTCGATCAGCCCGGCGACATAAACGATCATCGCCTCAAAACTCTCGGCCGTGACCTCACGCCCGCCGAATTTTTCAGCCAGCGAGACCACGCCCACCGGCAGTGAGGTCCAGTCCACAATATGCGACGACAGGCTGCCACGACGCCCGCGCGTCAGGTCGATCAGTGCGATTTCCGAGGAGCCGCCGCCAATATCGAACAGCACCACACCATCGGTGTCGCGCTCAACCAGCGATTCGCAGCCGGACACGGCCAGCCGCGCCTCTGTCTTGCGGTCGATGATCTCAAGCTGCATGCCGGTCTCTTCCAGCACACGGGTGAGAAACCCCTCGCCATTCCCGGCAGAGCGGCAGGCTTCAGTCGCGATCAACCGGGCACGTCGGATGGGCCTGTTGCCCAGCTTTGAGGCGCACACCTTCAATGCCTCGACGGCGCGGTCCATCGCATCGTCCGACAGGCGGCCACTGGCCGAAAGCCCCTCCCCCAACCGCACGATGCGCGAGAATGCATCGACGACACGGAACTGGCGATGGCGCGTCGGATAGGCGACCAGCAGGCGGCAGTTGTTGGTGCCGAGGTCGAGTGCGGCGTAGGCACCGTCAGGCGCAGGCGCGGCGGCTTTTGGCGATTGCGACCGATGCACCGACGGGCCTGCGGGAGGCCTGCCATATGGCGGCTGAACTCCCGCCTTGTGGGCGGCATTTGACGCAGCAGTGTGTGCCGGAGGTTCAGATATGCCTGCAGGGCTACCTGCCGCCGGCACCCCACGCTTGTTGTCGGCAAACACCTTGCGGTCACGCCGCCGCTTGCGGCGACGGCGCTTGCCAGCCGGTTTGCGATCCTGGACGGCATCCGCCGTCGCCGGATCTCCGGGGCCGCCCGCGCGCGGCGGGGCCCCGTGGTCGCGCTCTTTCACGCTATGATCCCTTCGGCGCCGCGCGAAGCTTCTCGCACGCAGCAGGCGCTCAAAATTTTGACGTTGGGATAAAGATAGCAGTGCCGCCGCCAAACACCAAGCCCGATATCAGCGATATCTCATGCATCTGAGACGGTATGTTTGCGGGATGGGGTTGCGGATGCGGGGGTTGTGTCACTGGCCTGGTCCAGTCGCAGCCCGGCGCTGTCACTCCGGCCGCCTGCCGGTAGCGATCCACTGCGCAGAGCAGCCCAGGCCGGTTGGCTGACGCGCCTGCATCACAATCAACAAACGCAGCTTGATCGGCGCGTGATATGTGCTAATAGACCGGCCTTCGCGACAGCGGGCTGCGGCGACTTTGCCCACACGCCTGCTCGGACGCGGTCTACTGGGGAATAGGTTAACGGTAGACCCACGGACTCTGACTCCGTTAGTCCTGGTTCGAATCCAGGTTCCCCAGCCAAACTTCACAGCAGCGAACGTCGTTCGGCTGTCATTGGCGAATCGGCTCCCGCCTGGGGGCGCAGCGCTTCGAAGGTTGCTCTTCCGCCGCTCCGTACGAACGATCGATGCGGCCGGCCGGATACGACCGGTCGTGACAGAGGCAGAAGCGTTGACCTTCCGACAGCGATGGGGAGCGCATTTCCGCCAGTCGATCAGGACGTAGTGCACGCAGAAACAGCGCCTGAATTATCCTGCCCCCTTATCATATGAGAAGTGTCAGCCGCCTGCACGGCGGCTAGCTTCCGCGTCCAGCGATACGAATCCGCGCGCCGGCGTGGATCTATGAAGACGTGAGGGGCAAGGCATGACGAGCAACCCGGATCAGCAACAGTTGGTTCGCGGCCCGGAGCGGGCGGCACCTGGCAGGCGGTCATGGTTCGCCGCGCTGATGGGGTCGACGGCACTTGCGCTCGCGTCGACGCCCGGTACCGCACATGCGGATTGCCAGCCGGTCATCGCAAACATCTGGAGTTGCTCTGGTCAGGAGACGGTTGGCCAGGTCATCAACCAGGACAACGCCCAGGTCACCGCCCTTGACGGGTTTGGCGTCGATGCCGGGGCGACGACGGCGCTGACGATCACCGGCGCGGGCTCAATCAACTATCAGGATGCGTCCGGTGCCAACCTGCGCGGCGGCATCCACGGACTGGCAATCAATGCAACCGGTGATGCCGGCATAGTTCCGGGCCGGATCAGTGTAGTCGCCGCCGGAGATATCCACGGTGTCTCCAGCGGCATCAACGCCCGGAACGACGGTACCGGCGAGACGATCATCACCGCAAGCGGCACTGTCACCGGTACGAACGAATCCGGCATCTATGTAAAAAACGCCGCGACGGCCACCGATCTCACGATCGAAGCGGCGGTCGTCTCCGGTGGCACACATGGCATTGATGTATGGAATCTTGGCACAGGGGTGACAAGCATCAACGCCGGCACGGTAACCGGCACGACAGAACGGGGCATAAATGCCTTCAACGAGGTTGAAGCGACCGACCTAACGATTGATGTCGAGACCGTCACTGGCCGAACCGACGGCATTTTTGCCACCAATTTCGGCACGGGTGCGACCAGCATAACTGCCACCGGCACAGCGACGGGCACGAGCGGAACCGGACTTGATGCTTACAACGCAGCGACCGCGACCGACCTGACGATCAGCGCCGCCGATGTCGCGGGCGGCAGGTACGGCATCCTGGCCCTGAATGCAGGCACCGGCTCAACGCTTATCACATCCAGCGGCACGGTAGCGGGCCGGTATGGCATCGTCGCGTTCAACGATGTGACGACAACCGCCAACGCGGCTGATGACGGGCTGCTGGTGGATGTGCAGGATGTGACTGGCGCCGAAACCGGCATTGCGGTTGCCAATAGCGGGGCTGGCGTGACCCGCATCCTGGCCGGTGAT
>CAYZQP010000044.1:3227-11315 GCA_964480545.1 uncultured Mesorhizobium sp. | reverse complement strand
TTGGCATCATTGCCGCCAACGGAATTGTCGATGGCAACGCGTTTCTGACCAACCCCACTACGGGGCTGTTCGGGGAAGCCAATGCAAACGCCACCGACCTTGTCATCGAGACGGGGAGCGTCACCGCCGGGATCGGCATCTATTCCATCAATGATGGCACGGGTTCGACCAGCATCACCGCCAAGGACGCGGTGACGGGCATGCGCGCAGTTGGCATCTACGCAAACAATGCGGCAACCGCGACCGACCTGACGATCAGCGCCGCTGATGTCACGGGCGGTGTGTACGGTATCGCAACCGAGAATGGGGGCACGGGCTCAACGCTGATCACGTCCAGCGGGACGGTGGGGGGCCAATATGGCATCGTCGCCATCAACGGAGTGACGACAACGGCCAACGCGGCGGGCGACGGGCTGCTGGTGGATGTGCAGGATGTCGGTGGTGCCGAAATCGGCATTGCGGTTGCCAATAGCGGGGCTGGCGTGACCCGCATCCTGGCCGGTGATGTCACATCGGGCATTGACGGTGTTGGCATCATTGCCGCCAACGGAATTGTCGATGGCAACGCGTTTCTGACCAACCCGATCACGGGGCTGTTCGGGGAAGCCAATGCGAACGCCACCGACCTTGTCATCGAGACGGGGAGCGTCACCGCCGGCATCGGCATCTATTCCGTCAATGAAGGTACCGGTTCGACCAGCATCACCGCCAAGGACACGGTGACGGGCATGCGCGCAGCTGGCATCTATGCGGAGAACGCGGCGACCGCGAACGATCTCTCGATCAGCGCCGCTGATGTCGCAAGCAGTGGGTACGGTATCGCGGCCGACAATGGGGGAACGGGCTCGACGCTGATCATATCCAGCGGCACGGTGACGGGCCGATATGGCATCGTCGCCCTCAACGATGTGACGACAACCGCCAACGCGGCGGATGACGGGCTGCTGGTGGATGTGCAGGATGTGGGTGGCGCCGAATTCGGCATTGCGGTTGCGAATCGCGGGGCGGGCGTGACCCGCATCCTGGCCGGTGATGTCACAACGGGCACCGACGGTGCTGGAATCATTGCCGCCAACGGAATCGTCGATGGCAACGCGTTTCTGACCAACCCGATCGCGGGACTGTTCGGGGAAGCCAATGCAAACGCCACCGACATTGTCATCGAGACGGGGAGCGTCACCGCCGGGTTCGGTATCTATTCTATCAATGATGGCACGGGTTCGACCAGCATTACCTCCAAGGACACGGTAACGGGTACGAGAGCTAACGGATTCGGCATCTACGCAGAAAACGCTGCGACCGCGGACGACCTTGCGATCAGCGCCGCTGATGTCACAGCCAGTGGGTACGGCATCGTGGCCGACAATGGGGGGACGGGCTCGACGCTGATCATATCCAGCGGCACGGTGACGGGCCGATATGGAATCGTCGCCCTCAACGATGTGACGACAACCGCCGACGCCGCAGGCGAAGGGTTGCTGGTGGATGTGCAGGATGTCGGTGGTGCCGAAGTCGGCATTGCGGTTGCGAATCGCGGGGCTGGCGTGACCCGCATCCTGGCCGGTGATATCACAACGGGCACCGACGGTGCTGGAATCATTGCCGCCAACGGAATCGTCGATGGCAACGCGTTTCTGACCAACCCGACTACGGGGCTGGCCGGGGAAGCCAATGCGAACGCCACCGACCTCATTGTCGAGGCGGGGAGCGTCAGCGGCGGGATCGCCGGCATCATCGCAACCAATGAAGGCACAGGTGCAACCAGTGTCATCGCAAACGGGCCGGTCACCGCGACGGGCGGAGCGGGTATCGGCGTTGTCAACGAAAGCACCGCCACCGATCTGGCGATCGAGGCAGGTGATGTCAGTGGTGTGGGTGGCATCGTTTCCGCAAACTATGGCACGGGGGCGACCAGCATCACCGCCACCGGCACGGTGACGGGAACGGGCGAGTTCGGGATCAATGGACTGAACGCGGCGACCGCGACCGACCTGACAGTGGTGGCTTCAAACGTTTCGGGCGTCACGGCAGGAATAAAGGCTGTGAATCTCGGGACGGGTGCGACGCGCATTACCAGCGACGGCCTGGTCGAGGGGGTCGATGCGGCCGTGACGGCTGCTTCCGTTGCGGGCAATGCCGTGACTGTGCACAATCTCGCCGGCGGTACGCTGCGCAACAGGTCAGGCGCGTCCACGGACCTGGCGGTTGTCGGCCAGGGTGGCGCTGTAACGCTGGTCAATGACTCCAGCATTGTCGGCACGGTATCGCTCGATGGCGTGGTGTCCCGCTTCGAGAATAACGGGATGTGGAACAGCGCCGGCGGCACGAGTGACTTCAGCGGCGGTGTCGGCAGTGAAGTGGTCAACGCTGCGGGGGCAAGCGTTGTTGGCGGCAGCGATGGCGAATCGAACGAGATGACCCTTCTCGCCAACCTGCCCCGCTTCACCACCCATGGCGCCGTGACGCTGGTCGATGGCGGCGCAGGCGATGTGATGCGCGTAAGCGGCGCAGCCGACTTCAGCGCGGGCTCCGCGCTTTCCCTGGATATTGGCGGTGCAGGCGGTACCGATGTGTTCGTTGCAGATGGTGCTGTCGTTCTCACCGGCGCGACCCTGAACCTGAACCGCGTCGGCGGGCTCGCCTATGGTACCCGCTACAACGTGCTGACCGCGCATGGTGGGCTGACGGGCACCTTCGACACAACGACCGGCCTGCCCGCCCCCACGGCCTTCCTCGCGGTGGAAGATGGCTATGATGTCAACAATGCCTGGATCTAGACGATCAAGTATCGCGATTTCGCCGATGCCGGCCTGACCAGAAACCAGATCGCAACCGGCCAGGGACTGGACACGACCCTGCCGGGAAGCCCGCTGTTCACGGCCGTGGCCAACCTGCCGACCGACGCCGCAGCGCAGCATGCCTTCGACCAGCTATCCGGCGAGGTTCACGCCTCGGCGCGCAGTTCGATCATCGAAGACAGCCGGTTCCTGCGCAATGCTGTCAATGATCGTTTGCGTGCAGCCTTTGATGGCGTGGGCGCTGTATCCATGCCGGTGATGGCCTATGGCGAGGGCCGCCCACACAACGCAACAGCAGTTGCCGACAGCTTCGCCGTCTGGGGTCAGGCCTTCGGTTCGTGGGGGAACTGGAAAAGCGACGGCAATGCCGCCCGGCTCAACCGGTCCATCGGTGGTTTCTTCGTCGGCGCCGATGCCCCTGTGTCCGACACCTGGCGACTGGGCGCGGCCGGCGGCTACAGCCGCACCAGCTTCAACGTGCGTGATCGCGCGTCTTCCGGGTCAAGCGACAACTATCATCTCGGCGTCTATGGCGGCACGACCTGGGGAGATCTCGCGTTCCGCACCGGCGCTTCCTATACCTGGCACGACATCAACACCAGCCGCGGCGTCGTCTTCCCCGGCATCGACGACAGCCTGAACGGACAGTATGATGCAGCTACCGCACAGGTTTTCGGCGAACTGGCTTATGGCTTCAAGGCGGGCAGCGCCCGGTTCGAACCCTTTGCCAATCTCGCCTATGTCAACCTGCGTACCGACGACTTTACCGAACAGGGTGGCGCGGCGGCGCTGAGCAGTTCGACCACCAGCAGCGATGCGACCTTCACGACGCTGGGCCTGCGCGCCTCGACAAGCTTCAGGTTCGGTGAAACTGCAGTGGCGGCGAAAGGCTCTGTCGGCTGGCGTCACGCTTTCGGCGACGTTGCACCGGATGCGATGATGCGCTTTGCAAGCGGCAGCGACGTCTTCCCGATTGCAGGCGTGGGGATCGCCCATGACACTGCCGTCATCGAAGCGGGCCTTGACTTCGACCTGTCGTCCAGCGCCGTGCTTGGGATCACCTATGGCGGGCAACTCGGCTCAAGCGTTGCAGACCATACATTCCGCGCAACCTTCGACGTGAAGTTCTGACGTGCCGGGCGCATTTTCCGTTCAGGCGAACAGGTTTGCTGCGTACGCGCGGCGAACAACCTTCTTTTGTCTTCGACTGATTGCTGCTGCCGGACTGGCCTCAGCCGCCAGCGTACCGACCCTGGCGCAGACCGCAGGCCTTCCTGGCGGCGCGTCGTCTCTCAACGAGACATTCAGGGACTGGACGGTATCCTGCATCCTGCAAACCACAACAAAGCGTTGTGTGTTCTCACAGGTGCAAAAGCAGCAGAACGGCCAGCGTGTGCTGGCTATCGAGATGAACGCGCCGGTCGACAGGACGGTGACTGGCAAACTGGTGCTACCGTTCGGTCTTGCGCTCGCATCCGGTGCCGCCTTCCAGATTGATGACAAACCAGCGATGCAAGCTGTGCAGTTTCGCACCTGCCTGCCTGCGGGATGTTTCATCGATTTCACTTTCGATGCAGCAACACTGGCCGTGCTGAAGACTGGAGCAGTGCTGAAGGTCAACACAATGGCCGATGGCGGTGCCACCATGCCGTTCTCGATTTCCCTGCAAGGTTTTGGCACAGCGCTCGACCGCGTGGCGACGCTGGCGCAGTGAAGCCGTCGTGATGACGGCAATGCTGCACAGATGCTGGCCGGTGGACAGGCGGTTCCGATAGTACAAAACTGTCACCTGGTGGCTGGAAGTCGAGGCTATGTCCGCAACTGACACACTTGTCGATCACATCTACGAAGCAGCTTTCGTGCCTGAACTCTGGCCACAGGTTCTGGACGGTATCGCACAGGCCTCAGGGTCGGTCTCCGGTTCAATTCTTGTTTTCGAGACCCCTTACGCCCCGCCGCGTTACAAGACGACTGAATTGACCGAACGCGCATTGCGGACTTTCGTGACGACGGACCAATGGCGGCAGAGTCAGCGCGTGCCATTCCTGTTCCCCGAGGTTCTCGCGGAGAAGCACGCGCGGTTCTTCTACGTGCAGGATCTTCTGGAGGCAGACCAGATGGGCATGGATTCAGTGGAGGGCGCCCTTCAACAATTGTCACTTGCAGCGCAGATCACCACCGTCATTCCTATCCCGACAAGGGAAGTCGTCAGCTACACATACGATCCTTCCGATCGCGTTCGGCGGCCTTGCCATCTCTTCTGCATCCGCCAACCGGCTGTTCCAGGACGCTATCGCGCATGCCCTTTCGGGAGGATCCGATGTCGTGCGCTCAATCCCGGTTCCGGCGCGCGACGGAGAGCCGGCCATGGTGGTGCATGTTCTTCCGCTGTTCCGCGCCGCGCGCGATGTACTGTTCGGGGCAGATATTCTGGTCGCTGTGACCACCGTTCGGCCCGACAATCTCGTGCCTTCCACGTCCATCCTGATGGGCCTTTTCGACCTCAGGCCATCAGAAGCGCGACTTGCGGCTGCACTCGCCTCCGGCAAGTCGCTGCGTGATACAGCAAACGAAATGGGGATCAGCTTCGGCTCGGCGCGCACCTACCTTGCTCACGTATTCGCCAAGACCGGGACCAACCAGCAGAGCCAACTCGTATCCCTGCTCAAGTCCTCGCAGCCGGTGTCACCACGGCAAAGGCACAATAGCTGACGACAGGGGCTGCATCGGACCAGTGGGGTTGATCATAGAGCCCTGCCCCCGGCTCGGCCGGGTGCCGCAAACTGACCCGCCACCTCATCGACCCCGGAGGTCTGGTCGCTCAATCGCGCGTGTCGCGGTGGGCGCGATGACTGCCGGAGCCATCCCCCCGAGTCTGAACACAAAAGCCTCAGCAGGCATTGCTCTATATGATACATAAACCGAAACTCATCTACTCGGCACAGCCATGCACAAGCTCCCCTCCTCGCCGGGCCGCGCGAATTTCGAATACATCCTGACGGGCGCAGAGGAGACGTTTCTCTGGCGCAAGGACAACTATCCGTGGGAGCGCAATGTCTGGAACTTCCATCCCGAAATCGAAATCCACTATGTCACCAACGCATCAGGGATATCGATGGTCGGAGACCACATCGGAGAGTTCCGCCCAGGCGAGATTGCTATCGTCGGCAGCAACCTGCCGCATGACTGGGTCACCCAGACAAAGCCGGGCGAGATCATTGAAGGGCGCGACATCGTCATCCAGTTCCATCCCGACAAGATTGCGCAAGCTTCAAAGTTCCTGCCTGAACTGGCGGCAATCACGGACTATCTGGAACTCTCCAAAAGAGGCCTGAGCCTTGTCGGCGAAACCCGCAACCGGGCGGAAGCCATGATCCTCTCCATGGAGCATCAATCCGGTGCGGCGCGCCTGGTCACCCTGCTGGAACTGCTCGCAATGCTCCAGACCTCGCAGGAGCATGTTGTCCTCTCTTCGCAGTTCTTCACGCCGGACCTGCAAGTTGGGAACATTGACACCCTGCAGGCCGCCTTCGCCTACATCTTCGCCAACATTGCCGAAGACATCCGCATGGCAGATGTCGCGCAACTGGCGGATATGAGCGAGAGCAGTTTCTCGCGGTTCTTCAAAAAGAACAGCGGCCTGTCATTTACGGACTACGTCAGCAGACTACGCCTCTCCAAGGCCGCCCAGATGCTCTCGGACGGCGACGGCCTCATCACGGACATTTGCTACGAATCAGGTTTTCGCAACCTGTCCAACTTCAACCGGACCTTTCTTCGCCACCATGGGTTGACGCCATCAAAATACCGTCAACTTGTCCGCAAGCGGCGGATCACTCCTGTTGTTTGATGCGGTATTTCGTCGTGCTGCACTGCAAAAGCCGAGCCTATCGCGCATAATAGTATCAGTGAAGCGCAACAAGCTTGCTAGATTGTATCGGTTTTCGCCCTAGCATCAGAGGCAGGCTGGTGGAGTGGAGAGAGACTTCCACAGCTCGGAAAAACCCAGGGAGGAAATCCATGAAGCTTAAAACGCTCGGCCGCGTTTCGCTTGCCGTTATCGGCGCGGCCATGATGTCCAGCACAGCGCTTGCACAGGACAAGCTCTGCTCGGGCAATCTGAAGGTTCTCGCACAGCCACGCGACGGCCTCACACTGCTGGAGAAATACAAGGACGAGTTCACCACCCTTTCGGGCGGCACGTTCGAAATTGACTATCTCAACGAGAATGATCGCCGCGCCAAGTCTCGCGCAGACGCCTCGACCGTCGGCAACTATAACGTCTACTACGTTGACGAAGCCAACGTCGCCCTGTTCGCGTCATCTGGCTGGATTGCACCGCTGACCGACTACTATCCGGCTGATTACGACTATGCTGACTTCGATTCCGGCCGCCAGAAGGTTGCGACCTATGACGGCAAGGTGTGGTTCGCACCTCTGACCGGCGGCGGCGACCTGATGGTCTATCGCAAGGACATACTTGAAGCTGCCGGGGTAGAGCCGCCCAAGACCGTCGACGAGCTGGTTGCTGCTGTCGAAAAGCTGAACAAGCCGGACACCGGCGTGTACGGCATCTCGCTGCGCGGAGCTCGCGGCTCTGGCGCAAACGTCTGGCGCTGGATGCCCTACTTCAAGGGCAATGGCGGTGAGTGGTTCGTCGATGGCAAGCCAGCGTTCAACTCGGATGCTGCAGTCAAGGCAACCGAGACCTATCTGAAGCTGTTCGAGTATTCGCCTCCGGGCACGAAGACCGGCAGCTGGGATGAATCGACGGCCGCCTTCCTGGCCGGTCAGGTCGCGATTCTCGTTGAATCGACGCCGCTGTCTGGCATGGCCGTCGATGAGAAGATGTCTCAGGTTGTCGGCAAGATTGCCTTCGCTGTTCCGCCTTCCCCGCTGACCGGCGGCGGCTATGGCCACGGCCTTGCGATCGGAACCAAAGCCAATGCCGATGACGCAGCCAAGAAGTGCGCTGGCCAGTTCATCGCCTGGGCAACGTCCAAGGAGAACGAGCAGCGCCGTCTGGCCGAGAAACAGTTCGGTGAACTGAACCGCACCAGCGTTCTGACCAGCAAGGAATTCGCCGACATATATGGCGCTGACCTGGGTGCTGCTCTGGCAGACACGGCGAAGATCACAGCCGTCAACTTCTGGCAGGATGCCCGCTGGCCGGACCTCGGCGACCGTTGGGGCATCATCCTTGAAGAGCTGATCAACGGTACACGTACCGACATCAAGGCAAGTCTCACCGAACTTGAGACCTATGCGAACGATCTGCTGAAGAAGTAAC
>CAYZQP010000044.1:0-3217 GCA_964480545.1 uncultured Mesorhizobium sp. | reverse complement strand
ACTTCTTCTTCCAGTGCGCGGGCCCTGTGTATGCGTTGGCCCGCGCATTGCCTATTCGCACCCTGAGGCCGCCATGCTCACACGATCGAGACTGCCGACGCTTTTTGTCGTCCCCACCTTCGCCGTGCTGCTTGTACTAGCGCTCGTGCCGACCGTTTACGCGATCATCATTGCCTTGCAGGATCGCGAGCTGGGAGCGCTCAGCTACAACTGGGTATGGTTTGACAACCTCTTCCAGCTCTTTTCTGACCGCCGCTTCACCAATGCCGTCTGGGTTTCGATCAAATGGGAGGTGGTGACGGTCGTGGCGACGATGGTCGTCGCGATCATGCTGGGGTTGATGATGTATGATCACGCCTCCCCGCGCATGCGTAATCTTCTGTGCCTTCTGTTTATCATTCCGGTTCTGCTACCACGTGTCTCGGCCGCCTTCGTGTGGAAGTTCGCCTTCCATCCGCTCTATGGCGTCGCAACCTATCCGTATCGGTTGCTGACCGGCGGCATCTGGGACCCGCTGTCGAACCCGAGCACGGCGCTCTACGCCGTCGCGGCCGTCGACGTATGGCAATGGAGCCTGCTGTTTGCTGTCATCGTTCTCAAGCTGCTTGAAACGCTGCCGCGTCAGCCGCTGGAAGCCGCGCGTCTCGATTACGCAAAACCCTGGCAGGTGAACCTCTACGTCGCCTTGCCCATGCTGAAAGCGCCGCTGATCAGCCTGATGTTCGTCAAGATGATCGAATCCCTGCGCTCCTTCGATCTGATCTACGTGATGACGCGCGGCGGCCCCGGCATCGCCACTGAAACACTCGACATGTACGCGTTCTCCCAAGGCTTCGTCGAGGCGGGCAAGGTATCGTACGCCTCGACGATGGCCGTCCTCATGATGATCGCCACGACAGTCGTCTTCACCATGCTGTGGAAGAGGGTCCAGAAATGAACCTTGGTCGCATCATCTCCCGCATCGTGCTGTGCATCGCCGCATTCCTTGCCGTGTTTCCGCTGGTCTGGACCGCGATCTCGGCGCTGAAACACAATGTCGACATCATGACGCGCGTGCCGAAGGTCGTGTTCACGCCAACGCTCGATAACATCACCTATATCCTCGACCGCGCCAGCGTGATGACCGGCCTGAAGAACTCGATCATAGCCTGCGGCTCTGCGGTGCTGATTGGCCTGTTGCTCGGTCTGCCCGCAGCTTATGCGGTGGCGCGCTACCCCAAGCGCTGGGCCAAGGACTTCCAGTTCTTCGTGCTGTCCGTACGCTTCCTGCCGCCCGTCGCTGTCGCCATTCCACTGATGGTGATCTGGCTGCAGCTTGGCTATTACGATACGCTGCTGGCGCTGATTGTCACCTATTCGCTGCTGACGATCTCCGTCACGATTTGGCTGGCGATACCTGCCTTCCAGCGTGTACCCCGCGAGATTGAAGAGGCCGCCATCGTCGATGGCTACGGTGCCTATGCAGTATTCGGCAAGGTCGCCCTGCCGATTGCGGCACGCTCGCTGATTGGTGCACTCGCCTTCAGCTTCGTGCTGGTCTGGAACGAGTTCCTGATCGCGCTGATGCTGACCAGCGGCAAAGCCAAGACGCTGCCCATCGTTGCTTCCGAGCTTTCCCAGCAGGGCATGAACGTGCCGTGGGGAATTCTGAACGCCTCCGTGGTCCTGCTTTCGCTGCCGCCGCTGTTGCTGCTCGGCATCCTCAGCGGGTTCCTGAACGCTGCATTCCGACAAAAGAACTGACGAAAGACCATTTCGATGAAAGCCCTTGTGCTTGAGAAAAAAGGCGAACTCGCCCTGCGCGATATCGAGGTTTCCGAACCTCTAGGTGCCGGTGATGTACGCATCCGCATACATACGGTCGGGGTCTGCGGGTCTGACGTGCACTATTACACGCACGGCCGGATCGCGGATTACATCGTCAACGCACCGATGGTGCTTGGCCATGAAGCCTCTGGCGTGGTCGTTGCTGTCGGTGCGGATGTGAAGCACCTGAAGCCGGGCGACCGCGTCTGTATGGAACCGGGTGTGCCCAACATGTCGTCGCGCGCCACCAAGCTCGGCATCTACAATGTCGATCCCGACGTGACCTTTTGGGCGACGCCACCCGTACATGGGGTGCTGCGCCCCGAAGTGGTTCACCCTGCGGCCTTTACCTACAAGCTGCCTGACAATGTCAGCTTCGAGCAGGGCGCGATGGTTGAGCCATTCGCCATCGGCATGCAGGCCGCCAGCCGCGCCGGCATCAAGCCTGGCGACACTGCGGCGGTCATCGGCTGCGGCCCCATCGGCATAATGGTTGCGCTGGCAGCGCTCGCCGGTGGCTGCAGCAAGGTCTATGTGTCTGACCTCAGCGCGCCAAAGCTTGAAATTGCCGGGCAGTATGACGGCATCGTGCCGGTGAACATCACCGAGCAATCCCTGGCGGACCGCGTCGCGGCAGACACGGATGGCTGGGGCGTTGATGTGGTGTTCGAAGCCAGTGGCAGCCCGCGCGCCTTCGCAGACCTGTTCAAGCCGGTGCGGCCAGGCGGTGTGGTGGTGATGGTTGGTTTGCCGGTGGATGACGTGGTCTTCCCGGTCTCCTCCGCTATCGCCAAGGAAGTGCGGGTCGAGACCGTCTTCCGTTACGCCAATGTCTTTGAGCGCGCGCTCGACCTGATCGCCTCGGGCAAGGTCGACCTGAACCCGCTCATCACCGAAACCTTTGATTTCTCGCACAGCGTGCAGGCATTCGAGCGCGCGGCAAAAGGCTTGCCCACAGACGTCAAGCTGCAGATCAGGATGGAGGACTGATGTCCGGTATCATTTGCTCACACGTCGGCAAGAGCTACGGGCCGACCAGCGTCATTGATGACCTGAACCTGAGCGTGGCTGACCACGAGTTCGTGGTTTTCCTCGGCCCCTCCGGCTGCGGCAAGTCAACACTCCTGCGCATGATCGCCGGCCTGGAAGAAATATCCAGCGGCGAAATCAAGATCGATGGCACGGTGGTCAACGAACTGGAGCCACGTGAGCGCGGCGTCGCGATGGTGTTCCAGAACTATGCGCTCTATCCGCATATGACGATCTTCGAGAACATCGCGTTCGGATTGCGCAGGTTGAAAGTGGCGGATGCGGAGATCAAGTCCCGCGTGGATAGCGTCTCAGGCATGCTTGGTCTGGAGCCCTACCTGCAACGCAAGCCTGCCGAGCTTTCCGGCGGTCAGCAGCAGCG
>CAYZQP010000043.1:0-18021 GCA_964480545.1 uncultured Mesorhizobium sp. | reverse complement strand
TGAGTGGACAGTTTATCGATCTGGTTTGTTCGCCTGCCGGTTGTGTTGATCCTCAAATTGCTGTGGGCTCAGATATCCGAGCGCCGAGTGTAGGCGTGTTGTGTTGTAGACCTCCTCGATGAAGTTCGGAATGTGGTTTGCGACCTGTTCGAATGTCTCGAAGCCCATTTTGTGGACGGCTTCGAGCTTCAGCGTCTTCATGAAGCTTTCTGCCTTGGCGTTGTCGTATGGGTTTCCCTTGCGCCCCATCGAGCCGATCAGACCTGAGCGGCTCAGCACCTCGCGATAGGCGGCCGCAGCATATTGCGATCCTCTGTCGGAGTGGTGGATCAGCCCCACCGCCGGTCTGCGGCGTGCAAGTGCTGACAGGAGCGCAGCCAGGGTGAGGCGCTTGTCGATCATCCGGCCTATGGCGTAGCCAACGACCAGCCGTGACCAGGCATCGAGCACGATGGCGATATAGGCAAAACGATCGGGCAGAGGGACATATGTGATGTCGGCGACCCAGAGCTGATCGGGCCCTGTTGGCGTAACGTCCGCAGCCAGATTGGGGAAGATTGGCCCGTCATGATTGCTGGTGGTCGTGACCGCAAAGCGCCTTCTGATCCTGGGTTGCAGGGCGTGTTCGCGCATCAGCCTGCGGATCTTCTTGTGATTGGCGATCAGTCCCTGATGGCGAAGTGCTGCACCGACCCGGCGATAGCCGTAGCAACTGAAGCTCTCGCAGACCGTAAACATCGCTTCCACAATGGCAGTATCATCAACCTTGCGCTCAGGGCGATCATAGAATGTCGAGCGTGCAAGTCCCATCAGCCGGCAGCCTTTCGAGATGCTGAGGCCCGAGGGCCGGTGACGAGCGAGATAGTCCCGTTTTTGGGAAGAGCGGGCAACTTCAGTGCCCCCTTTAGAAACTCGATCTCCAGCGTCTGCTTGCCAACAAGCTGCTCAAGTGCGGCAATCCGCTTCTCGTAATCGCGCACAAGCCCGGCCATGCGCACATCCGTGTTCAGCGAGCCCTCCTCATACTTGCGCGCCCAGGTCCGTATCTGAGACGGGTAGAGATCGTGGCGCCGTGCCATCACGGCAAGCTCTGCTCCCCTCAGAAACTCGAGCGCTACCTGACGTTTGAACGCTAGTTTATGAACCTTCCTTGCCATGGTTCTCTCCTCGAAAACCCGGCAGACAAGATCAAACCTTTACACCAAACTGTCCACCTCAAGGGGCGCAGTCCAGACGGCCTGAGTGACTCTATGATCGGCAAGACAGACGCCCCGCCTCGGAAGGGCTCAGTCTTGACTCCCTGCCTGGCCAGACCGCGCACAGGGAGACGGACCGCATCATGGCCGCCTCACTCAAACTCAAACGGATGCACCACCACGCTCTGCTCGTCGGCGAGGATCACGGCGTAGGTCGGCTTTTCGAAGCTCACTTCGTGCGCGCCGGTGAATTTCAGCGCTGTCTGGTGGCTGGTGCTGCGCTGGATCGCAAAGGGCAGGCCGCGCCAGACGCCGCTCATGATCCTGTGCACATGCCCGGCGAAGATGTGGCGCACATTGCCGTGGCGGGCAAGCGCGGCGTGTAGAGCCTCTGCGTCCGGATCGCGCAGACGCACAGCATCGAGTGACTCGATGCCGACATCCATCGGCGGATGGTGCATGAAGACATAGGCGGCATCGACATCGGCAAGAAGCGCGCTGAGCCAGGCGAGGCGCTCAGTGCAGTAGGTGCCGGGCACCTCGCCAGCCGACAGCGTATCGAGCAGAAGCACGCGGCCCTGCGGCAGATCGATGACGTGCTGGATGAATTCGCCTTCGGGAATGCGGGTGCCAAACACGCTGCGCATATGGGCGCGGTCGTCGTGGTTGCCGGTCATCAACCGCCAGTCGGGGATCAGATGTTCCAGCCGTTCGGCCAGGGCCTGATAGGCCGCGAGTTCGCAATCATTGGCGAGATCGCCCGAGAAGATGACGAGATCGGCGTCTGCATGTAGCGCGTTGATGCTGGCAATGACGGCTTCCAGCCGCGCCAACGGGTCTATGCCGAAATTGGTGAGGCCGGGCTCGACGAGGTGAAGATCCGTGACCTGAATGAGCTTCATGGCGTCAACTTGTCTGGCGTTCGACAAAGGGCGCTTCCACCATCAGGCTGATGGGCGGGGCGTCAGGCCGCTCCTCGCGGCGATCGAGGCAGCGTATGGCCTCTTCAGCCATCCGCAGAGGGTCCTGACGGAAGGTGCTGAGCTGATAGGAATCCCAGCTGGCTTCGGGGATGTCGTCGAAACCGATCAACGAAAAATCGCGGGGGCAGGTGAGGCCGAACTGGCTGCGTGTGGCGTCGAGCAGGCCTAACGCAATCGGGTCATTGTAGCAGAAGACACCCTGCGGGCGCCTTTCGCCGGAGAATAGTTCGCGCGCCGCGACCTGTCCGCCGGCATAGTCGGACTCTGGTGCGTGCACGGCGGTGACGTCGAGGCCATGTGTCCGCGCGACCTCCGTAAAAACGCTTTCGCGCTCAAGATTGTTGGGCGTGCGCGAATGTGACCCGGCAAAGGCAACGCGCGTCATGCCCTTGGCCGCAAACATCGCCGCAGCGTGCCGGGCGGCAGCCGCATTGTCGATCTGCACATGGTCGCAGTTTGTCTCGCCTCGCCCGATGACAACGAGCTGCTGACCGTTGCGATGCGCGATCTCGACGAAGGAGTAGGGCGGTGAGCCCGACAGGATGATGGTCGCTGCTGCACGATGGCCGAGCAGTGCGCTTTGCGCGTCAGCGATTTCATCCTCGGAACTGCCGGTGTTGATGACCACGGGAACGTTGCCCCGGCGGATCAGCGCCCGCGTCAGCGCCGCAACCAGATGTGCACGAAAGCCGACCTCCGGCCTGGTGACAACCAGCCCGACGATGCGGCTGCGATTGGCCAGCAGCCCGCGCGCCAGATCGTTGACCTGATAGCCGAGCGCACCGGCCGAACGCATCACCTTCTCGCGCGTGCTCTCGGCAATGCTGGCACCCGGCGTGAAGGCGCGCGACACAGCCGAGCGCGAGACGCCGGCATGTTCAGCCACCTGCTGGGCGCTGACGAAGCCGCGTGGGAGCTGGGCCGGGAGGGTGGATTTGCTCAATGGCCGACCTTGGACAACACGTCTGATTTAAGGAATCGCTCAACTACCAGCATGAAAGCGATTGACGGGATGAGCAAGAGCAGTGCGGTAATTGAGGCAACCTGATAGTTACCACCGGCGCTGGTTGTGTAGAGGAGCAGCGGCAGCATGCTGACATCGGGCGCGCCGACGAAGTAGCTGCCGGTGAACTCGTCCAGCGATTCCAGGAACACGAAGATCGCGCTGGCGAGCAGGCCGGGCGCGGCGAGCGGCAGCGTCACATCGCGGAAGGCACGCAGCGCGCTGGCCCCCATCGAGCGCGCGGCCTCTTCCAGTTCGACGCTGACTGCGGAGAAGGCGGCGGTGGCGATCCATACTGCGAAAACGAGGCCGTGCGTGGCATGCACCAGCACGACGCCGAGGATCGTGCCGTTCAGGCCGAACTGGTAGAAGATGCGGGCGATGTTGACGTAGACCGGGAGGTTGGGAAATGCCTGCGGGATGAGGAAGGCGAGCAGGATCAGCGCCCGGAACGGTAGCGACAGCCGCGCCAGCGCATAGCCGGCGGGGATCGCCAGCGCCAGCGACAGCACCACTGTCAGACCGGCGACAAGCACGCTGTTGGCGAGCGATTCCATCGCCCCGCCGCGCGGCGCAAACACCTGCGTCCAGTAGCTAAAGCCGTAGTCGATGGGCAGCGCGTGGGGGAAATACCAGCGCTCGGCCACCGCCCAGAGCATAAGGTTCAAGAGTGGCCCGAAAATGATGAAGGCGAGCAGGCCAAGTACGACGCCGCGCACCAGCCACCACGGGTCGAAGAACCAGCCGGCGTTTGAGGGTGCAGTCGTCATGAGCGTTCCCTCATGCTGTGGCGAAGGTAGAACCAGGCGACGCAGGCGGTGGCCATGAGCGAGATGAAGCCGAGCGCATTGGCCACGCCATAGTCGCCATAGGCGTTGATGCGGAAGGCGATGTCGGCGGTGAGCATGGTTGGCGATTGGGCGTTGATCATCAGCGGCACGGAGAGCACCGACATCATGGTGACAAAGGACAGCACCAGCCCGACCATCAGCGTGGTGAAGACCTGCGGCACCAGAATTTCAAACAGGATGCGCAGCCGCGATGCGCCGAGATTGCGCGCGGCTTCAAGCGTGCCGCGATCAACCGAGGCCATCGCGCCTGCGACCAGCAGTGTCACGAAGGGCGTCTGTTTCCAGACGAAGGCGATGACAATGCCGCGCCAGTCGAGGAAGCTGACTGCCTGCAGCGGCGTGATGATGCCAAGGCTCATCAGCGTATTGTTCATCAGCCCGTTCTTGGCGAGGAAGGTGCGCAGGATCTGGCCGACAACGATGAACGGAATGAACAGCGGCCAGCGGTAGAGCCAGCGCAGGATCGCCACCGCGCGCGGATTTTCACCCAGCGTCAGGTAGCCGCCAATGGCGATGGAAAACAGGCCGATCAGCGCTGTCGACAGGCTGACGATGACGATCGTGAAGATCATGTCGGAGGAGTAGAGCTCGAAGGATTTCCGGAAATTGCCGAGGCCGAACCCGCCATCGTGCTGGAACGCGCCGACAATGGAAAAACCGAGCGGCACCATGAACAGCAACGCGATCACCGCCAGCGCCGGCATCACCAGCAAAAGCCCGATCATATGTCTCGGCATCGTTCCCCTCCCGGAAGATGGCCGCCCCGGGAAACGGGACGGCCGTTTTCAGTCCACGATCAGTTCGCGGCCTCGCGCTCGAACGCTTCGAGGATCGCGGTGTTGTAGGGCGCGATCGGGAAGGGCTTGCCGAACTGCGCGAGATCTTCCGGCTTTACGTCGGTGAACAGCTTGTTCCAGGTCTCAGTGTCGAGCTGCGACTGCACATGCTGCGCATCGATGCCCGGATACCAGTTGAAGCGCTTGACGATGCCTTCCGCCTGCACGGCCGGGCTGGTGGCCAGCGCCACAAACTTCTCGGCAAGTTCCTTGTTCGGCGCGTTGGCCGGGATGACATAGTGCATCGGCTGGCCGGGCATGCCCGGAGAGAGCAGCACCAGCTTCATGTCTGGCGGCAGGCGGCCATCGGCCTTCCACGAATAGAACATGTCGACCCAGACCGGACCCATGGCGATCTCGCCGCGCGACAGGAGATCGAGCGTGCCGGCATTGCCAGGTGTCAGGGTGGCGTTCTGCGTGAACTCCTTGAGGCTGGCGAAGGCGCTGGTCCATTTCTGCGTCTCGGCTTCCTCGAACGGGCCGTTCATCAGCTTGTTGGCATCACCCTCGCCGAAGGCATAAATCCAGCCCATGACGAAGCCGACGCCGGACGCGCCGCCCTTGATGCCATTATAGCCGAACTGCTTGGGGTGCTCCTTCGCCCAGGCTGCCAGCTCGGCATAGGATTTCGGCGGGTTCGGCACCAGCGCCGGGTTGTAGGCAACGGCGATCTGGCTGTTGAACATCGGCATGACATAGCCGGTCACCTTGGTGCCGAGCGCCATGTCGGCATTGCCGCGTGTCACCAGCTTGCCGGTGTCGATCCGGTCGCGATAGGCCTCAAGGTGCCCGCCGGTGATCATCGGGCCGACGAACTTCTCGTGCGCCACCGCAACATCTGTGTCGCCTGAGGTGGTGCCCGCGGCCTTTTGTGCCTCGAAGCGCTCGACGATCTTCTGCGAGCCGGCATCGCCCGGGCCGGTGCCGACGGCACGCACCGTGTTGCCGGGGTTTTGCTCCTCGAACTTCGGCGCGAGATACTGGTTGATGTAGTCGACCATGTTCTGGTCGCCGGCCGTGATAACGGTCAGTTCGGCAGAGGTCGCAAAGCCCATCGTCGAGCTGTAGATCAGGGCGGCGGTAAATGTTCTTTTCAGCATGTCATTTCCTCCAGATGTTAGGGCAGCGCTCTGCTGGCCCGTCAGGTTTCAGGCGTAGTTTTGGGTCCAGCCGAAGCCGGAAACAGGAACAGTCTGTCGGCGGCGATGCGCACCCGCACGGGCGTGCCTTGCGTGAACTGGCGCGGCGCATCGACCAGAACCTGGGCGTCGCCGACGCGGATCGAATGACGCCACACGCCGCCCGGATAGCTCACGGCCTGCACCGTGCCGGTCAGGTCGACATTGCCTGGCTCCGGCTTTGCGCTCTGCTCAAGGAGTGCGGCACCGTCGGGCCGGAAACGCGCCTCGAACGTCCCGCGATCGAGATGTTTCATCTCGGGCAGGATGGCGAAGTCGTTATCGGCGCTGGCCTCGATCTCGAGCCCGGCGCGCGTCGTCTGGCCCTTCAACGTCAGCACATTCTCGGCCCCCATGAAGGCGGCGACGAAGGGCGAGGCGGGCCGGTTGTAGACATCTTCCGGTGTGCCGACCTGCGCGATGTTGCCGGCGTTCATGATGACGATGCGATCGGCCATCACCATCGCCTCCTCGCGGTCATGTGTGACGTGGACGGCCGTGATGCCAAGCCGCTTTTGCAGCGCGCTGATGTCGTGGCGCACCTTGAGACGGATGCGGGCGTCCAGATTGGAGAGAGGCTCGTCGAGCAGCAGGATTTGCGGATCGACCGCCAGCGCCCGGCCGAGCGCCACACGCTGGCGCTGACCGCCGGACAAGGCTGCAGGCTTGCGCTGGCCAAGCCCCTGCAGACCAAGCAGGTCCTGCAACTCGCCGACGCGCCTGTCGATTTCGGCACGCGGCTTGTTGCGCAGCTTCAGGCCGTAGCCAATGTTCTGCGCTACTGTCATGTGCGGCCACAGCGCGTAGGATTGGAACACCAGTGCCATGTCGCGCTTGTCTGGCGGCTGGCGGGTGATGTCGCGCCCTGCAATGCTCACCGCGCCGCCGCTCGGCTGCTGGAAACCGGCAATGGCGCGCAGCAGCGTGGTCTTCCCGCATCCTGACGAACCCAGCAGCGCCACGAACTCACCCTTTGCGATAGAAAGGCTGACGCCCTTCAGCACTTCGGTTTGACCATACCGGACCGACAGGTCGGCGATTTTCAGAAAGTCGAGCTCAGCCATAGTCCATGCTTGCACAGCTGTGCAAAGCTGTTCAAGACCCCTTTGAGGCTAAACTAGCCCGGACAGCATGACAGCTGCGTGACGAGGATGAAATATTTGTCTGTTAAAAGGCCGGGGCGCTCAGGCGCTGGTCTCGGCCCAGGCTTCAAGGCTGTTCTTGAGCGCCTTCATCTCGCCTGTGAGTCGCACCAGTTGGTCGATCTCCATGCCGCTGGCCGCAAAGATGCAGCGCATCACTTCGCCCGCCTTCGCGCGCAACGCGCGGCCCTCAGGGGTCAACGCCACCAGCACCCGGCGTTCATCCTGCGCGTCGCGGGTGCGGGTGATCAGGCCCGTCGCCTCCAGCCGCTTGATCATCGGGGTCAGGGTATTGGTGTCGAGCGAAAGTCGTTCGCCCAATCGGCCGACAGTGACATTATCCTCTTCCCATAACGCCACCATGGCGAGATATTGCGGGTAGGTCAGCCCGAGCTTTTCCAGCTGCTGGCGGTAGACGCGGTTAAAAGCCAGCCCCGTCGAATAGATGGAGAAGCAGAGGAAATCATCGAGCGGTGGAACCGCTTGAGGGGAGGGGAGTTTTGCCATGGGATGCAAAATAAATCGCACGCGATTGAATCGCAAGCGTTGACAAGGGTGGGAGGCGAGATTTATATCGCTGTCGATTGTATCGCTTGCGACATAATTATCGGGCGGCGGAATTTTCCGGCACGCACCGTGAGATTTCAAACAGGCTAATGAGGAGACGACCATGCCAGTAGATGCAAAATACACGACTTCAGCCACCGCCAGCGGCGGCGGACGCGATGGCAAGACTGCGCTCGATGACGGCACCATGTCGCTCGATCTGGTTCTGCCGAAGGAACTCGGCGGCCCCGGCGGTCCCGGTGCCAACCCGGAGAAGCTGTTCGCGCTTGGCTATTCGGCCTGCTACATGGGCGCACTGCGCGCCGCAGCTGGCCAGTTGAAGACCAAGGTGCCGGATGGCTCGACCGTCAACGCCACGATCGGTATTGGCCCGCGCTCTGAAGGCGGCTTCGGCATCACCGCCGCTCTGGATGTTTATCTGCCCGGCATGGGCGACGACGAGCGCAAGACGCTGACCGAGACCGCGCACAACATCTGCCCGTACTCGAATGCCATCAAGGCGAGCGTCCCGGTTCCGACCACGACGCGCGGCTAAACCTCAGGGCATTCGCACATAGTCAGCGAAAGCCACGGCCAGATGATCCAGCACGGCACGAACCTTGGGCACCCGCCCAAGGTTTTCGTGCGTGACGAGCCAGGTTTCGAGCTCGGCAATCACCAGTTCGGGCAGGACGTGGACAAGCGCAGGATCGCGCCGGCCAACCGGCACCTGCGCCACGCCAATGCCGACGCCGGCACGCACGGCAGCCAGATGCGCGGGGTGGCTGTCTGTTCTGAGCGCCAGGCGGTTGCGGTTGAAGGCAGGCCCCACGCGCTCGGCAAATTCGAGGTCACGACGATTGCGGTCCGGCCCGATGACGTCGTGATCGATCAGATCGTCCGGGGTCATCGGCAGGCCGCGCCGTTCGACGTAAGCGCGTGAGGCGAAGAAGGCGAGCGGGATGGTCGCGACCTTGCGCGCCAGCAAGCCATCCTGTGTGGGGCGCACCGCGCGCACCGCGATATCCACCTCCTGCGCCAGCAGATCGGCGTGGAGATCGCTCAGCGACAACTCGATGCGGATCGCCGGATGGACCGCGCGCAGACTGGCGATCATCGGCGGCAAAACCTCGATGCCCATGAATTCCGGCACGCTGATGCGCACCACACCTGACGCCTCGCCTGGTGCTGAACTCGCCTGGCGAACGAACTGCTCGGAAGCCATCGCCATCGCGCGGGCTGACTGACGCAGCGCCTCGGCGCTCTCGGTTGGTGTCAGCCCATTGACCGAACGGGTGAACAGCACAACGCCGAGCGACGCCTCAAGCGCCTCCAGCCGCGTGCGCACCGTTGCGTGTGACAGCCCAAGGCGGCGGGAGGCGCCCGACAGGCTGCCTTCCTCCAGAACGGCGAGAAAGATGCGCTGATCATCCCAGGATGTGCTCATCATAAATCTACTAGCAGATTGCTATTTGTTTGCAATTTTATTTCAAGTCGTGCGAGCCCATCTTCCAGCCATCGATTCTGGAGATGGTTATGGAAAAGACAGCTCTCGTGCTTGGTGCGACAGGCGGCATTGGCGGCGCAATTGCCCAGGCGCTGCTGCGGCATGGCTGGCAGGTAAAGGCGATGGCCCGAAAGGTGCCAGCGGACAGGGTGCCAGCAGACAGAACAGGCATCGAATGGCTCCAGGGCGATGCGATGAACGCCATCGATGTGTTGGCTGCGGCGCAGGGCGTCGACGCCATTGTTCATGCGGTCAACCCGCCGGGCTACCGCAACTGGGAGACGCTGGTGCTGCCGATGTTGGACAACACGATTACCGCCGCGCGTGCGGTTGGTGCGCGCATCGTGCTGCCGGGAACCGTGTACAATTTCAATCCCGCCGAAGCGCCGCTGGTCGATGGTGACACACCGCAGCGGCCGGCCAATCGAAAGGGCGCGATCCGTGTCGAGATGGAGCGGCGGCTGGAGCAGGCCGCGCCGGTGCGAGCGTTGATTGTCAGGGCAGGGGACTTCTTCGGGCCGGGTGCGCGGTCAAGCTGGTTTGCACAAGGCATGGTCAAGCCGGGCAAGCCGGTGACGCGCATCATGAACATTGCCAAAGGGGCTGGCCACAGCTGGGCCTACCTGCCGGATCTGGCCGAAGCCTTTGCCCGGCTCATGGATGCCGAGGACAGACTGCAGACCTTCGAGCGGGTACAGTTTGCCGGGCTGGTCGATGACACCGGAACGCGCATGATCGATGCGATCAGGCAGGCCGCCGGGCGTGACGTGCCGGTCTGGCGCTTCCCGTGGTGGGCGATGAAGCTGGCAGGTGTCTTCGGCGGGTTCCCGCGCGAGGTGGCCGAGATCGAGCCGTTCTGGCGCTACCCGATGCGCTTCGACAATAGCCGGCTGGCGCAATTGATCGGCTTTGAGCCGCGCACGCCGCTGGGCGAAGCCATGCGCGCGACCCTGGCAGACATGGGCTGCCTGCCAGCGCCGGAGTTGCCGATCCGCGCGGAGACTATCTGCTCTTGATCTGGCTGACGATCGAGCTTTCTTTGATCTTGTCGTCGGCCGCCAGCATCATCGCTTTTGATATGATGATCGAGAGTGTGCGATCGCCATCAAAGGGCACAAACATCGGCTCTTTCTGCTCCGGTGTATGCGACGGCACGATGCAGAGATACTGATCGTTGGGTTCCATCAGGATGTTGCCCGAGTTGAAGTGGATCTTGTAGGCGCGCAGGCTGCCCTGGACGCGCAGGAAGCGGTCCTCGATCTGGCATTTCGATGCAATGGACAGCGAAGGCAGCAACTCGGCAATCATTTCACGCCGCATCTTTGCGCTTTCGGCAAGCTCGCCGAAGGCAGCGCGACCCCAATACTCGGCCGCATCGCGCTGCCACTGGTTCGGGCGCAGCGCATCTGCGCCACGGTTGACCCAGTTCGGGTCTGCGCCGATCGAGGCGACACCGACGAACAGGTCGCAGTCACGCATCACTTCGCTGAACACCCCCGGCGGCACGTCTTCCAGCCGCACAACATCGCGACCATGGTGGAAACGCACCTGGTCAGTGGTGACGTAGACATAGGCCTGCGAGTCGAGCACCTCGGGATGGTCGCCGCCGGCACCCTCGATGAAGATTTCAGCCCATAGCCCGAATGCCGGCATGTCGATCATGATCGGCTCGTTATTTGGAGCATCGACCCACATACGGTGACGCACGCTCCAGCCGCGCGCCTTGGCCAGCGCCATATACTGGTGCTGTTTCAGGATGTGCGCGGCAAAGCGGTTCGAGAAGGTCGCGGTGGCCACCTCGGCCTCGGTCAACGCGTAAATCTCGCGATAGGCCTGTTTAAAGGGCTGGCGGATCTTCTGCGCCATGACGAAGCGCCGCCAGGCGGAGACCTGCTCGCTGCTTGCGTCGATGGGGTGCCAGAGCGTCACGACGGCATCAGGCGCTGGCTCGACTGCCGCACCGGTGGCATCGACCAGCTGTCCACCCCGCCAGATGGCCGAGCGAACCGAGGCGCCCTCGGCAAAATTCCAGATCAGACGCTGCGCCACCGCGCCAACCACCGCGTGGTCGAGATAGCGTTCCTTCCACACTGCGAACGGCCAGTGGTGCGCCTGCAGATAGCTGCGCTCGATGCGGTCCTTCTGCACCGGCAACAGCCGCGCTATCTCGTCGGCGGCCTCCTTGAGCTCCTTGAAAGCATCGCTCTTCTTCAACTCCGAAGGCACGCTCTTGAGTGCCTTGCCGCCAGGCGAGCGGCATTCGAAGGTGACAGAGCCATCGACGATCTTGAGCTCGACCTCATAGCCTTCGATTTCTTCCACCAGCGCGCCGGTTGCGGCCAGGCCGAAATCCGGGACCGCCATCTCCTCAAGTTCGGCAACGGTGAGGCCGGCCTTGGTGGCGGCTTCCTGCATGGCCTTGTCGACTTGCGTGGCGACGCGGTTGTCGCGCACGGAACGGCGCAGGCGGCCCAGTGCCATCACCGCATCCCTGGAGCCGATCTGTCCAAGCGCCCAGAGGCAGGCATTGCCGGCCGCCAGCGAGCGATAGGAACCGCTGGCGAAGGTAGAGGTCAGGAATTGTTTCGCCAGCGTCCCGAAGAACTGCTCGTCGCCCTCTCGTGGAGCGGACGCCAATGCCCAGACGGCACCGCGTGCAATCGATGCATTTATGTCGCTCAACTGTTCAGGAAAGGCGTGGTGTGCACTTGCACGCCGGTGATACGCGAAATCCATGCTCCAGTTGCCGAGCGTTGGGTAGATAGCGTCGCAGCGATGCGCCAGCGCGACAATGTCAGGCATACTGTATCGACGGTCGCGTGCGTTCTTCAGGCCGGCAGCAATGTAGGTCAGCCAGGCGTAGTTATCGCGATCCTTTCGCTCCTTTTTTGAAGCCGGGTAGTCGATAACAAGGCTGAGCCAGGCGTGTAGCGCCTTGCGCACCGGCTCGGCACCAAGCCCGGACTGGATCGTCTGGAAGGTCTTGAGCCATTTACTGCTCGGTGTGGCCGATGTCGCGGTCAGCAGGTGGCGCACAAGCGTCCAGGTCGGGTCGGTTCCCCCAACGCCCAGCAATTCGACACTGGGTGGTGCGTTGGCCGCCCAGTCCGGCATCGGTACGATTTTTCTGGTCAGGATGGTGCGTGCCTGCTCAACCGTCAGCGGTTTCCCACGCCCGCCAGCGATGCGCCGCTCAATCGGATCGTGCCAGCATGAAACCCTGGGCCGCATGGCGGCAATGGGCTGGACAAAGGCCTTGACCTCGTCTTCCGATGGTTCGCGCCCGGAACTCAACGGGACTTGCCGTCCGGCGGCCAGAACCTCGCGGGCCGGCGCATAGGCAGCATTGATCGCCTCGATGAACTCGAACAGTTCCTCTTCGCTGGCACGCGGCGCTGGATAGGGCTGCGGAGTGACGTATTCCTCGTTCGTTGTCGCAAATGGTGGTTTCGAGGACGCTTCAGCCTCACCTTCAACCAGCGCAGTCAACCGATCGATCATCTTGCGATGAGCCTTCTGATCACTGACCCAGTCCGTTGCGAGAAGACCGTCGCGGAAATAGCCCATGAAAGCCTGTGTGATCGGGCTGGTTCGGTCGCCGTGCTTTTCGACCAACCCAACCTCGACACCGAGTTGTTTGAACTGGGCATGGCTGAGAGTCAGCCTGTGTGGGCTGGCCCGATGCTTGCGGTGAACAGCGTAGGCGCAAATCAGATAGTCATCGACCAGATCCGGCGTCCACTTGCGGATCATTCGCCCGGCCTGCTGAAGCGCCGAAGCCTGGGACGACTCGACATAGGCGTCCGGCGCGTGATGGGGCAACCGGGCCAGCAGGGCCTGGACGTCTTCGGTGCCGAGACTGTCGAAAAGCACTGTTTCCATCTTGCCACCGTCGCGCGCCTTCCGAGCCTCGTCGGCCAGCTTCAGCAGTTCCGCGCCACGCTTCTGCATGGAGCTTGCATAACTGCGTGCGCCCAGAGGATTTGCTGTCATCGCAGACGCCACCGCTCCGCCGAGCAGCCGGCCAATGGTCGAAAGTGCCGACTCGGTGCTTTCGCCGTTTGCCGGTTGCGCAGGGGTCGAAGGGCCAGAGGGATCGGGCCGGCGGCCGAACAGTTTCCCGAACATGACTAGCCCCCTTTGAGCGGCACGAGACGGACGAAGCGGACAGTAGAGGTTGGTGTCAGACGCAACTGTTCGGTGAGCAACTCGACCTGCTTGCCATCGACCACCACGAAGTAGGCGTTGTTCGCAAAGCCCTGCAGCGCACTTGCCTGTGCAGTCTGTACTCGACGCTCCAGGGTGTCCGGGCTGGTCTTGAACGCGACCAGCGGATGGGATGGCGGCAGCCCGGCATTGTCGAAGGCGCGCTCGACTTCCAGCCGGACACGCTCACGGATCAGGTCTTCCAGCGTGACATCAACGCCGTCGCGCCAACTGAGCACAATGCCGGGATCGACCGGCCGTGCGTTCACACTGTCCAGAATGCGGATATTGATACCCATGCGACCCCTCGCGAAGGAAAGCAGGCTTGCACGTCAAGTCTTAAGGCCGCGCAAATATTCGCGCCAAAATTGTAGAATTGGCAAAGCAGCGCAAAGAGAAAGGGCGAGTGAGCAAGATTTCGTGCCAGACCGTGCTGTTTGGTGTCTTTGGATGCCCTCCCGAAGGCGCGGCCAGCGTGACGTCGCTTTGACTTGACATGCATGCCGTTCTTGCCCACGTCGAGGCAGGAGGAAGCGCATTGCCCGATTATCAGGCGCTCGGCGACGATCTGGTCGAGACGATCTACGCATCAATGCTCGGAGAAGCGAGCTGGCAGGAATTTGTCGACCGGCTGAACGGTCTGGCTCCCGGCGCGCTGTCCACCTTCTTCTTCCATATGCCCTCAAGCAACAGCGGCAACGTTGCTTTCGTGTCAGGCACGGAGGGACGCGAGGCGGCACTCGCCAGTTACGAAGACTACTATAGCAAGCTCAATCCGTGGATGCGCAGGGTTGCCGCAACGCCGGTGGGCCGTGGCGTGATCGGCGAGGAGATCGTTGCGCGCGACGATTTCAACGCCAGCGAATACTACAACGACTACGTCAACCCGAACGGTCTCGAGACCGGCATTGGCCTGACCATCTTCAAGGACGAACGCTGCTACTTTGTGCTGAGTACGCTGACCGGCGACCGGGACACTGACCGCAACCTGGAGCGCGCCGAGGTGCTGACACGCATTGCGCCGAGCCTGACGCGGGTGTTCCGATATTACCGCTCCGGCGCGTTCCATGCGGCAGCGCTGGACCTTGGCGAGGGCATCGGCGCGGCTGCCAATATCGGCTTCATCCTGGTTAACGAGCAGATGCGCGTTGTGAAAGCCAACACCCTGGGCGAGCAGGCGCTGAACGCGGGGCCCGCGCTCGGCATAGGGCCTCTTGGCAATCTGCGTTTCGCCAACCCCGACCTGCAGGCCAGGCTGCAAAACATGCTTGAGCGCCGCAAGGTGACCCCGGCCGAGCGCGTCCATGTGGACAGCTTGAGCGGCATCCGTCTTATCCGGGTCGGCGGTGATGCGGCGACGGAGTTCTTCGCCGGCCCGATGGTCGCGATCCTGATCGGAGGGCTGCAGGTGGAGATCGGTGCAAACATCGTCAGGCTGGCAACCGCTTATGGGCTGACACCCGCGGAACTGCGCGTCTTCAGCGACATTGTTGGCGGCAGGTCGATCAATGATATCGCGACCGCCGCCGGACTTGGGCGCGAGACCGTGCGCAGCCAGCTGAAAGCGGTCTATGCCAAGACCGGCCTGTCCAGTCAGGCAGACCTCGTCCGGCTGGCAACCGGGCTGATCAACCAGTAGCTAGAGCCAGCTGCGAGCCTCACGCAGGCGAGTCTGGATCATCTTCTGGTAGGGAGCAAAATTGTCCATCTCGAGATCATAGATGCGGTTGAGTTCATCCAGGCCCTGGTCGCCAAGATAGTCCATCCGCATCACGGCGCGTGCCTCTTCGAAGCGTGACTTGATGGTTTCGCGACGCTGGTCCCGCTCCTCGACAAGACAGTTTATCTCCTGGGTAACCGCACGGGTCTGCACCTCGCGCGGTGAACCATAAGGCGCTGCAAACCCGGTGCACAACTCGATGTGAGGCATGCGCGAATACTTCTGCTTGATGTACCTGCCCATATTGTAGGACAGGGTGTAGACCATGTTGCGTTTCAGCTGCTCACGCGCCACCTCGTCACCGGTCTCCGCGTAGGCTGCCTCGATGTCATCGACATGCTGATCGACGCAGGCGCCAAAGGCGCCGAGATCCGAGTCGGGCAGCAGCTTGCATTCCGGGCGCGGGTTCGGCTTCTTCGAGGGCTCCCTGGGCTTCGCGGCCTGTACTGCGGGCGGCGTGGGCGCTTCAGGTTTCGAAGCCGCAGCGTGTGGGGTTCCGCCCACCATCTCGGCGATCGTCTTGCCTTCTCCACCACTGCCTTCACCGATGCTGGTGTAGATCTGCGCAATCGCCTTGGCCGAGCCGTTCATGCCGATGATGCGGTGAATGGCACCGGCAGAAATCTCGACCCTGTCTGCGCCCTGCAGATGAACGATAAAGGTGCGCGGCAGCGTTGTCTGGACAACCGGGCTCGGTGCCGGCCTGTCACGACCGAGCTCGTCCTTCAAAGGCTGGAGTTTGATCAACCTGCTCTTTACCGTCGTTTCCTCGACCCGGTGCGCCCTGTTGCGTGACGCGTCAGCATCATAAACCGCGCGCAACGTGACCTCGGACACGGATGACGTGTCATCGTCGACGGCAATGCTGAACAGCCACTGCCGCTTGTCCTTCAGATAGCTGAGGTAACCCTGAAGATCGCTTCCCCGGAACAGAGCCGTGGGCGGGCTGCCGTCGATGGATTCCACGTAGATCCATTTGCCCTCCGTGATGCGCTTTACCGATGCCAGCACGGGCGATGCAGCCATCAGCCCGGCTAGCACTGCAACGCAGATGATGCGTGTGCTGGAAACCATGGCCATGCCTGTGCCTCTCAATAGACCGGGTCGTTCCAGCCACTGACGCGGCCCGCACAGGTCCAGTCACTGCCATTGCGGGTCGAGCCGAGGTAGCGGTAGCCGCCGATGGCGCGCTTGTCGGCATTCTGCGTGTTCCAGACCTTGGTGCGGCCCGGCGGCAGTGCATCGGCTCCGCAGTCATCTCCGCCGTTCGCGCGCTTGTTGCAGAAGCGGATGTAGAGCCGGCTGCTGCAGGTATTCTTCATCCGCATAGACATCACGCGGCCGTTTTCCAGCCAGTTGATGGTTGCCTGCACGCAATTGGTCGGCGCGCGATAGCAGCCGGCATCGTCTGTCTGCTGGGCGGCGGCGGATTGGGCGCAAAAGGAAAGGCCAAGCGTGACGGCCAGGGTTGCAAGGGGGGTGCGCAGGGTCATGGTCTCTTCTCGAAAGGCGTCCTTCGAGAACAGCTATGGCCTGGCCCTGGCGGTAATTTCTTCCCCCGGGCGGGTGAGGCAGCTATGCCTCCAGCTCAAGCGGTGTGAGCGGCTTCGAGCAGCAGGCAAGGATGTAACCTGCGGCGATGTCCTCATCGAGAATCCCGCCATTGTGGTTCATCTCGACTTCACCGGAAATCTTCTTCGTCAGGCAGGTGCCGCACAGGCCAAACTCGCAAGCTGCGGAGATGCGCACGCCACTGGCGCGCGCCGCCTGCAGCACAGTTTGGCCGGCCAGACATTGTGCCTCGACGCCGGAATCGGCAAAGCGGATGGTGACGCTGTCAGCGGGCGGACCTTCCTCCAGCGCCGGTGCCGGCACAGTCTCGGCAATCGGTGCGCCAAAACTCTCCTGATGATAATGCGCCATGTCAAAGCCGGCGGTCTCCAGCATGCCGCGCACGGCGTTCATGAACGGCTCCGGCCCGCAGCAGAATACCTCGCGGTCGCGGAAGTCTGGCGACAGAAGCGGCAGGCGCACTGCATCGATGCGGCCGAGATGACCAAGCCAGCTTTCGCGTGACGAGCGCTCCTCAATGAGGAAGCCGAGTGTCAGGCCCGGCATGTTGACGCCGAGCAGTTCGAGTTCCTTGCGGAAGATGATCTCTTCCGGGCGGCGCGCGCAGTTGACGAAATCGACATCGGTCCACGGCGCGCAATCGTTCAGCCAGCGCAGCATCGACATCATCGGCGTGATGCCCGAGCCCGCCGATATGAACAGGTATTTGCCGGACGGGTGATTGTGGTGGGAGAAGTGTCCGGACGGGCCGTAGGCGCGCAGATGCGAGCCAACCTTCAGATTGTTGAACATCCAGCGCGTGCCGATGCTGGTGGCCTGCGCCTTCACCGTCACTGCGATGGAGAAGGGGCGGGAGGGCGACGATGACAGCGTGTAGGTGCGCAGGACCGGCTCGTCGCCGACCGGTATCTCCAGCGTGATGAACTGGCCCGGCTTGTAGCGGAACCAGGTCTGCGCATCGGAGCGGAAGGTGAAGGTTTTCACGTCCGGCGCTTCATCGACAATGCCGGCGACTTCCAGCACCTGCAGCTTGTCGTTCCACGGCACCATCTCGTCGAGATGGCGGTACAGGCCTGGATCGGGGATGGCGTTCATGGGCGGGGATCCGGAACCCAAAGCCCGTCATTCCGGGGCCGCACAGCGGAACCCGGAATCCAGAGCTGTGAGTTCTCATTGTTGTGCGCGACGTCTGGGCTGGTCACTGGCGCATAGTCTCCCGGTTTCGGCGCTCTGGATTCCGGGTTCCGCTACGCGGCCCCGGAATGACGGCATTGCGGCTCA
>CAYZQP010000042.1:16353-18298 GCA_964480545.1 uncultured Mesorhizobium sp. | reverse complement strand
GCCGGTGAACATCACGTTCAACGTGACCGCCACTGACGCCGGCTCGTTCCGCAAGTCCGAGGCGCAGATCACCGGGATGCTGGCGCGCGCCGTGCGGAGGGGGACACGCACTCTCTGAGAGTTCGCGCCGATCCTCCCCCGTCACGGGGGAGGGAATCGCCGAAGGCGGTGGAGGGGGCTGACAGAGCTCCTCAGGCGCGCCATGTACGAAGTGAACTCATTCCAAGACTTTAACTCGATGAGCCCCCTCCACCACGCTGCGCGTGGTCTCCCTCCGCCCGCTTCGCGGGGGAGGATCAGCGGAGAGTTTCATGCCCGACCTCACTTCCTTTCATGACGTGCTCTTCCCGGTCGCGATTTCGTTTGGCGCGACTGGCGGACCGGAGCGGCGCAACGAGATTGTGCAGCTGACCTCGGGCCGCGAAAAGCGCAACGCGCGCTTTGCGCATTCCAGACGGCGCTATGATGCCGGCACCGGCGTGCGTTCGCTCGATGATCTCTATGCGGTGCTGGCCTTCTTCGAGGCGCGGCGCGGCTCGCTGCATGGGTTCCGGTTTCGCGATCCGTTCGACATGAAGTCAGGCGGGCCGAATGCTGCGCCGGCAGCGAGTGATCAGCGCATCGGCACCGGCGATGGCGTGAAACGGCGCTTCACATTGGTGAAGACCTATGGGGCCGGTGACGACGCTTACGCCCGGCCGATCCGCCTGCCGCAGGGTCTGCTGGTGGCAGTGAACGGGGTCGCAGCACCGACCGCGACATTCGATCAGACGACGGGTGAGGTGCTGCTGACGGCAGCGCCCGCCAGTGGCGCAACGGTGACGGCTGGCTTCAGTTTCGATGTTCCGGTGCGCTTCGACACGGATGCAATCCAGGCCAGCCTGACCGCATTCAGAGCCGGGCAAGTGCCTGCCATTCCGCTGGTGGAGGTGATGCTGTGACGTACCCGCAGGCGCTGAAAGATCATCTCGGGCAGGGCGTCACCACGGTCTGCCGCTGCTGGAAGCTGACGCGCGCCGGTGGCACGGTGTCGGGCTTCACCGACCATGATTCAAGACTGGAGGTCGATGGGCTAAGCTGCGAGCCGCAAAGCGGCTTTTCGGCCAGCGAGGCGAAGGCGAGCCTGGGCCTGACGGCGGACGCGCAGGACATTGAGGGCGCGCTATCGTCGGCAGCGATCAGCGATGAGGATATCGACAGCGGCGCGCTGGACGGCGCCGAGGTCGAGACCTTTCTGGTGAACTGGCGCGAGCCCGCGCAGTTCGCCAGCATCGGCCGCGCCATGATCGGCAAGATCGTGCGGCGCGACGGCAGCTTTGTTGCCGAGCTCGAGAGCCGCATGCGCTTCCTCGACCAGCCCAATGGGCGTTACATCATGCGCCGCTGCGATGCCGAATTGGGTGATGCGCGCTGTGGTGTGGCGCTCGCCGGCGGATTCGCTGGCAGCGGTACGGTGATGGCGGTGGACGGAGCGGGCGTAGCGACGGTCAGCGGATTGGGCGGCTTCGCGGCAGGCTTGTTCACGCATGGCATCGTGACGTTCTCGAGCGGGCGATTGGCGGGCAAGCAGGTGAGGGTGAACCAGCACCGCAAGGCTGGCGCAGATGTGCTGCTCGCCTTCGAGCAGATGCCCGTGGCTGGCGATGCGTTCACGATTGTCGCCGGCTGCGACAAGAGCTTTGCCACCTGCAAGACGAAGTTCTCCAACGCCGGGAACTTTCGTGGCTTCCCCCATCTGCCCGGAAATGACCAGGCCTATGCCGTGGCCAGGGAGGATGGCGTGTTTGATGGCGGCCCTGTGGTGCCTTAGCAAATCCGCCCCTGTGGTCACCTGTTGGCACCACTGCGCTTGCCTGGGCTCACGATTTGAATGGTCGCTGCGGGTCGGTTCTCGCTGGCATCCAACGTTTGACTCACATGGACGAATATGCGCGCCAACGAGGAC
>CAYZQP010000042.1:405-16343 GCA_964480545.1 uncultured Mesorhizobium sp. | reverse complement strand
ACCACTACCTCTGACCTCATCCTCACCACCGCCCGCTCATGGATCGGTGTGCCGTACCGCCATCAGGGTCACACCCGAGTGGGTTGCGATTGCCTCGGCCTCGTGCGCGGCGTGTGGCGCGAGGTTTATGGCGCAGAGAGCGAATTGCCTGGCCCGTACGCACCAGACTGGGCCGAGGCCGGCGACGGCGATCCGCTGCTTGAGGCGGCGGGTCGCCATTGCCGCGAGAAAGCGCTTGGCGAGATGGTGCCCAGCGACCTGCTGGTGTTCCGCTGGCGCGCAGGGGTAGCCGCCAAACATTGCGGGATCCTGTCAGCGTCTGACCGCTTCATTCATGCCTATCAGGGACACGCGGTGACAGAGTCGGCACTGGTGCCAAGTTGGCGCAGGAGGGTGGCGGGGGTGTTTGCTTTTCCAGCCAAAGAGCAACCAGTCGTTGCCTGAAGCACGGTTGCGAGCTACGCCTGCGCGTGCTGCGCAAAAATGCGGGGCAGGTATGTGAGGCATGATGTTGCGCATCGTTCTGACGATCTCGCTTATGGTTGCGATGATTGCGCCTGCCGCCGCGCAGGGTTCAAGAGCCGGGTTTGACCGCGCGCTGCAGGCAAACATCGCAAATCACCTGAAGAATCGCCCGGCATTGGCGAGACTGAACGACAAGGGCTTGCGTCGCTGCAAACAGTTCCGGGTTCGCTTTGTGCTTTCCGCAGACGGAAGGGTGACGAAAGCCAGAGTTTCAAACCTGACTTTTTCGCCTGCAGCAAACCGGCTGATTGAGCGCGAGATCGAGAGGACCCCGCGCATGCGCAACGTCCCCGCGGCGGCCAGGGGACATCGCTATGCTGTACCTGTTTCTGTGTGCAGGTAGCGATGACAATGCTACGCATCTTCGGCAAGCACTACCTGGCCGTGCGAATACTGATCAGTCTGGCGATGCTGGTGGTACCAGCGTCCGCCGGCGAACTGACCCCGGAGAGGCGTCAACAGTTTGAAGACGAGATCGCCAGGCAAATGGACAGTTCCTCTGTCCGCTTCATCAACGACGAATTCTACTGGATCGGCTTTCGCGGTCGTAACCCGGATTACAAGGAGTTCCAGATCTTGCGCGCAAGCAAGTCGCAAACCGGGACGTTCCAGGTGACATGTGAGAAAGACGGCTTCACCGTCACGGCGTACAAGAAATCACTGGAGCCGCTGGGCGACTCTGGCGCAAAGGCCGACCCCGAAACGGCCGAGATACTCATTTCAGGTCGTGCGCTTGTTTTCGCGCCGGAGTTCGTAACGCGAGGGACGAACTCCATCCTCATCGTTGGTAGGACGAGCCCTGACGAAATGCCGGGCAAGGCGGTCGTCGAGGCAGTGATCGCTGGAGTGGAGAGTTTTACGGTTCTCGAAAAGACGTCCGGTGAGCGAATGGAATTTCTGAGCGGTGGACTGGATACTACGGCCGCAAAGCAGTTTCACGATGCTTGCTACCGAGGCTGATGATGAGCGGGAGCATTGTCTGTCCCCGCCCGTTGGTTCCCGGCGACAAGGTGCGCTTTGTCTCGCCCGCTAGTACGCCCGAGCGCGAGCCGATAGAGCAGGCGGCCGAGCTGCTACGCGGCTGGGGCTTTGAAGTTGATTTCGGCAAGAATGCTTTCAATAAATACGCCTTTCTGGCCGGCACCGACGAGGAGCGCCTGTCTGACCTGAATGAGGCAATCCGTGAGCCGTCAGTGCGGGCGATCTTCGCCACACGTGGCGGCAAGGGCTCCTACCGGATTGTCGATGGCGTGGATTTTGAGGCCTGGCGTCGCGATCCGAAAGTGTTTCTCGGATACAGCGACAACACCATCATCCACATGGCGATGTGGAAGCATGGCATCGGTGGCGGGCTGCACGGCGCGCTGCGGCGCGAGGATGCGGATCTGTCCAGCGCGCGGGTGTCGGTGCACGCCATGCTGACCGGCGCGCCAACAGTGCGGCTGGAAAGCGCAACTGAGGCCGTGACATCTGTGCTCACCACGCACGGCACGGCGCAGGGGCCGCTGCTTGGCGGCAATCTGGCGCTGCTGGCAACCGCTGCCGGTTGGGCGCTACCGAAGCTCGACGGCGCAATCCTTTTGCTGGAGGCGATCAACATGGGGCCAGGCGCGGTGGATCGCGACCTGACCATGCTGCGTAAGGCCGGACACCTGGATGGTGTTGCCGGTGTTGCCGTCGGGCAGTTCACCGACTTCGAACGTCCGCCCTTGATCATGGAAATCCTTCGCCAGCATTTTGCCGCGATGAATGTGCCTGTGCTGGGCGGCCTGCCGCTCGGCCACGAGAGAACCGCAGTGACGGTGCCGCTGGGGCGGGTGGCTACACTGGACGCTGATGCCGGCCTTTTGACGGTGGGCGCGACTGCGGAGTAGGGTGTGCCGGATTGGAGATGGCGCATGAGGGCAGGGCTTGGGCGGATCGCGATTGCGGCTTTGCTGGCCTGGCCGGTCATGGCCTCGGCCACCGGGCGCATCGACAAGGACACGACACTGCGCACCATGCTCGATGCGACCTACAAGGAAATCTACACCACGCACGCGCTGGAAGGTGACCGCACGACCTGGCGTGTAGCGGGGCTGCTGAAGGACGGACCGGCG
Source organism: uncultured Mesorhizobium sp. (assembly GCA_964480545.1). Classification (GTDB taxonomy): domain Bacteria; phylum Pseudomonadota; class Alphaproteobacteria; order Rhizobiales; family Rhizobiaceae; genus Mesorhizobium_G. Next base: position 13,719 of record CAYZQP010000042.1, on the reverse strand, counting down.
CTGGTGCTGGAGAACTTCTCCAAAGCCAATGCTGGCCCGGCAGCGCTGGTGCGATTTGGATGTGGCGCTGCGGTCAGTTTGTCGATCGAGCTTGAGGAGCAGAACCCATTTCCGCAATCGGAGGGATTTGCGCTGCGTGTTGCTGATGTGACGACAGCGCTGGACGCCAAGACAGCCAGCGAGGCCCCGGGGTTTTCGCTGGAAGCGGAACTGCCGCGCGATGCTGCGCAAACCTTGCTGCAGGCGGTCGTGACCGGCAATCCAGAAACGTTGAAGCTGACGGACAAAACTGGCGGCGCGTTCGAACTGGCAATTGGCGGGTTGGCCAAGCCCGTCGAAGCGTTCGTGAAGGCGTGCTTTGATGGCGGGTGATTGTATGCCGAACTGGCGCAACTGCGCTATCGCGTTTGCCGCATGCGCCTTGCTGCCTGTGACTGCTTTGGCGCAGGCTACCAGCGCCGGGACGGAAGCAATCCGGGCTGCGGAAGAAAAGAAGATCGCGTCGGGCTTTCAGGCCTACTCGCTTGCGGTTGAGGAGGATCGCACGCGCTGGTTCGGGTATCTGGAACAGGGCGATACGGATTATCTCGGGATCGTGAACGGGTTAGCCGCAGCACCAGGCATCACGGCACCAGTCGCGGAAATCATGCTGCATTGTCCGCCGCATGGCGGGCGCGTTTCGACGCTGTCTTTCGGTTATCAGCAGCCCTTGCCGTTCGAGAGTAAACCGCCGTTTGAGATCGCACTGCGTATCGGCACGGAAACGATTGCGATGACCGTCGCTGAAGCGGAGGGTGAATCGCATTCGGTGAGGTTCACCACTGAAATGCGCCAGACGAGAGATGTGCTGGCAAAGGTCGCAGATGCCCTGCTGCAAGAGGATGTGGAGACTGTCGAACTGGTTCATTTGGCGAGCGGGAAATCGCTTGGCATTTCGATCAAGGGCCTCGACCGTCAGCCTGTGCGGACGTTCCAGACCAATTGCCTGGGCGCAGGCTAGGCGCCAAACAACCTTCTGTCCCAGTACACCGGTCTGTGCAGGCTGACCGTGATCTGCCGGAATTCCGGGTGTGCGGGGTTGATCAGGATGTTGCTGTCGAGCCGCGCCACAACGCTTGGCACGATGAGGATCAGGCTGCGGCGGTCGAGGCACCAGCGCTCGCCAAATGCCTGGCTGACGGTTGCCGGCATCGCGTCCCAGCCGGGCAGGGCGGGCTCTGACAGCATCTCGTAACTGGTACCCTTGGGGATGGTGATTTCGACAAAATGCTGGTTGGGCGGCAGGCGGCCGCTGCCATGCACAAGCTTTTCGAGCAGCGCGGTGGAATAGCGCTCGGCGGTATAGACCATCGGGCTGCCGCGCGTGTTCCAACGGCCCGGTGCGATGGTCGACCCGATGGCGTCGAAGATCGGATAGACACCGGCCGGGTCGCCGATGCGGTAGGCTGTGAGCGTGCGGTCGAGTATCTGCGCTGTCACGCAGCTGAGCCGTATTTCAGTCCGCCGAGCACGTCGAGAACGAGGCCAGCACCGATCTCGCTCTGGATCACCACGTCCACCGGGCGGCGATCTTCGAGCATCGCGTGCGGCCGGAACAGGAATTCGCGCGCCTCGGTTTCGTCGTGCCAGACATCGACGGCAAGCGACCAGACGCGGGCCAGCCGCGCCAGTCTCTCGCCTTCGTCGGCAGACAGCTTGTGCCGCGCCTTGCGCCGGTCATAGGTGGCCTTCGGCACCAGCCGGTATTTGAACTGCGCATCGCCCGGCGCAAGCTTGGCCGACACGCGGTCGAGCGCACGTACCGGCAGCCCGCTCTCGATGCGCGAGATCAAGCCGAACACGGTCTGCTCCGCAAGCGTCGGCAGGCCCAGCACATCGGCGACATTTGCAACGGCATTCATTGGATTGCTCCGTATCACTTGATGCAGAAGGTAGTATCAAGTGAGGCGGAGTGCAAGGGAGTTGCTTACGTCTTGCCGAACAGGCGGCTCATGAAGCCGCCCGAGGGCTTCGTGGCGCTTGCCGCCGGCCGGGGATTGGTTGGTGGTTGCGCCGGGTCCACAACGCCCATTGGGATCATCATATCATCCCGATGATAAATGTCGCCAAACATCTCAAGCTTTGAGAATAGCTCCGGTGAGAACTCGTGATTTGAGCCTACGCCTTTGAACCAGTTGCGGCCATCAACGGCGCTCGTTTTCAGATATACGAACCTGTCCTGGTCGACGCCGCCCGGCCCCGACCAAATCGGGATATGGTGCCATCCCGGCTTTCCAGGTATCGGTTTAAGTTCATTTGCTGCCGGATCCCAGTCTTGCATGCCATGGAACTGACTGTCTTCCGCAAAGAACACCTGATAGCTGCGCTCGATGGCCCCGCTCGTCGGTGTCACATCGATCGGGAACACAAGGTGGCGGCCGGGCTCCAGTGAATCGATTGCGTCGAAGACGCGTTCACTCATGCGGGCAGAGTATATCTCAGCGACATACTCCACCCTCACCGGGACGTCACTTTTCCGTACCGCCTTCAAGGGCCTCCGCAATTCGGGCAGCAATTGTCCATCTTGATCGAACGCTCTTCCCGAGGAAAAGATGTTTTCGCCGGAGATACGGATATCTGTGAACCGGCCAAAGCGATCCGTTTCACCAATGTAACTGATCTTGTCAGGACTGACTTGGAGTGACGGACGGTACATCACCAGACGCCAGTAAATCGGGCCCGTGTAACCGGCCGGAACTTCGCCCTTGGTGCGGACTTTCTTGAACTTCCCGGTCATGCTCACCAACCCGATGTCGCCGCGACCCTGGCAGATGAAAGATAATCTTCCGTTGTGGGCCCGGAAACTGGCTCCGAAAATGCAGTTTGCAACGATGCGTGTGGCCGGGCTAAATCCACTGGTAGACGACGACCAACTCGCAATCCAGAGCTTGCTCGAGACTGGCAATATGGTCTGGAGTCAGCGCCTTGACGTTTGAGTTCATGGCATCCATCGCAAATCGACCGAAGGCTTGAGGCCAGTCGTAGATGAGCTTGTCGAAAGACTCCTCCCGACGACAGCATGGCAATTCATGTAGCCGCAACTGGAAGCCGCCTCCATGCGCGTGGTCAGCGTCCATGACCGCACCCCACCACTCCAGGTCAATCTCTCCGGAGCAATGCGGGCATCGGATTATCTCGAGGTTCTCGCCGCAATCGAAAAACCGGAGCGTCGGTGAGTTGATCACCTCGATCTCTTCAGCGTCAGGAACGATCGAGCGAAAGAGCGCCAACCCCGCCAGTTGGTTCAAGTCTGTCGGCACGAAGCCGACTTCGCGGGGAACAAGCGTGATCCAGTTGTCGGACATTCGTATCTACTTGTGTTTGCGCTAACGTAGCGATTGGAGCCATCCATGGCCACTCTTCTTCTGCAGGTTGCCGGTGGGTTCCTCGGTGGCTTCCTCGGGCCCGTTGGCGCGGCGATCGGCACGGCGGCGGGGGCGCTCGGCGGCTATATGATCGACCGCGCGCTGCTGACCAGCGGCCAGCACCACGAGGGGCCGAGGCTGCAAGGCGCGCGGCCCTTCACGGCGGAGGAGGGCGCGTCGCTCCCGCGCGTCTATGGTGCGGCACGCATCGGCGGTACGCTGATCTGGGCAACGCGGTTTGAAGAGGTGAGCACGACGAAGCGTCAGGGCTTCAAGGGCGGGCCAAAGGTCAGCGAGTACAGCTATTTCGGCAATGTCGCGTTCGCGCTGTGCGAGGGCGAGATTGCCGGCATCCGGCGCATATGGGCGGACGGGCAGGAGGTTGATCGCACGAAGATCGAACTGCGCGTCTATCGCGGCACGCAGGACCAGCCGGTTGATCCGTTGATCGCGGTGAAGCAGGGTGAGGGCAATGCGCCCGCCTATCGCGGCGTCGCCTATGTAGTGATCGAGCGCCTGCCGCTGGATGTCTATGGCAACCGCGTGCCGCAGTTTCAGTTTGAGGTGCTGCGCCCGCTGAAAGGCGTCGAGCAGGAGATCGAGGCTGTCGCGCTGATCCCCGGGTCGACCGAGTATGGATTGGCGACCACACAGATTGACAAGCAGGTTCGCGACGGCGAGGCGGTGGCCGCCAACCGGCATGTGCTGACGGCAGGCAGCGACCTTGAGGCAGCGCTGGACGAGCTCGAAATGCTCTGCCCGAAGCTGAAGACTATCGCGCTGGTGGTGACCTGGTATGGCGATGACCTGCGCGCAGGCAGCTGCCGGGTGAGGCCAGCCGTCGCTGATGGCGAGGGGAGCTACAGTGAAGCGTGGTCGGTGGCTGGCGTTACGCGGACAAATGCGATGCGCGTCTCGCGTCACGGTGGCGGTGCGGCCTATGGCGGCACGCCGTCCGATCACAGCGTGAAGCAGGCGATTGCCGCGATCAAGGCGCGGTCGCATCACGGCGTTTCCCGCGCCGGGGCGTCCCAGCAGCGTCGACAAGGCGGCTGCGGCGCGCACGCAGGTCAATGCGTTCTGTGCAGGCGATTGGGGCTATCGGAGGCTGGTGCTGCACTATGCGCAACTGGCGAAAGACGCCGGTGGCGTTGACGCGTTTCTGTTGGGCCCGGAACTGCGCGGGCTGACGACCTTGCGCGATGGTGCAGGCGCGTTTCCGTTTGTCGAACAACTCTGCACGCTGGCATCGGACGTGCGCACCGTGCTCGGGACAGCGGCGAAGATCACCTATGGTGCGGACTGGAGCGAGTATTTCGGCCATCAGCCCGGCGATGGCAGCGGCGACGTGTTTTTCCATCTCGATGCGCTGTGGGCGCATCCGGCGGTGAATGCGGTTGGCATTGACAACTACATGCCGCTGGCCGACTGGCGCGACGGTGATGTCGATGGCAGCAATCCGGACGGCTTTGCCAGCGCCTGTGATAGCGCCGGGTTACAGCGGCAAGTGGCGTCAGGTGAGGGCTTCGACTGGTTCTATGCCAGCGCCGCAGATCGCACAGCGCGAAGGCGCACGCTGATTACCGATGGCGCGTATGGCAAGCCGTGGGTCTATCGCTACAAGGACCTGGTGAACTGGTGGTCAAACCCGCACCACAACCGTATCGGTGGTGTCGAGCAGACGAACCCGACCGCCTGGCAGCCGCGCTCAAAACCGATCTGGTTCACCGAGATTGGCTGCCCGGCGGTCGACAAGGGACCGAACCAGCCCAACGTTTTTGTTGATCCGAAATCGGCGGAGAGCCTGCTGCCCCATTTTTCGACGGGGCAGCGCTCGGACATCGCGCAGCGCCGCTATCTGGAAGCGAGTTTTGCGCATTGGCAGGCGGACGGAAGCAATCCCGTCTCGCCAGTCTATGGCGGCCATATGCTGGATGTGGCGATGACCCATGTCTGGGCCTGGGATGCGCGCCCGTTCCCGGCCTTCCCGTTGCAGACGGATGTCTGGTCCGACGGTGGCAACTGGCATCTCGGCCATTGGCTGAATGGACGGTTGGGCGGTATTGATCTCGGCGCGCTGATCAATACGGTTCTTGCCGATCATGGCCTGCCGCCGGCAGATGTCAGCGCGGTGGAAGGCACGGTTCACGGGTTTCTGGTGAGCGACCCGACAACGGCGCGTGCCGGATTGGAGCCGGTGGTAGAGCTGTTCGGCATTGATGTCAGAGAGACGCCGCAGGGTCTGGTTGCCAGAGACAGAAGCGCGGCGAGCCCGGTGACCCGGCTTGCTGAGCTGGTGGTCGAGGAGGGCGCACCAATAGTCGAGACGGTCCGCACTCCGATTCATGACCTGCCGGCACAGGCCATGCTCGCGTTTCGCGATCCTCTGCGTGATTACCAGTCATCGACAGCCCATCTGCGGCGTCCCGGTGCATCAGGAGGTCGACAGCAGAGCTTCAGTTTTCAGGGTACCATGGAGCCGGGGCAGGCGGATGGCCTGCTGGAGCGGCGGCTCGCCGACATCTGGGCAGATCGCGAGCGGCGCATATTTTCGGTTCCAGCCGGCACGCCCGGCGTGGAGCCTGGCGACCGGGTTGATGCGGCAGTACTAGCCGGGCCGCATTTGATCCTGGAGGTCGAGGAGGGGCTGGCGCGACACGTCACAGCGCGGCCCGTACACACACCGGCATCTCTCAACTGGTCAGCGTCGCTGCCAGCCATAGCTGCACCCCCGTCCTCTGTCGCCGGCACGCCGTGGGTCGAACTGGTTGATCTGCCAATGACGCCGGGCGCGAGCCAGCCGCACGGGCAGTTCCGCATCGCAGCCTGGCAAAAGCCGTGGCGCAGCCAGTCGGTCTACGCCTCGCCTGAGTCTACCGGCTTCGGTCTGCGGACGAGTATTGCGAAAGCCGCCAATGCCGGGCGGCTGGTTCAGGCCCTCGGTCCCGGCTTTGAAGGCAGAATAGATCGGATCGGCGATCTCGTGGTCGACCTCTTTGATGGCGAGACAGCTTCAGTTTCGCACCTTCTGATGCTGAATGGCGCGAACGCGCTTGCCGTGAAGTCCACGAATGGCATCTGGGAGATCGTTCAGTACGAGCACGCGCAGGAGATCGCGCCCGGCCGGTGGCGGCTCTCGCGGCTGTTGCGGGGACAACTTGGCACCAGCGACGCGATGGCAGCGGGGGCTTCAATCGGAGCGCCCGTCATCCTCCTCGACGATGCGGTTTCGCCAGCTGGCTTGCAACCCGAAGAAACCGGGCTGCTTCTTAACTGGCGCGTGGGGCCGGTTGGCGAGGCATTTGTCGATCAGCATATGACGGCCTTGACCGCTGCTGGTGGATTACGCGCTCTGACCCCGCTGTCGCCGGTGCACCTGCGATGCAGGAAGTCGGGCGCTGACCGGCATTTCAGCTGGGTTCGACGCAGCCGGCTTGATGCAGACAGCTGGGAAGGTGTACCGCTCGGCGAGGAGGCGGAGCGCTATCAGGTCGAACTTTCAGGCGGCACCGGATCGATCCTGCGAAGCGTGACGGTCAGCGAACAGGGATGGATGTATCCGGGAGCCGAGTTTGCTGCCGATTTCCCTTTATCGCCGCCGTCACTGCGCATCGTGGTGCGTCAGATCGGCACCGGCGGTCGGCTGGGCCTGCCCGGCGAGCGGCGTTTCCCGGTCCAGGCGGTTTGATCCTGTTCCTGCGCATGAGGCGCCGGAATCAGAAACTGAACCTCACCACGTAACTCGTTGAAAGGACTCACACATGGTCGACATCAAACCCTGGTATCTGTCACGCACGATCTGGGCATCAGTTGTCGGTATTGTGCTGGCTGCCGGCAACTGGCTCGGTATCGCTACAGGCGGCATTGACGCGGGTCAGTTGGCCGACAGTCTCCTGGAACTGGCTGCGGCGATTGCCGGCGCGGTTGCTATTTCCGGGCGGTTGAGAGCTAATACAAGGATCGGCTAAGGTTAATGAATGCTGTATTACCGATTGTTCATGCCGCGTTCAGAAGGCTTCCGCTAAAAAGGCAACATGATCACCGACCTCTCACATTTCCGGCTGGCAGTTCTCGCCCTTGGCATTGGCTCTCTACTTGCCGCTCCGCTGCAGGCCGCGCCGCGCGTCGATCCGGTTGTTCCAGTCGCCGGGCAGGATGTGGTAAAGGTTCAGGCAGATTGCTACGCCATTGGCCAGCAGGTCGCGGCTGAGAATGGCGCGACGCTGGCACGGGCTACTGCCTCGAACCAGGGCGGTCGACCGGTCTGCGTGATAGTTATCGTCACCCCTGGCAAGGATGGCCAGCGCGGCCGTCGGCAGGAGATCGTCGTCCCCGCAGGGTAAGCTTTCGCTCCGGAGCGGATGTGTTACAATGCAAGCCTATTGTAACACATCCGAGGCGATGATGGCAGATGCAACCTTCACATTCCGGGTTGAAGATGACCTCAAGGCAGCCTTTGCCGAAGCCGCCAGACAGGATGACCAGACTGGCGCTCAACTCCTCAGACGCTACATGCGCAAATACGTCGATGAGGCACGGCAGCGGGCAGACTATGACAGCTGGTTTCGCGAGCAGGTCCGGATTGGTATCGAGTCCGGTCAGGCTGGCAAGGTCAGCCCGGATGATGAAGTTGAAGCCCGGTTTGCGACGCGGCGCGAGGCGTCCCTGCGCAAGCTGGCTTCATGAAGGTCGAATGGACCCACGACGCCGAGGCAGATCGAGGTGCCATCTATGATCGAATCGAACGCGACAATCCTCGTGCCGCCATTGAGCTCGACATCCAGTTCGGCGAACGATCAGCACAGCTTGCCAGCCATCCACTCATTGGCAGGGCAGGGCGAGTAGAAGGTACAAGAGAACTCGTGATCAGGCCGAACTATTTGTTTATCTACCAGGTCCTGGGCGACACAGTTCGCATTGTTCGCTTGCTACATGCAGCGCAACAATGGCCACCGGAACAGGATATGGATTGATTCATGCGGATTCTCGTTGTCGAGGACGACAAAAACCTGAATGCCCAGTTGGTAACCGCGCTGAGCGACGCTGGCTACGTTGTGGACAAGGCCTTTGACGGCGAGGAGGGGCACTTCCTCGGCGACACCGAGCCATATGACGCCGTCATCCTCGACATCGGCCTGCCGCAGATGGACGGTATAAGCGTGGTCGAGCGCTGGCGGCGCGACGGCAGGAAGATGCCGGTGCTGATGCTGACCGCACGCGACCGCTGGTCAGACAAGGTGTCAGGCATCGATGCCGGTGCTGACGATTATGTCGCCAAGCCATTCCACATGGAGGAGGTTCTGGCGCGGCTGCGGGCGTTGATCCGCCGCGCCGCCGGCCACGCATCCTCGGAACTCACCTGCGGCCCGCTGAGGCTGGACACCAAGGCCTCCAAGGCCGACGTGAACGGCATTCCGTTAAAGCTGACCTCGCATGAGTTCCGGCTGCTTGCTTACCTGATGCACCACATGGATGAGGTCGTGTCCCGAACCGAACTCGTCGAGCATCTCTACGATCAGGATTTCGACCGGGACTCGAACACGATCGAGGTTTTTGTCGGCCGCCTGCGCAAGAAGATGGGTATAGATATGATCGAAACGGTGCGCGGTATGGGCTACCGTATGCGCGAGCCTTCGTAATTGCCCATGGTAACGCCTGAAAGCGCAGTTCGTCGGGCGTTCAGGTCGGTCACTTTTCGCGTCGTCGCGTTCTCAACCCTGTGGGCAGTGATCGCGCTGGTCGCTATTTCTGCAGTCATTGCAGCACTTTACCGGCAAACCGCCGAGCGTGGCTTTGAAAGTCTGCTCTCCGCGCATCTCTTCAACCTGATCGGCTCGGTTGGCATGTCGGACAACGGCCGTCTGACCGGCAGTCCGGACCTCGGTGATCTACGGTTCTCGATCCCGAATTCAGGCTGGTACTATTCCGTGGAACCTGTGTCTCCGGAAGTCATGGGGCAGGTTCGCTCCGCCTCGATGTTGAATCCGGTCCCTGCCGCTTCAACGCAGGACGTTCCCTTCAACGCCACCTTCCAGCGGAAGTACCAGACCACCGGCCCCAATGGTCAGCAGCTCGAAGTGGTCGAGAACGAGCTTGTGCTGGGAACGCAGAACAAGGTGGCGCGTTTCCGCGTCATGGGAAACCGCTCCGAGCTTGATGCCGAGATCAGCGATTTCGAACGTCAGCTTTTGACCTATCTGGCGCTTTTCGGTGTGGGCATGATCGCCATCAACGCACTTGCAATTCTGTTCGGCCTGCGCCCGCTGGGTCGGGTTCGGGAGGCGCTGGCCTCGGTGCGCGAGGGTGCCGCCAAACAACTTGACGGGACATTCCCGACAGAGATCGCGCCGCTGGCAAACGAGACAAACGCACTGATCGAGAACAACCGCCGAATTGTCGAGCGCGCTCGCACCCAGGTTGGAAACCTCGCCCATTCGCTGAAAACTCCGCTCGCAGTCATGTTGAACGAGGGGAGGGCATTGGGCGGCAAGCGTGGCAAGCTGTTTGAGGAGCAGTCCCTGGCGATGCAAAGCCAGCTCGAACATTATCTTCAGCGTGCCCGTGTCGCAGCCCAGCGCGACAGCGTTGTGTTTCGCACGCCCGTGGCGCCGGTGCTGGAGCGCATGGTCCGGGTTATGAACAAGATCGGCGGCGACAAGACTTTGACGCTGCAGCCTGTGGCAGCAGACGTGGTCTTTGCCGGTGAGCGGGAGGATTTTGAGGAGATCGTCGGCAATCTGCTCGAGAATGCAATGAAGTGGTCGAAATCTGCTGTGCGGGTGAGCGCGCAGCGTCTCGGCTCCGAGGAGGGCAAGGCAGATCGCTTTGGCCTCGTCATTGAGGATGACGGCCCCGGAATTCCGGAGGACAAGGCCCGCGAGGCACTGAAACGTGGCAGACGGCTGGACGAGACCAAGCCGGGCACCGGTCTGGGGCTTGCCATCGTCGCCGAACTCGTCAAGGAGTACGATGGTGATTTGTCACTCGAACGGTCCGGATTGGGCGGACTGAAGGCGGCGGTGACCTTGAAGGTCGCCGGTTGATGGGCGGTATCGGAATGAAGCTTGTTTCGAGCATTGCTGTGATTGGGCTCGCTGCCCTGCTTTCCGGGTGCGTATCCGGAAGCGGCGCGCGCACCATGCCGCCGCTTGGGGCCAACCCTCCCGCGACGAAGATATCGGCGCTTGGCGGTGGCCTGATTGGCGGCTCGATTGGCCAGGATCTCAAGCGACCCGACAAGCAGCGTGCGCTCGAGGCCGAGTATCGCGCGCTCGAATATACCGAGGGCGGCAAGACGGTTCCCTGGACCGGCAGTGGCTCCGAGCGCGGCGAGGTGGTTGCAGCGCAACCCTATCGCGTCGGCTCTCAGGACTGCCGGCAGTATGTGCATACGCTCTATACAGGAACCGCCAGCCAGACCGCGCGCGGCACTGCCTGCCGCAACACCGACGGCAGTTGGACATTGCTGAGCTAATGCTGTAAAATACAGCAATTACAGTATTGCTGTATTTTCTGGAGTTTGCCGCCATGCCCAGCTATTCCGCAAGTGATCTGTCGCGCAAGTCGGGCGATATCATCGCTGATGCTCTACGCCAGCCGGTCACCATCACCCAGCGCAACAAGCCACGCCTCGTCCTGATGAATATCGAGGATTACCAGAAGCTTAGAGCTCAGGCTGATCCGCGCAAGGCGATGCTGACTAAGGATATGCCCGACGAGCTTTTTGAGCGGGCCCAGAAAGCCTTCGCTGAGTATCTCCGCGAAGTCGACGAAGAATGAGTTTTGGCCAGATACGCACTGCCAGTGTCATCGCCTACCCCTATCTTTGGAGCAGGGAAGCCAGGTCAGGTGAGACCGAAGGGCGCAAATCAAGACCGACTGTTGTTGCCTTGAGGATCGCATCAGAAAAAGGTGGCGACGAGCTTATCCTTCTGCCGCTGACAACAAAGGATCCAGGCAAAGATCGCGAGGCGGTGGAAGTGCCTGATCGCGAAAAGCGTTTGGCGGGCTTGGGCGAGCACCATCGCATCTGGATCATTCTTGATGAGTACAATTTCGACATTGTGGGAGGCTCATACTACCTTAACCGGCTGAGCCGTTAGGGCGGTTTAGCGGAAAGTTCTTCGCGCCGCTTGTACGGGCATTCTTTGCCAATCGTGGCAAAGCGTCCCGAATTGATCGAACTGACTGACGCAAACGTTATCGCACGCCGCCAAATCGCCGCAGAGGTTCGGCATTGGATTTGCCGCAATCTGCCGGTATTGAGAGCAAATGCTGTTCTGGATCGTCGCTGCGCTGATGACGCTGGTTGCCAGCCTCGCGGTCTATATGCCGCTGGCGCGCGGCACTGGTTCAGCGTCTGCAGCTTCCCGAAACGAAATCGAAGTCTACCGCGATCAACTCGCCGAGGTTGATCGCGACCTCAAGCGCGGTCTGCTCGACGCTGGCGAGGCGGACCAGGCGCGTGCGGAGATCGGCAGGCGGATCATCAAGGCAGATGGCGCGGCAGCCGGAGCAGGCGGTGGTTTTGCGGGCATGGCACGTTATGTTGCGACAGTCGGCATTCTGGCGGTTCCCTTGATCAGCTGGGGCGTTTACGCAGCCATAGGCAAGCCCGATCTGCCCGGACAGCCTCTGGCGGCGCGAGCATCATGTGGGCCAGAGACGACGTCGGTTGAACAACTGGTGTTCTGTGCAGAGCGGCAACTTGCCCAGAACCCGGCTGATGCGCGCGGCTGGGACATCCTCGCGCCGATTTATCTTCGCATGAACCGCGTCGACGACGCTCTAAATGCTGCACGCAGCGCGCTCCGTGTGGGCGGCGCCAATGCCGAGCGCTTCGCAGCTCTTGGTGAGGCGCTGGTCTATTCGGGCGGTGGGATGGTATCGGCTGATGCGCGCACGGCATTTGAGGATGCACTCAAGGCGCAGCCGGGCATGTCAAAGGCGCGCTTCTTTCTCGCCATGGCCAAAGCACAGGAAGGCAAGGCAGATGAGGGTATTGCCGAATGGCGCGATCTTGTAGCGACGATGCCGGAGAACGACCCCTGGCGCAACGCGGCGCAGGTTATGATTTCGCGCTCCGAACAGCAACAGGCACCGGCTGAAGGCATGCCCGGACCAGAGGCGATCGAGGGAATGGTCGCCGGACTGGATGAGCGCCTGCGGGAAGCCCCGAACGATCCTGAAGGCTGGAAACGGCTGGTGCGGTCATATGTGGTGCTGGGAAAGCCCGATCAGGCAAAGGACGCGCTGACCCGCGCCCTGAAGGCACTGGGGGCTGACAGCGCCGTCGGAAAGGATATCGTCGCATTTGCGGCAAGCCAGGGCGTCAACACGGAGTGAGCATGACGCGCAAGCAAAAGAGATTGACGGTGATAGGTGCGGGCATGACGTTCCTCGCGCTTGCCGCTGTGCTGGTGTTCTACGCCATCGGGGCGCGTGCCTCGTATTTCTACATGCCAGCCGATCTTGAGGCAGCCAATGTGCCACCGGGCCAACGGATACGCCTGGGCGGCCTGGTGGAGACGGGAACCATCATCCGCGGGCAGGGGACCGATGTCGAGTTCGCGGTCACCGACAAGGAGAAGTCGGTGAAGGTACGATATACCGGCATCCTTCCCGACCTGTTTCGTGAGGAGCAGGGGGTGATTACCGAAGGCAGTTTTGATGTCGGCGGCAATTTCATTGCGAGCAGCGTGCTGGCCAAGCACGACGAAAACTACATGCCCAGGGAGGTGGCTGACGGCCTGAAGGCAAAGGGCGTCTGGAAGCCTGAAGCCCAGGCAACGCCAGGAACCTGATATGGTAGAGCTCGGTCATTTCGCACTGATCCTTGCTTTCGCGTTGGCGCTTGTGCAGTCGACACTGCCGCTGATCGGCGCGCGTCGCGGCGACGAGCGGCTGATGG
>CAYZQP010000042.1:0-395 GCA_964480545.1 uncultured Mesorhizobium sp. | reverse complement strand
CTGTTGCGATTACCGGCTTTGCCCTGACCGGACTGTCGTTTGCAGCGCTGGTCGGCGCGTTCATGCAGTCCGATTTCTCGGTTCAGAACGTGTGGGAGAACTCCCATTCGCTGAAGCCGATGCTGTTCAAGATCACCGGTGCCTGGGGCAGCCATGAAGGCTCGATGCTGCTCTGGGTGTTGATCCTGGCTCTGTTTGGCGCGCTGGTGGCAGTGTTCGGCCGCAACCTGCCCAACACACTGAAGGCCAATGTCATCGCCGTGCAAGGCTGGATCGGTGCAGCCTTCCTGCTCTTCATCCTGGCATCTTCCAATCCGTTCAACCGCATCGACCCGGCACCCTTCGAGGGGCGTGACCTGAACCCGATCCTGCAGGACATCGGGCTCGCGGTGCAT
>CAYZQP010000041.1:0-18501 GCA_964480545.1 uncultured Mesorhizobium sp. | reverse complement strand
TGTGGCAGATTGGCTGAAGGTGCCTCCTCGATGATCTTCTGGAACCGGCGCTGCACCGAGCACTCGCGCTCGAACAGATGGATCGCGTCGCCCTCGCCATCGCCCAGCACCTGCACCTCGATGTGGCGCGGGCGCTCGACATAGGTCTCGGCATAAACCCGGCCGTCGCCGAAATAGCGCTGGGCCTCGCTCGAGGCGATACGTGCGGCTTCCCGCATATCCGCAGCGGAGCGGACAATGCTCATGCCCTTGCCGCCGCCGCCGGCCGCAGCCTTGATCAGCATCGGAAAGCCGATGCGCTCCGCGTCTGCCGCAAAGGCGTCGAGGTCTACGGTCGGCATCACCGACGGGGCAACCGCAACGCCATGCGCCTCGGCAAAATTGCGCGCGGAAATCTTGTCACCCATCAGCGAGATCGTCGTGGCGTCAGGCCCGATGAAGCTTATGCCGGCATCCGCCACGGCGGCCGCGAAGCGCGCATTCTCCGACAGGAAGCCATAGCCCGGATGGATCGCATCGGCACCGGTCGACCTGGCCGCAGCGATAATCTGCGCCATGTCCAGATGCGCAGCAACTGGCGTATCGCCGGTGATCTCCACCGCCTCACCCGCCATGCGCACATGACGCGCCCGCGCTTCGACCGCGTGATGGATCGCGACAGAGGCAATGCCCATCTGATCCAGCGTGCGGATCACGCGGCAGGCAATCTCGCCGCGATTGGCAATCAGCACCTTGCGAAACAGGCTCATGCTGCGGCCTCCAGACGCCAGGCTTCCAGACGGCCACCGGCGGCCAGCCATTCGGCGGGCACCTCGACCGGGAAATCCATCATGATCTGCGCCAGCGCCTTGCCCTGCGGGTCATGGCGCAGCGAGGCGACACCGCCGCCGCCCAGCCCCTGATGCAGCATGAAGTTGAGCCCGTTCAGACCGGGCCATTCAAAACGCTCGACCTCGCCCTTCACGAAATGCGCGAAGTAGCGAGCAACCGCAGCCGGAGTCGCACTGCGGCGGATCCACGGCAGATAGTCCGCATGGCGCGCCAGCACACCGATATTGCCGATATCGCCCTTGTCGCCGCTGCGCCCATGCGCCAGCGCAATTAGCGGAACCGTTGCAAGTGAACCGGTTGTTGCGGGCAACGCGCCCGGCTCACTGGTCACCACATCAGCAGCAACATCATTGGGCAGATGTGGTGCAATCACTTGCACCTTGCCACCAAGCTCGAACCTGACGGCGACATCATCCTTCGGCGCGAGAAATGAAAACAGACGCACGACCGGCTGCGGCTCCGGCCGGCCACCGGCAAAGCCGGTCAGCCCCTGCGCCATCGCGGTGGCAGCCGGGTAAATCTCGCGGCCAAAAATCGCCAGCGCATCCTTGTCCGGGTGGCGCACGGCGATCTTCAACACCACCTCGCGCGTGTCGCTGCGCCGCGCCTGCGCCCCGTAATTGGCCTCGCTGCCGAGCAGTTCGGCCGAGGTCTCTGTGAAATCTGCAAAGCCGCCAGCGGCCATCAAACGGCGCGCGCGCGTCAGGATCGCATCGCCGGTCGCCTGGGCGCGGGCGGCAGCGTCACGGCCCGGGATCATCATGGTGACAGACGAGCGATAGCCATCGGTGTAGGTGGCGCTGACCTTGTAGTCGCGCGTCGGGGCAGTACCCCTTGCACCTGTGACGAGAACACGGTCCGGCCCAACCTGTTCGAGCCGAACCGCGCTCCAGTCTGCAGTCACATCTGGGAGGATGTAGCGCTGCGGGTCCCCTACTTCGTAGATGATCTGTTCGGCGATGGTGGCGGTCGAAACCTTTCCGCCTGTACCTGCCGGTTTGGTCAGCACAAAGCTGCCATCGGCAGCGCATTCGGCGACCGGAAATCCCATGTCGTCCCAGCCGGTAATCTCGCGCCAGTCGGTGAAGATGCCGCCGGTTGCCTGCGTGCCGCATTCCACGACATGCCCGGCGAGGCTTCCCGCCGAGAGCAGATCATAGTCGGTCGCGCGCCAGCCGAACTCGTGGATCAGCGGGCCAAGCACGATGGCCGAGTCGACAACGCGTCCGGTGATGACAATGTCTGCGCCTGCATCGAGTGCAGCCGCAATCGGGAACGCGCCGAGATAGGCGTTCATACTGGCAAAGCGCCCAGGCATGTCTGCGCCGGAGAACATCTCGCGCACGCCCGCTTCCCGGTAACGCCCGGCATTGGCGGAGAGATCGTCGCCATGCACCACCGCGACGTTCAAAGAAACGCCCAGCGACTCGAACAGCGCCAGAAGCGCATCGCGGCACGCATCGGGATTGACGCCGCCCGCATTGGTGACGACGCGGATCCGCTTGTCGGCGATTTCGCGCGCCAGCGGCTTCATCACCGTCGACACGAAGTCGGTCGCGTAGCCAAGCTCGGGCTTCTTCGCCTTCATCCGCGTCAGGATCGACATGGTGATCTCGGCCAGGTAGTCCATCACCAGATAATCGACGCCGCCGGAGCGCACGATCTGGGCCGGTCCCTCCGGGCTGTCGCCCCAGAACCCTGCCCCGCAGCCAATGCGTACGATCTTGTCCATCGCCTATTCCGCCGTCCAGCTTGGCGCACGCTTCTCGTTGAAGGCGAGCATGCCTTCCCGCGCGTCTTTGGTGCGGGACATGTTGGCCAGCATGAACTGCGCATATTCCAGCGCGGTGTCGGTATTCATCTCGCGGATTTTGGAGAAAGCCTGCTTGCCGAGGCGAATGCCGGTCGGCGACTTGTCGGTCACGCGGGCGAGCAGCCAGTCGAGCCTGGCGTCCAGTTCGGCAGCCGGCACGGCGTAGTTGACGATCTCCTCCGCTGCCGCCTCCCGGCCAAGGATAGGCTCACCGGTCAGGCAGAGTTCCATAAGCCTGCGATAGGACAGCACCCGCAGCAGATAAGGCAGGATCATCATCGGATAGATTCCGACCTTGACCTCGGTCACGCCGAGCATGACGTCGTCGCGCGCCACCGCAAGATCGCAGGCGCAGACGAGACCGAAACCGCCGGCCAGCGCATGCCCGTTGACCCGCGCAATGATTGGCAGACGGCAGGCGTCCATGCGCCGCAACAGCCTGGCCACGTAGTGCCGGGGATCGGAAGCCTCGATGGTGAAAGGCGTGCCATCGGCCTGCAATTGCAGGTCGCCACCAGCGCAAAAGGCCTTTTCACCCGCACCGGTCAGCACCACGGCGCGCACCGAGCGATCCGCCTCGGCAGCGTCGAGCGCGGCCTGAATGCCAAGCGCGACCTGCTCGTTGAGCGCATTGCGGCGCTCCTCGCGGGAAATGATGATCCACAACGCCGCGCCGCGACGCTCTGTCAAAACAGGCTCTGCCATGGTCCTCCCCGGTGGCTGTCAGCCTAAATGATTTCAGTTCATCAACAATGTCAACCGGGTTCATTTAACTTTGGGTGATTTTCCAGGATTTCGCCGATTTGCACGATAGAAGCACAGTTTACGCTTGAAAATATGATGAAGCCGCTTCATTAATCGCATGATCGGGGCACAGAGGCTCGCCCCTGACGTGGAGGAGCAGGCCTTATGCAGGACTTTGTCGGGGTGAACGAAAAGCCCGGTGCCTATGATCTGGACGCTGATCAGCAGATGATCCTCGACAATGCGGACCGCTTTGCGCGCAACGAGCTCTATCCACTGTCCGAGCGCATGGACAATGAGGAATGGTGGCCGGAGGATGCCTTCCCGAAGATCGGCGACAACGGCCTGTTCGGCATCACCATTCCGGAGGAATTCGGTGGTGCGGGTCTCGACCTGATGGCTGCAGGCCTGGTTCTGCAGGGCTTTGGCAGGTGGAACCACGCGCTGGCACTGGCCTGGGTCGCGCATGACAATCTCTGCGCCAACAACATTTATCGCAACGGCAGCGACGCGCAGCGCAAGCGCTACCTGCCGGACCTCTGCTCCGGCCGCAAGATCGGCGCACTGGGCCTGACAGAGCCCGGAGCCGGGTCAGATGCGCTGGGCTCCATGCGCACCACGGCGCGCCGCGACGGCGACCACTATGTGCTCAACGGCAGCAAGATTTTCATCACCAACGGGCCGGTGGCCGACGTGCTGCTCGTCTATGCCAAGACCGATCGCGAGAAAGGTGCGCACGGCATCTCGGCCTTCATCATCGAAAAGGACATGCCCGGTTTCTCCATCGCGCAGAAGCTGGTGAAGATGGGATATCGCGGCAGCCAGACGGCCGAGCTTTTGTTCCAGGATTGCCGTGTGCCGGTCGAGAACCTTGTCGGCACCGAGAATAGCGGCGTCTCCATTGTCATGAGCGGCCTTGATCTCGAGCGCGCGATGATCTCGCCGCTCTGTCTGGGCATCGCCGAGCGCGCACTGGAGCTCTCGATCGACTACGCGAAAACCCGCAAGCAATTCAACAAGCCCATCGGCTCGTTCCAGATGGTGCAGTCGATGCTGGCCGACATGTATGTGCTGGTCGAGACCATCCGCACATTCACATATCGGGTACTCTCGGCGGCAGCACCGCTGGAAGTTGGCGGCGGCGGGCGTGGCGACATCCACAAACTGACTGCGGCCTCGGTGATGTATGCAGCTGATGCGACGCACAAGGTGCTCGACCTTGCGGTTCAGTTGCATGGCGGAACCGGCTACATCTGGGAATCGGAAATCAACCGGCTGTTCCGCTCGACCAAGCTGATGGAAATCGGGGCGGGCACAACCGAGGTGCGCAAGATGATCATTGCCGGGGAATTGCTGAAGGGCATGGAGCGATGAGCGAACAGAGCTTCGGCTTCACCGACACCGATCTTGCGGCCCTGCCGACCGTTTACGCACCCGGCTCGCTTGACGGCCAGGTTGTCGTTGTATCCGGCGGCGCGGGCGGCATCGGGAGAGCCGCAGCCTGGCTTTTCGCGCGTCTTGGCGCCCATGTCGTTGTCGCCGGACGAAGCGAGGAGAAGATCGCTGGCGTCGTCAGGGCAATCACCGGCCATGGCCTTGCCTGCAGCGGGCACACTGTCGATATCCGCGAACCGGAAGGCGTTGCCGCATTCTTCGAAACTGTCTGGGCCGAACATGGGCGCGTCGACATCCTGGTCAACAGCGCCGGCGGGCAGTTCCCGCAGCCGGCCATCGATTTCAGCCTGAAGGGCTGGAATGCCGTCATCAACACCAACCTGAACGGCACCTGGTTCATGATGCAGGCCGCCGCCCGCAAATGGCGCGACACCGGCAAACCAGGCAGCATCGTCAACATCGTGGTTGTCACCACACACGGCCTCTACGGCGTCGCGCACACCATTGCCGCGCGTGCCGGCGTGATTGGCCTGTCGCGCAGCGTTGCTGTCGAGTGGGCCCCGCTTGGCATCCGCATCAACTGCATTGCGCCGGGCGCAATCGAGACCGAGGGATGGAAAGTTTACACACCGGAAGCGCGTGCGGCCTACCCGCGCTCCAACCCGATGATGCGGGCCGGCAACGCCTGGGATATCGCCGAGGCCTGCGTCTATCTCGGCGGCCCCGCGGGCAAATTCGTCACCGGCGAATTGCTCACCGTTGACGGCGGCGGACAGCTCTGGGGCGAGACCTGGACAACCGGCAAACCCGACTACTTCAAGGAGTAGCGCTATCTGCCTTGCCGAGGAAATGCATGAACTCGATGACCACGCCATCGGGATCCTCGGCACAGAACACCTTGATGATCGAGCCGCCGAGATTGATGCGCGCCGGCGGGCTGTAGCAAACGTATCCAGCATCCGCGAGCCGCGCATGGACGGCATCGGAATCGAACGTACGCAGGCAGATGCGGCCGAAGCCAGGGCGCGCCAGCGTCCCGCGTGGCCCGGGCGGTTCGACTGGAGACGTCCACTCGATCAGGTCGAGCCGCATGCCGCCCTCGTCACCCTTGAGCATCAGCAGTGCTGCCCGGCCGGCACAATCATCCGGCAGCCGCAATACTGGCCCGAGCCCGACCGCACCGAAGCCGGCATCGCCTGACGTCGAGAAATCCAGCACGATCTCGAAGCCGATCAGACGATAGAACGCCAGCGAGCGTTCGAAATCCGTACAATTCACGTTGATATGGAAGAACGACGCTACGTCGCCGCGCCCGCTCATTTGAATATCTGGCCTCTCAGCATCTTCATGTAGGTGTCGACCACAAAGTCGGGCGCGCCGGTGAACTTGCCGTCGACATAGCAGAAGCGGCCGCTGAGATACTCGCGCGTCGACACCATCATCTGGGTCACCACATCCAGCTCATCCGAATCGGTAATCAGCAGATTCCCGCGCTGCACCTCGTAGTCGAGCGCGCGCCGGAAACTCCGCGTCTGGCGCTCCAGATGGCGGCGGAACCCGACGGGAGCCTGCACCGGCCCCTCACTGAGGATCTTGAACAGATGCGGTGCCTCCTCAAGAAACTCGAAGAAGGCGACGAGCCGTGCACGCTCGCGCCCCAGAGCATCGTCTGGCGCAGCCAGCACCCGCTCCCGAATGAGCTCGTGCAGCTTGTCGCTGATGGCCGGCAGCAGCTGGTCGAGCAGGTCCTGACGCGACTCGAAGTAATTGTAGAACGTGCCCTGCGCGACCTTCGCCTGCGCCGTAATCTGCGCCACCGAGGCCGCCGCATACCCTTGCTCGCCAACGATCTGGACCGCAGCCTCAAACAGCCGGACACGCGTTGCCTCGGCCTTCTCCGCTCGCGTCAGTCGCGCCTTTGGCCGGGTCGTTTCGTCAGGTGTGGCAATGCTCATGGTCTCTCGAAGGCTAGCTATGCGCAAAGGCGGTGTCAAACATATATGAATTATGACTCACGATTCATTTTTGTTTACTTTTGCCGAAATCCGTCTAACATAACTTGTAGCCGCCGGGAGGAATTTTCGGCTCCTGCAAGGGAGACCTGTGGCTGCGTACCGGTGGAGGCCGGTATTTTCATAGTCGGACAATTTCAATCGAGGCCCCCGCTCTCGAAACGGATTTGGCTACCCAAAAGGGAGGAACACGTGCTTACTTCTGTTCGCAGACTCTTTGCAGCAACCGCCATACTTGGACTGGCTCTGTCCAGCCCCGCCAGTGCAGCTGACTTCATCATTTCCACAGGTCTCGGCAAGCCGCACCCCTGGGTTGGCGCGCATATGGACCCGTTTGCCGACGCCATCGAAAAAGGCAGCGACGGCGATATCAAATTCACGCGCTTCTACGCCGGCGAACTGTCCGCAGTCGGGCGCGAGCTGGACAGCCTGCAGAGCGGCACCATCCATGTCGCAGCGCCTCTGCTGGCACCCTATCACGAAGGCCGCTTCCCGCTGTCGGACGTGACGCAGCTGCCGGCCTACGAAACCGATTCGCCCAAGGTGACGCGTGCCTTCCAGAAGCTGCTCGACTCGGAGGTCGAGCTGAAGGACGGCAAGACGTTCTATCAGTACGAGATCGAGGACAAGGGCATCCGCGTCTGGGCGCTCGGTGCGACGGCGCCCTATTCCATCTCCACCGTTCGCAAGACCTTCAAGGAACCCGCTGATTTCAAGGGCGTGCCGCTGCGTGCCGGCTCGGCGCTCCATACAATCATGCTGGAGAAGCTCGGCTCGACGCCTGTCACCCTGCCCGGTTCCCAGGCATTCGAGGCCGCATCGCGCGGCACAATCGAAGGCATCATCATCGCCATATCTGACTGGCCGTCCTACTCGCTGCAGCAGTTGCTCAGGCACTCCATCGTCGATGTATCGATCGGCCACTGGGAGAGCTACCTGGCGATCAACAACGACTCCTGGAACCAGCTGAGCGACGAGCAGAAGGCCCTGTTCGACAAAACGGCGCGCGAGATCGGCGCGAGCAATGCCGAGGAATGGGAAGCGCGCGTGAGCACCGTGCGTGACGAATCCATCGCAAAGGATGGCGGCTCGTTCGTCTCGATCAATGACCTGTCCCAGGCCATGCGTGACCACGTCGACAAGGCCGCGGCTGACACCTGGATTACCTGGATCGAGCGCACCGAGGCTGCGGGCCATCCGGCCAAGGCAACGGCCAGGCTCTACGCCGATTACATCCAGGCGGAAGGCGGCAAGCTGCCGGCCGGCATCGCCGAATATCTCGCCAACTGACCGGCGGCGTATAGGTGATGGACAAGAGCTGGATCATCTGGGCGGTCACCATCTGGATCGCCGTCTTCATGGTCGGCGGGCAGGCGGTGGCCACCTGCCTGCTTGGCGCAGGCCTGATCGGCGTCATGCTGTGGATGGGTCCCGGCGTGCTGAACGGCATCGTCGGACCCGACACATTCTACACGGCATCCGCCTACACCCTGTCGATTATCCCGCTCTATCTCCTGATGGCGCAGCTTCTGCTCAAGGGCGGCGTCATCCTTGATCTCTTCCGCGTCGGCCATCGCCTCGCCGGCTACCGGCGCTTCCCGCTGGGGGTCGCGACATTGCTGACGGGCGGAATGCTGGGCGCGGTTTCCGGCTCCGGCACAGCAAGTGCCGCAGCACTCGCAACGCTGGCGGGCCCGGAACTCCAGCGCGTCGGCTACACCAAGCGGTTCTCCGTTGCGCTGACCGCGATCTCCGGCTCGCTGTCGGTCATCATCCCGCCGAGCCTTCTCATAATGATCTACGGCTCGCTGACCGAAGTGCCGATCGGCCACCTGTTCATGGGCTCCATAGGCCCGGCGCTGCTGTGCATTGTCGCCTATATCGGGTGTCTTTATGTCTTCGGCGAGGTCGATCCGAACGTCAAGGACGGCGTCCGCGGCGACATCCCGGAAGACCCGGCGGAGGCGCGCCGCTCGATGACCGCCTTCATCTTCGTTCTGCTTCTGATGTTCGTCGTGTTCGGCGGCATCTATGGCGGCGCCGTCACCGTCGGCGAGGCAGGCGCGCTGGGCGCCTTTGCAGCCTTTATCGGCATGATCGTCATGGGCCGCGTCGGGCCACGCGACATCGCGCAAGCCCTCGTCGACTCCGTCAAGGTTTCGGCCATGCTTCTGATGCTGCTGATCGCCGCCCAGATTTTCTCGCGCTTCATGTCCTTCTCGCGTCTGCCAACGACGCTGCTCGACCTTGCGCAGCCGCTGGTTGCCGAGCCCACCATGCTCGTTCTGGTGCTCATGCTCGGTCTGTTCATCGCCGGCATGTTCATGGAGGAGGTCACCACGATCGTGCTTTCGATCCCGATCATCGTGCCGATGGTGGAAGCTGCCGGCATCGACGTGATCTGGTTCGGCGTGATGGCCTGCTTCGTGATTTCTCTCGGCCTGCTGACCCCACCCGTTGGCCTTGTCGCCTTCTCGGCGGCGACGGCAGCGCGAACACCCGTGGGGCCGGTCTTCATGCCCTGCATGATCTTCTCGTCAGTAGCGGCCTTTATCGTGGTGAGTGTGATGATGTTCTTCCCCGGTATTGCAACCTGGCTACCCAGCCATCTGAACTAGCGGGACGCCACGATGAGATTCTGGAACGCACTCTGGAAATTCGAATGGGGACTGGCAGCCATCGGTGCCGGTTCGATGCTGTTTCTGATGATGATGGTCACCGTGATCAGTGTCGCGGGCCGCTACTTCCTGCACACCGACCTGATCCCGGGTGCCTACAATATCGTTGAGCGCATCCTGTTTCCGCTGCTGGTGTTCTGGGCGCTGCCGATCGCGCATCGCGAGGGCATGTTCCCGCGCCTCGAAATGTTTGCCGACAATCAGCCGCCACGTCGCCGGGTGTTCATTGCAGCCTTTGTCGGGCTGGTGGAGCTGATCATCTATCTGGCCTTCTTCTGGTACATCGCCCGCTTTGTATGGACCAGCATCGGCACCAACCGCACCATGCAGATCGGCACCTCGTTCCAGCCGATGTGGCCGATCCTCATCATGATGCCACTGGCCTTCGGGCTGATGATCCTGGCGATGTGCCGCCTGCTCTACCGTGATGTCCGCCAGCTGGCCGGGCTCGACCCCTTCGATGCGCCGCCATCGGGCAAATCGGAGAGTTCGGCGATATGAACGTGACCGCTTCCAGACAGGCATCGGCACGGATCCGCGTGTTTGATCCCGCTGAAACGGAGCTGATCCGCTCTGTCCTGACTGATTTCGTGCGCCAGCAGACTGGTGGCCCGGTGGAGATCGGCTCGTTGCGGCGGTTCACCGTTGGCTTCTCCTGGGTAACGTTCGGCTTTCACTGCGTCTGGACCGACAATGGCCAGCGCACAGAGCGCGAACTCATCCTGCGCGCCGGTCCAC
Organism: uncultured Mesorhizobium sp.; assembly: GCA_964480545.1. Lineage (GTDB taxonomy): Bacteria > Pseudomonadota > Alphaproteobacteria > Rhizobiales > Rhizobiaceae > Mesorhizobium_G. The sequence continues at coordinate 8,290 of CAYZQP010000041.1, read as the reverse complement.
CAACCGGCATTTTCGGCCCGTACCGTGCCTTCCCGGAATTCGTCACGCTGAGAGCGCTCGCGGCGACAGCTGTGCCCGTGCCGCGCGTTTACTGGTATTCCGACGACACCTCCATTCTTGGCGCACCGTTCTTTGTCTGCGACCTCGTCGCCGGGGAGGCCCCGATCCCGTGGACGCATGACGGCGGCCCTGCCTTCGACGATGCCCGGCGCATCAAGCTCGGAACGCAGTTTGTCGAGGCACTCGCCGCCCTGCACGCCCTGCCCTGGCAAGGCACGCCGGTTGCCGAAATTGGCGGCGTAACAGACCCCGGGCGGACCGCGAGCGATCAGGCCGACACCTGGATGGGCTTCCTTGCACGATGGTCACAGGAGCGTGTTCCGATGCTGGAGTTGGGAGCCGCGTGGTTGCGCGAGCACGCACCGGTTGCGTCGCGCATATCAGTGGTCCACGGCGACTATCGCATCGGCAATTTCCTCGAGGTCGATGACCGCATCACGGCCATCCTCGACTGGGAGACGGTGCACCTCGGTGATCCCGTTGAAGACCTCGGCTGGGTCTGCCTGCAAGCCTGGCGCGGACGCTCGCCCTACATGTGCCATTTCTTCGAACGTGAGGAACTGCGTGACCGCTATGGTGCCCTCACCGGCCACGAGGTGTCTCTGGCCGACATGGCCTACTGGGAGGCGTTCGGCACATTCAAGCTGGCCATCATGCACTATGGTGCAACAGACTGCTTCGCCAGACGCGGCTTCAATGACCTGAGAATGGCCGGCATGGGCGCGCAAATCCCGCGCATGCTGCTGCAACTGGAATCCGCCATGGAGCGCGCGTCGTGAACATCCCGCTCCAACGTTTGATCGACGGCATCATCGCGACGCTGCGCAGCGATGTGATCCCTCATGTTCAGGACGGTTACGCGCGCGGTCAGGCCGTCGGCGTGATCGACCTGCTGAACAATATCGCCCCGCGCGTCGAGTGGACCCAGGGACTGCTGAGCCAGCGCATCGAGCAAAAGCGCGCGCTGCTGGCCGAGGTCGCCAGCCTGGTGCCCGGCCTGCCCGTAACGCCGCAGCCGGGCCAGCCCGCCAGTTCCGCCGATGATCTGGTGAGGGTCAAGGCCGACCTCGATTCAGCCATCAGCGACGCCATTGCGCTGATCTGGCCGCGCCGCACCGAGCCCGGCTTTGATCGGGCTGCAGGTCTGGTCAAGGCACACCTGCATGATGAAATGACCGCAGAAATGAAGCTCACCCGCAAGCCGCTCTTCGCAGAGATTGCCAGCGGCAGCGATGGCTCGAAGGGCTGACGCAATGAGAGGTTCTCTCCTATGACCTGGCACATTGACCCACGTATGCCCGCCCCGGAAAAGTGCATCCAGCGCTACATGCTGGAGCATTGGGCCGGCGTGCAGCCGGACAAGGTCTTCGCCGTCTTCCAGGATGGCGAGAGCTGGACCTATGCGGACACATTGCGCGAGGCAATCACCGCTGCCAACGCCCTGCGCGAACTCGGCGTCAGGCAGGGCGAGCGGGTGCTGGTCTGGTTGCCCAACAGCGCCGACTGCCTGCGTGTGTGGTTCGGACTAAATTTCCTGGGTGCGGCCTTCGTGCCGATCAACCTCGCCTATCGCGGCAGCCTGTTGGCCCACGCGGTCAAGCTCTCGGAGGCGAAGCTCGGGATCATCCATGCCGATCTTCACCAGCGCCTCGGCGAAATCGACACCGGCGTGTTGCAGGAAATCGTCGTGCTTGGCGGCTCGGGCGAGCCGCTTGCCGGCCTCAAGGTTCACCAGTCCAGCCGCTTTGCCTCGACGGACGGGACGCCGCCCGCACTCGAGCGGCCAATTGCGCCCTGGGACCTGCAGTCGATCATCTTCACCTCCGGAACCACCGGTCCATCGAAGGGCGTGATGTCGTCATATGTGCATCTCTACAGCATGGCAGTTTCTGCGCCCTTCCTGCGCTCCGATGATCGCTACATGGTCAATCTGCCGCTGTTCCACTCTGGCGGCGTGATGCCGGTGACCGCCATGCTCATCCATGGCGGCTCCATCGTCATGGTCGATGCCTTCGACACCAACACCTTCTGGGACACAGTTCGCGACAAGGGCATCACAACGGTGATCCTGCTCGGCGTGATGGGTGGCTTCCTGCTGAAGCGGCCACCATCGGATGACGACAAGGCGCATCCGCTGCGCACCTGCACCTATGTGCCGCTGAACGACACTGCGCCCCAGTTTCACGAGCGCTTCGGCACAGAAATCCACACGCATTTCAACATGACCGAGATTTCCATGCCCATCGTCTCGAGCCCCAACCCGACAGCGCTGGGCAGCGCAGGCAAGCCGCGCGCCGGCGTTCAGGTCAGACTGGTCGATGAGAATGACTGCGAGGTGCCGGTCGGCGCGATCGGCGAGATGGTGGTGCGCACGGATTGTCCATGGGCGATGAACCACGGCTATGCCGGCAACCACGAGGCCACCGCAGCCGCCTGGCGCAACGGCTGGTTCCACACCGGCGACGGTTTCCGGCGCGACGCCGACGACAATTTTTACTTTGTCGACCGCCTGAAGGACGCCATCCGCCGGCGCGGCGAAAACATCTCCTCCTTCGAGGTGGAGTCCGAGGTGCTCGCCCACCCGGCGGTGCGCGAGGCCGCAGCCGTCGCGGTCAGGAGCGAGATCGCCGAGGACGAGGTGATGGCGGTCGTCGCCCTCAAGGAGGGCGCTGAGTTCGATCCGGCCGAGCTCATCGAGTTCCTGCGCCCGCGCATGGCCCACTTCATGATCCCGCGATACGTCCGCATCGTCGAGGGCCTGCCCCGCACACCAACCGCCAAGATCGAGAAGGTGAAGCTGCGCGACCTCGGCCTGACCCCGGACACCTGGGACCGCGAGGCGGCAGGCATCAGCATCAAACGCGAGAAGATCGGCGCGAAAAGCGGCTGACGGAGAGACCACAATGTTTGCAGAATTGTCCCCGCACGCCCTGACTTTGCGCGACCGCCTGACCGCGTTCATGGACGCGCATATCTATCCAAACGAGCACGAACTCCTGAAGCCGCCGCCGGAAGCGCAGAAATGGGCACCGCGCCCGCTCGCGCTTGAGCTGATGGCCAAAGCCCGCGAGCAAGGTCTGTGGAACCTGTTCTACAACCACGGGCCTGAAGGCCAGGGCCTCTCCAATTTCGAGTATTCGCAGCTCTGCGAAATTCTCGGCCGTTCGCTTGCCGCCCCCGAAATCTTCAACTGCAACGCCCCTGATGTCGGCAACATGGAGATCCTCTCCATGTATGGCACGGATGCGCAGAAAGCCCGCTGGCTAAAGCCATTGCTGGCTGGCGATATCCGCTCCTGCTTCGCCATGACCGAACCACGCGTCGCCTCGTCAGACGCGACCAACATCGAGACCTCCATCCTGCGCGACGGCGACCACTACGTCGTGAACGGCCGCAAGTGGTGGATCACCGGAGCCCCCGCCGAACGCTGCAAGGTCGCCATCGTCATGGGCAAGAACGACCCCTCGGCCCCGAAGCACAAGCAGCAATCGATGATCCTCGTGCCGATGGATGCGCCGGGCGTGACCGTGGTGCGCCCATTGAGCGTCTATGGCTACGAGCACGCGCCTCTCGGACACGCCGAGGTGCTGTTCGAGAATGTGCGTGTGCCCGCAGAGAATATGCTGCTCGGCGAAGGCCGCGGCTTCGAGATTGCGCAAGGCCGGCTCGGTCCGGGCCGCATCCACCATTGCATGCGCTTTATCGGGCTTGCCGAGCGCGCGCTGGAAATCATGTGCGAGCGGGCAAAAGATCGCTCCGCCTTCGGCTCGACGCTGGCAGAGATGGGCGGCGTGCGGCAGGCCATCGGGCAGTCGCGCTGCGACATCGAGCAGGCACGGCTCGTCACCCTCAAGGCCGCATGGATGATGGACAAGGTCGGCAACAAGGCTGCCCGCAACGAGATCGCCATCGCCAAGATCATCGTTCCGACGATTACCGGACAGGTGATCGACCGCGCCATCCAGGTCCATGGCGGCGGCGGTCTGTCGCAGGACTTCTTCCTGGCGGAAGCTTTCGCAGAAACGCGCTTCCTGCGCATCGGCGACGGCCCCGACGAGGTTCACCGCGAGGCGCTGGCCCGCGTCGAACTGGCGCGCGCCTGAGCAGGTTTCGAAATGAGGAGTTTTTGATGCAACCACTTGTCGTCGGACAAACAGCCATCACCGCCGGCCGCACCATGGCCGAGGGCGATATCAACCTGTTCGCCGGTCTGGTCGGCGACTTCACGCCGATCCATATCGACGAGACCTTTGCGCAAAAATCGCCGCACGGAACGCGCATAGCGCACGGTCCGCACTCGATGGCGACTGCCATTGGGATGGCCACGCATACCGGCCTGTTCGGCGAGCGCGTCGTCGGCCTTGTCAACCTGAACTGGGATTTCTCCGGTGCCGTGAAGATCGGTGACACGATCCGCTCGAAGGTCACCGTCGAGGCCGTGCGGCCGACCTCGAAGCCCGGCCGCAACCTGGCGACCTATGGCTTTGAAGTTCTCAACCAGCGTGACGAAACCATCCAACGCGGACGCATGATGGTCGTCGTGCTCGCAGACGCCTGACGGAGATGACCATGAGCAAGTACATCATGCGGCCCGAGCACGAGGCCAACCACAAGCCGGACGCTTCCACCAACTTCAATGAAAGCGTCTACACCAACGCCTTCGATCACACGTCAGGCTTCGGTGGCTGGATGCGGCTCGGCAACCGCGTCAACGAGGGATACGCCGAGCTGTCGGTCTGCCTCTACCTCCCTGATGGCCGCATTGCCTGCCAGTTCCAGCGGCCTGTCATCTCGACCAACGAGCGCTTTGACGCCGGTGGCATTACCTACACGGTCAACGAGCCGCTGCGCAGCGTGTCCATGGCCTACGAGGGCGATTTCATCATTGTCGACAACCCCGATGACCTGCGCAACCCGCAGGATCTCTTCGCAAGAGGCCCCCGCCTGCCCGGTCATGCGCGCTGGACGCATGTGGCAGAATCGCCCGTCCATGGCGGCGAGCCGGTGAACGACACGGTGCAGACGATGTATGGCCGCGACTTCTCGCTCGGCCATTTCAACCAGCATAGCCGCGCTGAGGGCGAGATCCGGATCGGCGATCAGGTCTGGCCCATCAACGGCCACGGCTGGCGCGACCATTCCTGGGGGCCACGTTACTGGCAGGTGATCTATTTCTACCGCCTCTTCATCGCCAATTTTTCAAACGGCGATGGCTTCATGCTGCTCAAGATCACCGACCAGGCCGGCAATGTACGCCGCCAGGGCGTGCTGCTGGTCGACGGCCAGTACGAGGAGGTCATCGATCTGGAGGTGAACACCGACTGGACCGACAAACAGGATCCGGCCTTTGTGCGCCTCGGCATCATGACTGCAAACCGCAAGGTGCGCATTGACGGCGAAATCCTGAAACTCGCTCCGTTGCGCAACCGCCGGAAGATCGAGGATGGCTCGGTGCTGGTGTCCCGTATCGCCGAGGGCTTCACCCGCTTCACCTGGGATGATCGCGTCGGCTACGGAATGACCGAGTACATCGAACGCATCGAGGACGGGAAGCTCGCAGGGTACCCGTTATAGGCTTCTAATGCGCCTTGTTCATTAGTCGAAGGTCCGGAGATTGCGCAAGATATCGCGACAATATCCTCATAAATCGCCATACACGGAAAAATGAATGGCGATTCATTATTGACAGTCAAGCAATAGAGTGAGCATCATTCATTAACGTTGCGACGGATTTTCGCCAACGGTGGGGAGGAGACCACACCGATGTTGAGAGGCCTCTCTCAGGAACGAATAGTGCTCATCATTGCGGTGGGTTTGTTCGTCATTTTTTCGGTGACGCTGCCAGGCTTTCTGTCAGCCGGTAATCTGCTGTCGCTTGTCCAGAACGTCTCGATCCTCGGCATCCTGGCGGTTGGCATGGCCATCGCAATTATTGGCCGCGGCATCGATCTGTCGGTGCTGTCCACCATGCCGATCTCGGTCGCATGGATGCTCAATCTCATAAATGGCGGCATGCCGATCTGGCTGGCCTTCCTGTGCGCACTCGCCTTCGTCATCGCGGTCGGCATCATCAACGGTGTGCTGATCGCCTATGTCGAGATCCCCGCGATCTTCGCCACGCTGGCCATGGGCATCGTGGTCTATGGCTTTGGCAAATCGGTACTTGTGCCGATCGAGGCCGTTTACATCACCAACGCCGATTCATGGTTCTACAGCATCGGCAGCGGACGCGTGCTGGGCATACCCACCCCGGTCATCGTCTTTGCTCTGGTTGCAGCGGTCGCCTGGCTGTTTCTGCGCTACATGCGCCCCGGCCGTTTCATCTATGGCATGGGCGACAATCCGCTCGCAGCGCGCATCACCGGCATCCCGGTGCGCCCGATGATTGTGCTGCAATATGTGCTGATCTCGGTCATCGCGCTCATCGCGGGCATCGTGATGGCCACAGCGCTCTCCTCGATCAACACGCGCCTTGCCCTGTCGACAATGGTTTACGACGTCATCCTCGTGGTGGTGCTCGGCGGCATTGGCCTGTCCGGTGGCAAGGGCGGCATTCGCAACGTCATCGGCGGCACCATTCTGATCGGCATCCTGATGAACGGCATGACCATCATGAACCTCACCTACACCGTGCAGAGCATCCTGAAGGGCGTGATCCTGTTGCTCGCAATCGTGGTCGACACCTTGCTCAACCCACGTGACGAGCAGACCGCCCAGCACGGCGACATCTAGAACGAGACAAGCGGAGGAACCGAAATGTCTGGAATGAGATTGCTGAAAGCTCTGTTCGCAACGGCTGTCATCGCATCGGCTGGCGTTGCCATTGCAGCCGAGCCCTATGATGACGGCCAGTCCAAAACCTACTACGAAACACTCAAGGGCAAGCGCGTCGCCTTCGTGCCACTCTCGATGGGCTTCGACCTCACCGAGGGCTGGAACGCCGGCCTCCAGAACCAGGCAAAGGCGCTTGGCTACACCGTCGACGTGCGCGACCCCAACTGGAACGTCGAGGCTGGCGTGCAGGCCGTCAACGGCTTCATCGCCGAAAAGCCCGACGTGTTGATCCTGCACCCGCTCGACCAACAGGCATACAACCGCCTTGTGCCGCGCGCGCTCAAGGATGGCATCAACATTGTGCAGATCAACATGAAGTCTGTCACCAATGGTGACGCCTTCGTCGGCACCGACTGGTACGAGATGGGCTACAAGCAGGCCGAGGAAATCGTGAAGGCCTGCGGCAAGGATTCCGGCAAGAACGGCAAGATCGCCATCGTCACCGGACAGGCCTCCACGCCAACCATTGTCATCGGCAACATGGCGATTGACGCGGTCTTCGCGCAGAACCCGGAAATCCAGGTTGTCGCCAAGCAGTCGGCAGATTTCGATCCGGCCAAGGCGCAGGCCATCACCTCGACCATCCTGAAACAGAACCCTGACCTGTGCGGCATTCTCGGCGTCTGGGACGGCCAGGACGCAGGCACTGCCGCCGCAGTGCGCGAGGCCGGCATGCAGGATCAGGTCTATGTCGTCAGCTCCGGCGGCGGCAACAAGGCCGCAGCCTGCGACAATGTCGAGAACGGCAACTTCGATGCGTATTTCAGCTACGACGTACCGGGCCAGGCGCGCGACCTGAACGCGGCGGTGAAGATCCTGCTGCAGACCAAGCCGACGCCGGGCAGCGCCCCGTTCGCGCTTTACACGCCGCTCAAGCGCATCACCAAAGAGACGCTGACCCCGTCCTCCTGCTGGACGCTGGAAGAGCTGAAACAATCCGGCGGCTGATCGTAGCCACAGCTGCGGCCGGCGTCTGCGCCGGTCGCTCCCTGACATGTGACGGAGAATTCTGCAGATGGCGTCGGAGACCTTGACGCGCTGGCGCTACCGGTACATCCCGGACAAGTTCGTCGGCGAAATCCTCTCGAAAAGCTGGATCGACACGCTCATCCCCGTGATGATCCTGCTCGCCGTCCTTCTGTTCTTCAGTCTCAACATGACGGGCTTTTTCTCGAGCTCGAGCATCCGCGACATCGCCCAGATCTACGGCGAGTATCTCATCATCATCGTCGGCGTGACCTTCGTCATGATGGCTGGCGGCATCGACCTGACCGTGGGTTCGGTCTTCGCCCTGTGTAATCTGGTGGCGCTGCTCGTCATCAACTCCATGGAGGTCAACCTCGCCCTCGGTATCCCGCTGGTGATGCTTGTCGGCGGCATGGTCGGCCTGATCAAC
>CAYZQP010000040.1:3830-18505 GCA_964480545.1 uncultured Mesorhizobium sp. | reverse complement strand
CGTGTAGTTCAGCGAGATCGCGTCCCACTCATCGTCCGGCACCACCGGCAACCCCAAGGGCGTCGTCTATCACAATCGTGGTGCGGCGCTCATGGCCTACACCAACACGATCCACGCCGGCATGGGCAAGCACTGCGTCTATCTCTGGACCCTGCCAATGTTCCACTGCAACGGCTGGTGCTTCCCGTGGACGCTGGCGGTGCAGGTCGGCACCCATGTCTGCCTGCGCTGGGTCCGCGCCAGGCAGATGTATGATGCAATCGCCGACCACGGCGTCACCCATCTCTGCGGTGCCCCCATCGTCATGTCGATCCTGATCAACGCGCCCGACGCCGAGAAGCGCGACTTCCCGCAGACGGTGTCCTTCAACACCGCCGCAGCCCCCCCACCGGAAGCCGTGCTGTCGGGCATGGCCGATGCCGGTTTCCTCGTCACCCACCTCTACGGCCTGACCGAGACTTATGGCCCCGCCGTCGTCAACGAATGGCACGGCGCGTGGGACGATCTCGACAAGCCCGCGCGCACCTCGAAGAAGGCGCGCCAGGGCGTGCGCTATGCAGCACTCGATGCGCTGACCGTGCGCAACCCCGAGACAATGGAGGAGGTGCCTGCCGATGGCGAAACCATCGGCGAGGTGATGTTCCGCGGCAATATCGTCATGAAGGGCTACCTCAAGAACAAATCCGCCACCGACGAAACCTTCGCCGGCGGCTGGTTCCACTCGGGCGACCTCGGCGTCATGCACCCGGATGGCTACCTGCAGTTGAAGGACCGCTCCAAGGACATCATCATTTCCGGCGGCGAAAACATCTCCTCCATCGAGGTCGAGGACGCGCTCTACAAACACACTGCCGTTGCCGCCTGTGGCGTGGTCGCCCGTCAGGACGACAAGTGGGGCGAGGTGCCTATTGCTTACGTAGAACTGAAGCCTGGACGCGAAGCAACTGAGGCGGAAATCCTCGAGCATTGCCGCGCATTGCTGGCGCGCTTCAAGGTTCCAAAGGCGGTAATCTTCGCCGAGATACCGAAAACCAGCACCGGCAAGATCCAGAAATTCAGGTTAAGGGATTTGACCAAGTCTGGCTGACGGGAGACCGAATTGTTCCGATCCGGAACAATTTTCGGCAAATCATCATAAAAATTAACCAAATATTAAGCTTCATATCTCATTACTGTGCGTGTCCAGTCTTCTGGATTCTTACCTGGTGATCCCCGATCACTTTGTTTGACGCCTCCCTGTTAGACTCCTGAGAGCCGCCATCTCCCGCGGCTCTTTTTTTTGCTTGTTAAACAGGCCTTCTCGCCGTTAACCCTTCATTAAACATAACCTTGCCAACGAAGCCCGGACGTCGCATGGTTGGGCCATTGTTAGAGTGGTCCCCGGCGCGTTTTCGGCCGGTCATAGTGCAGGAAGTTTCAATGAGTGAGGTTTCTAGGGAGAACAGCAAGACCGTTCGCCTGACCGAACGGCGGGTTTTCTCTGATTCGTTCAAGCCGCTGTACAATGAGGGCATGACCCTTGTTGAACGCGCCGCCCAGTATCTAGATGGTGATGGCCGGCTGGCTGCCAAGGGTCTGTCGCGCCCGGGCGCTACGCTTTACGCTGCAGAATCGATGCGCCTCACCACACGGTTGATGCAGGTTGCCTCCTGGCTTCTGTTGCAGCGTGCCGCCAATTCCGGCGAGATGACGCGCGACCAGGTCGTGTCCGAAAAGGCGAAGGTGCGGCTGGACACACCCTCGGCTGCCCGCGATACGCTGGGCTGGGACGAGTTGCCTGATGATTTCCGCCAGTTGGTTGACCAGTCGCTGCGCATGCAGACTCGCGTCAAGCAGATGGACGACGAGGTTTATGGCGGCAAGCCAAGCGACCCGACGCCCCTTCCCGGCCGTCGCGCCAATCCGGTCTCCGATCAGATTGACCTGCTCAAGACAGCGTTCGGCCGGGGCTGATCCCCGGCCGCATTTTACCGCGCCAGCTCTTTCAGCCCGAGCCTGATAAGCCTGGCTGAATCCGCTCCTTCTCCGGCAGACTTCAGCGCCGCCGCGACAGCATTGGCGGCGATGTCGCGCGAATAGCCGAGATTGGTCAGCGCCGACACGGCATCCACCACCGGGGTTGATGCGGTTCCTGAACCGATACCCTGCTTCAACCCGATATTCTGCGCGGCCTCGCCGGCAAACGCCGGAGCCTTGGCTTTCAACTCGGTGACGATGCGCTCGGCGACTTTCTTGCCAACGCCCGGCGCGCGGCTGACCATGGCGACGTCACGCAGCGCAATCGCATTTGCGAGTTCTGATGGCGACAGCGTCGACAGCACCGCCAGCGCGACCTTCGCGCCAACGCCCTGCACATTCCCCATCAGCAGCCGGAACCATTCGCGCTCCAGCCCGGACTGGAAGCCGTAGAGCCGGATCATGTCCTCGCGCACATAGGTCTCGATGTAGAGCGTCACCGCCTCACCTGGCCCCGGCAATGACGACAGCGTGCGCGACGAACAGAACGCCACATAGCCAACGCCATGCACGTCGATGACACAATGGTCCTCGTCGATCTCGTCGACCACGCCTTTGAGCTTACCGATCATGCCGCAACTCGATTCCCCACCCTGCGCAGACAGCGCAGAATGGGGAACAAGTCAAGAACATAGGTTGATTCAGGCCGCTGTCGGGTAGTCAGTATAGCCCTTCGCGCCACCGCCATAGAGCGTCGCCTTGTCGAGTTCGTTCAGCGCCGCGCCACTCTTCAACCGTGTAACCAGATCGGGATTAGAGATGAACGGCCGACCGAACGCCACCAGGTCAGCCAGCCCCTGCTCGATTGCCGCCTCGGCCAGTTCGCGCGTGTAGCCATTGTTGACCATCCACGCGCCCTTGCCGCCAGCATTGCGGTAAGCCGCCTTGAACGCCGCGTAGTCGAAATCCTTTTCGCCCTGGCGGTAATCGCGAGGCCCGCCGGTCGCGCCTTCGATGACGTGGATATAAGCAAGCCCGCGCGAACCGAGTCCGGCGGCGACATGCTCGAACAGCGATTGCGGCTCGGGGTCTGAAGCGTCATTGGCCGGCGTCACCGGAGACAGGCGGATACCGGTGCGCCCGGCGCCGATCTCATCGATGATCGCGTCAACGACCTCGAACAGAAGCCGTGCGCGGTTTTCGATCGACCCGCCATACTGGTCGGTGCGCAGATTACTGCCCGAGCGCAGAAACTGATCGATAAGGTAGCCATTCGCCGCGTGAATCTCGACGCCGTCAAAGCCCGCCTCGTCAATGGCGGCGCGCACGGCGTGACGGTAGTCTGCGACGATGCCTGGAATTTCTGAAAGATCGAGCGCGCGCGGCTCGGACGTTTCGGTAAACTCGCCGCTGCCGTCAGCATGAACCAGGAAGGTCTTCGATTTCGCGCGCACGGCCGAGGGCGCAACCGGTTTGCCTCCATCGGGCTGCAGCGAATTGTGCGAGATGCGACCGACATGCCAGAGTTGCACAACGATCTTGCCGCCGGATTCATGTACGGCGTCGGTCACCTTGCGCCAGCCGGCCAGTTGCTGCGCACCGTAGAGGCCGGGCACCTGGGCATAGCCCTGCCCCTGCTGCGTGATCGCCGTCGCCTCGGTGACAATCAGGCCAGCGCTGGCGCGCTGCCTGTAATAGGTCTCGGTCAATGCCCCTGGGGTTGCATCCGGAGAACGGTTGCGTGTCAGTGGCGCCATCACGATGCGGTTGGAGAGCGAGAGCGAGCCGGTGGTGAGTGGGTCGAACAGAGTCGTCAACGGAACATTCCTTGATGTTTGCGCACAGATTACGGGATAATCCGACGCGTTGCCGACAATTGAATTTCTTCAAAGCAGCAGGACAGGAGCAAATCCTTCCGTCCCCTGGAGGCGAAACAGATCCGGGAAACCTGGGGCCACCTGCAAGCCAGCTGGTTGAGCCAGCCAGCCAGCCGATTGCGCCAGCGCGATCAGGTCGGCGCGTAAGGCAGGTTGATCTGCTTCAGCAGCGCGCGGTGAATCGTCTCGTTGCCGGCGGCAATTCCCGCACCCTCCAGCATGCCCTGCCCGCCATCAAGATCGGACACGAAGCCTCCGGCCTCGCGGATCATCAGGATGCCGGCACCTAGATCCCACGGGCTGAGGCCCATCTCCCAGAATCCGTCCATGCGTCCGGCAGCCAGCCAGGCGAGGTCAAGCGCCACACATCCCATACGCCGCACACCCGACACCTCGCCCATCACGTTGCGCAACTGCACAAGATACTTGCCATGGTGCGGCCGGCCGAGATGCGGGATACCTGTGCCGATCACGGTGTCGACCAGCTTGCCGCGTCCGGCGACACGCAGCCGCCGGTCGTTGCAGAAAGCCCCGCCGCCGCGCTCGGCGGTGAACAGCTCGTCCATCGCCGGATTGTAGATCACCCCCGCGACAAGCTGGCCCTGACGCTCAAGCGCAATTGAAATCGCGAAGATCGGGATCCCGTGCAGGAAATTGGTGGTGCCGTCGAGCGGATCAACCAGCCAGCGATGCTGGCCATCCTCGCCGGGCACTTCGCCGCGCTCTTCCATCAGAAAGCCGTAGCCGGGGCGGGCCTTGGCCAGCTCGGTGTAGATGATGTCCTCCGCCTTCCTGTCAGCCTGGCTGACATAATCGCCGGGACCCTTCAGTGACACCTGCAGGTTCTGAACCTCGCCAAAATCACGCGAGAGCGAGCGGCCGGCTTTGGTGGCGGCCTGAACCATGACATTGAGAAGCGCTGAACGAGCCATCGTGAAACGTGCTTTCAGAAACAGGGAGTGCGCTTTCAGCGCCAATTGTCGGGGGTAGAACCATAGAAAGCCGCGTGCCGCAAGTCTGTGGGCAGCCTTTTGGCCACCGCCATCAGCGCAACCGGTTGGCGCGCTCCAGTGCCTTCTTCAACTCCTCGTCGGTCAAACCTGCAAGGAAATCGTTCATCATGAAGTCATTCAGTCCGGCGCGACGGGCCAGAAAATACCAGGCAGCCGCCTCTACCGAATCCGGATCGACGCCGACGCCATTCATGTAGAGCTTGGCGACGCGGTTCATGGCCGCGACATTGCCGCGCTTGGCAGCGCGCTGCAGCCAGCCGAAACCGGTCTTCTGGTCGCGCTCGCCGCCGCGCCCGTCCACCAGCCAGGTGCCCAGGTCGAGTTCGGCTGTGTCAAAACCCTGGCGCGCCGCAAGGATCAGCCAGCGCCGCGCCTCGGTGTCATCGCGCCCGAGCCCGCCAATGCCATTCGCCGAAATCTGCGACATCGCATATTGCGCATCCGGCAAGCCGCGCTCGGCTGCCAGCTTGTAGTAAGCCTGTGCCTTGCGCAGCCCCACCGGCCCCGGCTCTGCCCGGATGAGAAGCTGGGCGTAGTTGAATTGCGCCAGCGTGTTACCGGCGTCGGCGGCTTCCTGCATCAGCGCGAAAGCCGTCTTCTCATCCTTTGGCACGAATTTGCCGTCGATGAGCATCAGCGCATACTGGAACTGCGCCTCCGGCACATTGTTATCCGCTGCCTTTTGATACCATCCGGCTGCTGCCTTGCTGTCGAGCGCGACGCCCAGGCCTCTCGCCAGGATTTCGGCCACCAGTGCCTGCGCCGGCCCCTCGCCAGCCTCGGCGCGCGGCAGCGCCAGATCATAGGCGGTTTTGTACAGTCCGCGCTGGAAAGCGCCATAAGCATCATCAGATGGCTTCTGGCCGAAACGGCTGGGCAATACGCCGCCCTGCGCCGCCTCGCCTTCCGCTTTGGGCGTGACCTCGCGCGACCTCAGCACCTTGAGCGCCGGGGCTTCGGGCTTGGCGTCCGGCAAGTCTTCGCCGAAGCGGCTCTTGTCGATTGGCTGTCCGGTAATTTCGGACTCCTGCGCCAGCGCCGTCGGCGCTGCGAGAAGGACAATCGCCAGTGCCGCCAGTCGACGCATCATGCCACCTTGCCAAACTCTGGTGCGTGGGCATCCAGCAGCGCATTTGCCTCGGCCACCGCACTGGCCGGATCGGTCGCGCCAAACACGGCAACCGACAGCGCCACAAATTCCACACCGGCCCCGGAAACTGCCTGCACCGAGGCGATATCGGCGCCACCCATAACAATACAGGGGATCTCGATCATCTCGGCCCACCACTGCCCAAGCGACAGATTGCGCGCATGTGGTTCCGGTTTGGTATCATAGCCGAAACGTCCGAAGAAAATGTAGTCCGGCCGTGCTTCGCCGAGGTCCAGCGCGTCATCACGCGTCTTGGCACCGCCACAGCCCACCGCCATCTTGTCCTGCAGCCGGTCGACCACATCATCGAGTACAGCGCGGCTGCCCTCTACATGCACGCCATCAGCGCCCACCCGCGCCGCCACGCGCGTTTCGCCAGCGATGATGAGGGCAACGCCCGCACCTTGCGCAACAGGCGTAATCGCCTCTGCCAGCTTCTGGAAGGCGGCATCGTCCAGCCCGTATTGCGGCAGGATGAGCGAGGCGACATCTCCGGCCGCCAGAATGGCTCCAAGCTGCGAAGGGTCAATGCCCTCCGGCGCAATCAGAACAAGGCGGCAGCGATCTGGAACAGCTTGGGTCATGACAAATATCCGGCATTGCCTTTGCGGGCTGAAAATGGCGCGACTGGGGCATAACCATCAACGCGCAGCCAGACAAGTTTTCATCGTTAATGCAATATGGTGCAGCAGATGCCGGAATCGTCGTCAGTCCGGAAAATCGCGCCAGTCGCGGCTTTCGACGACAAACCCCGCGCGCACGTAGGTGCCTTGCGCTGCCGGATGGTCATTGGTGTCGGTCCGCAGCCAGATACGCGCCGGGTTTTTCTCCCACAGGCCGCGGAGCGCCGCATCAAGCAGGAACCGCCCCAGCCCCTTGCCATAGGCCCGGTCAACGATCCCGAAATTCGCAACCTCGATGGAGTTGTCCGCGTGATCAACCGCCTCCAGCATTCCGCAGGTAATCCCGCCTGCCTCCAACAGGTAAACAGGCGTACCGGGGCTTTCGAGATGGTGATCCAGCGCCTCAGGTGACATACGCAGCCGCGCGTCCCATTGGAACGGCGAACCGATCTCCGAATATAGCGCAACGTAGTCATCGCGCTTCAGCCGGTCGGGAAGGACAGCGGCACCCTCAGCCGGCGGCGCCACGGGCGCGCCTGTTGGAGCCGTGGTCTGAACCATCGTTGTGACAAGCAGACGAACCATGGCACCTGCTACATCATCGCCCGCCGGATGAGAACGGATCAACCTGCGCAAACGGTTGCCACAACGAAAAACCCGCCGGCAAAACCGGCGGGCCAGATTGGTTGACCGCACTACCAGGGGCTGTTGCGGAACTCGCCGGCCACCTGATCATTGCTTGGCACCTTGCCACCGGGCGTCAGCTTGTCGACGACGCCTGGCAGAGCTTTCGACAGTTGCTCCAGCAACTGTTCCTCCGAAATGCCGGTGCGTTGCGAAAGCTCGCGCAGCATCTTGCTGCCGATCGCCTTGCCAAGGTCGGTCGGTGCAATCGGCTCATTCTTCACATCGGGCTTGACCCAGCTGTCAGCAGCTCCGCCCTGGCCCTGCTTCTGCAAGCGCTCAAGCAGGTCACCCAGGCCGCCCCCGAGCAATCCTCCATCATTGTCAGCTTCGCGAGCGCGTTCCTGGCCGCCATTGGGAATAGGCTGCACGTCGCCATCGTTGCGCGCCTCGCCCCGGCGGATCTGCTCCTGCGGCGTGTTCCCGTTCGGGATCGGTTGCACTGCGTCATCATCATCCGTCTTGCCGCCGGAAAGCATCTTGCCAGCCAGTAGCGCCCCGAGCGCAATCAGGATCGGCTTGGCCACGTTGCCGCCCGGAACGGCGTCGTCGAAAAGTCCCATTGGAACCTCCTTCAAGAGCCGCACCAGAGCGCGGCGAAATCGTGCGTTATCGCCTCAATGGAACGTCTGCGCCGCCGATGCGTTCCATAAACATCGCAACTCGATTGAGGGAAAAAGCTATGGGTATCATTGCCTGGGTCGTGCTCGGCCTGATCGCCGGCTTCATTGGCAACCGCATTATGGGCACTGGCGGACAGGGCCTGCTGATGGACATCGTGCTTGGCATTGTCGGCGCGCTGGTCGGCGGATTTCTGGTCAGCCTGGTGACCGGCGTCGGCGTTACAGGATTCAACCTCTGGAGCATGCTTGTCGCCATACTCGGTGCCTGCGTCACGCAGTGGGGCTACCGCCAGATGACCGGACGCTCGCTCTAACAAGCGCTTGCATTGACGCTGAACCGGGAGCAGCTATGACACGCTGGTCCCGGTTTATTCATGCCCCTTCTCACCGATCCCTGGTTCTACGCCGTCGCGATCCCCGCTGTCATTCTGGTCGGCCTCTCGAAGGGCGGCTTTGCCGGCGGTGTCGGCTTTGTCGGCGTACCATTGATGGCACTGGTCATGTCACCGGTCCAGGCCGCAGCGATCCTTCTGCCGATCCTCTGCGTCATGGACGTCGCCGCGCTATGGAGCTGGCGCGGCGTCTATTCGCGGCAGGTGCTGGTCGACATGCTGCCAGGTGCCATCCTCGGCGTTGGCCTTGGCTGGTGGCTGGCGGCATCGGTGACGCCCGAGGTGATACGACTGATCGTCGGCGCGGTGGCGCTGGTCTTCGTGCTGCGCTGGCTGGTCTCGGAAGTCCGCCGCACCGCCACGATCCCGGCAAAGCCCAACCGCGCGCTGGCGGGCTTCTGGGGCACCGTCTCCGGCTTCACCAGCTTCGTCGCCCATGTCGGCGGCCCGCCCTATCAGGTCTATGCGCTCCCGCTGAGGCTCGACCCCAAAGTGCTGTCAGGCACAACGGCAATTTTCTTTGCCATCACCAACGCCATCAAGCTGGTTCCCTATTTCGCGCTTGGCCAGTTTGACACGACTAACCTCGCCGCCTCGGCGGTGCTGATGCCACTGGCACCGCTGGCCACCATGGCCGGTGCCTGGCTGGTGCGCCGCATGCGGCCCGACGTGTTCTACCCGCTGACCTATGGTACCGTTGGCCTGATCGCGGTGAAGCTGCTGTGGGACGGGATAGCGGGGATCTGACCGCCCGCCGCGCATGCGGCGCAACTTGGCAAAGGTCAGGGTCTCCCGGCAGCGGACGTGAGCATGCCATCCATCAAACCCAGCAACTCCGCGTTCATCATGGCATCGCCGAGTTTGTCGCGCCGCGCCGCATTGTGAATGATCCCGTCGAGCGCATCCGACATGGTCTTGCCCGCCACCTCATCGCGTCTGGCGGAACCTCGTGTCGCATAGCGAGTGACCGCCTCGGTGAAACATCCAAGATAGACCCGTTCAAACGCGCTGTCTGGATCTCGAAACCCGTCCGCATTTGGCGCTTCATCCAGAAGCACCCGATGCAGGCGTGGATGAATACTGTGCGCGGCAATCACCGCGTCGACAAGCAGGCGCACGAAATCACGCGCACTGCCAGCCGAATCCAGACTTCCGCGCACTGCCTCCAGTGAATGGCCAAGATGCTGCTCACGAATCGCATCCACCAGCGACTGCTTGTCCGGAAAATACTGGTAGAGCGAGCCGATGCTGACGCCTGCCGCCTCGGCAATGCGATTTGTGTTGAACCCGGCCCATCCATACGCGGCCAGAATGCGAGCCGCAGCCTCGACAATCGCCTCGACAGTCTGGCGCGATCGCGCCTGGCGCGGGATTTTGCGCATCGGCATAGATGCTTTTGCAATACGAGTAGACATCAGGGCGCACCGGTAGAAATGTGAGAGATTACTCACATTTTCTGGCGGAGGCCATCATGACAACATTACGCAAACTCGTCGCCTGTCACGCATGGGCCAATGACGAGGTGCTCGCTGCGATTGCTCACCTCCCCGAAGACAATCTGCACACAGCTTTGCGCCTGATGAACCACACCTATGTTGTGGCGCGCATCTTCGCCGGTCATCTGGATGGGACACCGCATGGCTATGCCTCGGGCAACACCGACCACACGCCAACGCGCGAGTCTTTGCGCGATGATATGGCCAGGTCAGATGCCTGGTATGCAGATTATGTCGCGCAGGCCTCGCCGGAAGCCCTGGCAGACCCAGTCAGCTTCACCTTCACGGATGGCGACAAGGGCTGCATGACCCGTGAGGAAATGATCATGCATGTCGTGCTGCACGCGGGCAATCATCGTGGGGAAGTCGGGCGGCTTTTGTGGCAAGCCCGGCACACACCTCCATGGGACACCTTCGCTGTGTTCCTCCACCGGACCGAACCGGGTCGCAGGCTTGGCAAGGCTGCTGCATAGCTCGCGCCGCACTTCCGCCCGAATGCTCCGCCACTCGCGCCGGCCCTTTGCATGTGGCAAAGACAAACGCAGAAACTGAGAGGCAAGAGCAATCTTGAGAACCGATGATTACCGGAAAGGATTTGGTGCAGTGGGGCTTTAAGCCCGGCAAGTGGTTTCCTGATGCCATTGAGGTGGCGCAGGCGATGGAGCGTGACGGCAAAAATCAGGACGAGATTTTCGCCCATCTGCAGACGCTTCAGCCCCAGGACATAGAGCTTCGCACCAACAGCCTTCCGTTCTCGGTTTTCCTCGAGCCTGAATCCGATATCGAGCGCGAGAACCTGGCCCTCGTCACCACGGCGATGGACGCGCTGATGCGCGTGCCGACCGTCGAGGCTGGCGTGGTCATGCCCGATGCCTGCCCGGCCGGAACCATTCCGGTCGGCGGCGTCGTGGCTGCACGCGATGCGATCCATCCGGGTTTTCACTCGGCCGACATCTGCTGCTCGATGGCGATCACCGTCTTCAAGCGCAATGACGATCCGAAGAAGATCATGGATATCGCCCACAAGATCACGCATTTCGGGCCGACCCGGCGTGCCGATCCCATCGATATGCCCGATGAGCTTGTGGCGAAGTTTCAGGCCAACGAGTTCCTGAAGGATATTGTCGGCAACGGTCACGGCAACACCGGAACGCAGGGCGACGGCAACCACTTCCTGTTCGTCGGCCATCTGCGCTCGACCGGACAGCCGGCCATCGTGACCCATCACGGGTCGCGTGGTGTTGGCGCGATGCTCTACAAGCGTGGTCTGGCGGCAGCCAAGCGGCATACGCAGATCGTCTCGCCACGCACACCGGAAGGTGCTGCCTGGCTCGATGCAAACTCGGACACGGGGCGCGCCTACTGGGATGCGCTGCAGACGATCCGGCTGTGGACGAAGAACAACCACTTCGTGCTGCATGACCGCATCGCGGCGGCGCTTGGCAACCGCATCGTCGACCGCTTCTGGAACGAGCATAACTTCGTGTTCCGCAAGTCCGACGGGCTGTACTACCACGCCAAGGGTGCAACGCCTTCGTTTGCCGGTTTCTCGGCCGATGATGACGGGCGCACGCTGATCCCGATGAACATGAGCGAGCCGATCCTCGTGGCAACCCACCGCGACCGCAAGGATGCGCTGGGCTTCTCGCCGCATGGTGCTGGCCGCAACATGAGCCGCACGCGCTATCTGCGTGAGGTCATCGGTGCGCGCGCCACACAGGACGTGATGGACGCCGAGACCAAAGGTCTCGACGTGCGCTTCTGGTGCGGCAAGCCGGACCTTTCCGAACTGCCCGGCGGCTACAAGTCGGCGGCGCAGGTGGTCGGGCAGATCGGCAAGCAGAAGCTCGCTGACATCGCCGACTATATCGACCCCTACGGGTCGATCATGGCCGGCGACTGGGAGCAGGACGCGCCCTGGCGCAAGAAGCGCGAGGCGAAGAAAGCCGGATCCTGACACGAAGACCCGCCGGTTATCCGGCGGATCACCTGCATGTTGCGCCTGCGTCATGCCGGTCACCCACACAGCCAACGTTGCGCCAACGTGCCGCACATCAATGCACCAATTGCTAACCAGGTTCCGTTGCAAAAACGCAATGTGATTGTGACATGGTCTGTGCCTGTCGCCGGTTGTAAGGGGTTGGGCGAGGCCATGGAAGCAGGCCAGGAAGACGTAGAGCAACAGGCGCCCTATGCGGGCCGCTGGCACTACACGCGGGGAGAACGGATCGCCGATGGCGTGGTTCACCTGATCGGCCTGATCTTCGCCCTGTGCGCCGGCTCCATTCTTCTGGCAATGTCGTTCTTCCGCACCGGAACGGGCGAGTATATCGCCGCAATCTTCTACGTTCTGTCGCTGCTCGCGGTGCTCAGCGTCTCGCTGGTCTACAACCAGTGGCCGATGACACCGGTCAAATGGGTGCTGCGCCGGGTCGATCACTCGATGATCTACGTGCTGATCGCCGCGACCTACACGCCCTTCCTCGCCCAGATTGCCAACCCCACGCTCGCCGCAAGCTCGATTGCCGGCGTCTGGATTGCAGCATTCGCCGGCATGGCGGTGAAAATCCTCTTCCCGGGCCGCTTCGACAGACTGGCCGTGGGTTTCTACCTCGCCATAGGCTGGAGCGGCGTTGCGCTGGCGAAACCGCTGATCGATGTTTTGCCACCGACAACCCTGAACCTGCTCGCCCTTGGTGGTCTGATCTACACCGGTGGCGTGCTGTTCTACATCTGGAAGAGCCTGAAGTTCCAGAACGCGATGTGGCACAGTTGCGTGGTCACCGGCGCCGCCCTTCACTGCATCGCGGTGATCGACTGCTTTGTGCTCGCCCGGGTGTAATCCCGCGTGTAATTAAGTCTGGCACCAGTCCGATCTTTCAATTTAGCCTCAATTCCTGGTATGGTCCCGGCATGTGAAATTCCCGACGGGCGGGGCGAGTATGGCGTTACTTCAACAACTTGGCCTGGGCGGCAGCGCTGGCGGGCAGGAATATGATCCGCACAAACTGTCCAGCCCGCAGGTTTTCCTGCTGTCGATGGTCATTTTCCTCGCAATTGTTGCCTTCATCGCGATCATCCTGTCGCGCCAGATTTCCTCGGCCTTCGTCACCAATCCCGGCCTGAACGGGCTGATCCTCGGGGTCCTGCTGGTCGGTATCCTGCTTGCCTTCGGCCAGATATGGCGACTGTTCCGCGAGGTACGCTGGGTCAATTCGTTCCGGCATGGCACCGACACCGTCGAGCCTGTCCTGTTGGCTCCGATGAAAGCCCTGCTGACCCGCTCGACAATCGGCTTCTCGGCCAACTCGATGCGCACCATGCTGGACTCCATCGCCACGCGCCTGGACGAAAGCCGTGACATCTCGCGCTACCTGATCGGCCTGCTGGTTTTCCTCGGCCTGCTCGGAACCTTCTGGGGTCTGCTCGGCACAATCGGCGCAATCGGCGACACCATCCAGTCGCTTGATCCCGGCACCGGCGACACAGCAGGCGTGCTCGACGCGCTCAAACAGGGCCTGGCCGCGCCACTGGCCGGCATGGGCACTGCCTTTTCGTCCTCGCTGTTCGGTCTGGCCGGATCGCTGGTGCTGGGCTTCCTCGACCTGCAGGCAGGTCGCGCCCAGAACCGCTTCTACACCGAGCTGGAGAACTGGCTCTCGACCCAGGCCGACCTCTCGTCCGACCTGACGGTTGCTGCGCCGGCTGCAGCTGCCGCAGGCGCACCCGACGACCTGCGCGCACTCAGCGACCGCCTGGTGCATTTGCAGGAGACGGGCGGCTCAAACCAGCGTGTGGCAACTGCCATGGCCAACCTGGCTGACGGCATCTCGGCGCTCGTGAAGAACATGCGCGGTGAGCAGCAGATGATGCGCAACTGGATCGAAAATCAGGCTGACGAGCAGCGCGCCATGCGTGACACGCTGGACAGACTCACCGCCGCCCTGAAACAGCGGGACCGCAGCTGACATGGCGCTCGCCCGCGCCCGCCGCGCAGACCGCCGGGTCGACTACTGGCCAGGCTTTGTCGACGCGCTGTCGACACTGCTGCTCGCCATCATGTTCCTGCTCTCGGTTTTCGTGCTGGCGCAGTTTCTCCTGTCGCGCGAGATCAGCGGCAAGGACGAGGTGCTGACCAGGCTGAACTCGCAGATCAACGAACTCACACAACTGCTGGCCCTGGAGCGCTCGAACACCCAGGATTCCGCCGATCAGCTTGCCAATCTGCAGGCGACGCTGGCCAATGTCGAGGGCGAGAAGAGTCGGCTGGAACAACTGCTCAATCAGGGCTCCGGCGCCGACGCCGCCGCACAGGCCCGCATCGGGCAGATGGGCGGCGAACTCGACGCGGCCCGCCAGCTCAGCGCACGCGCCCAGAGCCAGGTCGAGCTTTTGAACCAGCAAATATCGGCCTTGCGCAAGCAGATCGGCGCGCTGGAATCCGCCCTCGACGTTTCGGAAAACCGCGACCGGGAATCCAACGCCAAGATCGCTGATCTCGGCAAGCGGCTGAACGTGGCGCTGGCGCAACGCGTCCAGGAACTGAACCGCTACCGCTCCGACTTCTTCGGACGGTTGCGCGAAATCCTGTCGGACCGCGACAACATCCGCATCGTCGGCGACCGCTTTGTGTTCCAGTCCGAGGTGCTGTTCCCGGCCGGCGCCGAAACAATCAACGATCTCGGCCAGACCGAGATGCAGAAGCTCGCCACCGCGATCATCGAGTTGCAGAAGGAAATCCCGCCGGAGATCAACTGGGTGCTTCGCGTCGATGGCCACACGGACAGCCGCCCGCTGTCAGGCACCGGCAAATACGCCGACAACTGGGAGCTGTCATCGGCCCGCGCCACCTCTGTGGTGA
>CAYZQP010000040.1:0-3820 GCA_964480545.1 uncultured Mesorhizobium sp. | reverse complement strand
CGCTTGACCCCGCCGACACCGACGAGGCACGATCCCGCAACAGGCGAATCGAACTCAAGCTGACCGAGCGCTGATCATGAAACGCACAATTTACGGGCCTGGCATTGCGCTCGCCGCAACGCTGCTGGCCCTGCCTCCCGCTCAGGCATCCGAATGGGCCGGCAGCAGCCTCTCGCTGCGCCCGAGCTCCAACGGCATGTTTTGCAGCGCTGGTGCTGTGCGCCTCAGCATCGATGGCGACAGCGTCTATGGTTCTGCCGGCAATGGCATCAGCCTCGCCGGCAAACTGGCGAAGAACGGCTCGATCACGCTGTCTGGTGGCACTGGCGCAAAGCGCGTCAGCTTCACCGGCAAGGTGACCGGCCAGAAAATGCGCGGCGGCTGGATCGAGGCGCTGACCGGATGCGGCGGCACATGGAAGGCTGACAAGGTCGCAGACTCACCTCCGCCTCCCGCGATCACCTTGCAGCCCGGTGCGGACGAAGCCTCGATCTACATGGAAGACCCTGACGAGGCCGCCGAGCAGACCAGAGAGGGCGACACGATCGAAATCCCCGCCAAGCCCGGTCGTACCGATCGCCCATGACGCCGCGTGCAACGCGCGAAACATGGCGGCATTGCGGAATTTCGATTAAATAACATTAACTTGGCAGCCGGCAGACAGGCTCCTACATTGCTCTTTGCAAGCTGAGATCCGCCGGTGATGGCCAAGCCACCGCGACGCGACGAATCCGGACAGTCTGCCATCTTTGCGGGTGACCATTCTCAAGTCCCGCACATCTCAGGAGACGCAATCATGCGCCCGAACACTCTCAAGGCCGGCCTCGCCGCCGCGCTTGTTACCTTCTCTTTTGCCAATGCCTTTGCTGCTGAAACGGCAGTTGATACGACCAGCCCGCGCGCTGTCCCGGCTATCACCGAGCAGGAGCCTCGCCTCGGCGTCGTGCTCGGCCAGTTGCAGAGCGCCGTCGATGGCGTGAAAATCGAGCGGCAGGACAGCGCGATGTCCAGAACAGAATCCGCACAACTGGACAAGGACGCCATGCAGATCCGCAAGGATGCCGAGCAGATCGCGGCGAAGCACGGAGGCAAGCTGCCGGCCAGTGACTATCACCAGATACTGTCACGCATCGGCAAGCTGGGCATGACGACCGGATCGGCTGACCCATCTGCGGTTGGCGCCGAGCAGAACGACCCGACCTGACTCTTCCCACAGTTTGAGCATAAAGCCCCGGAAACCCTTCCGGGGCTTTTGTCTATCCGCCGACACCGCCAGCTTCCGATACAAGCACCGGGTCCGCGCGGTAGAAATCCGGGAACAGCTTCTTCATGTTCTCGACCTTCGGCAGGTCATTGAAAACGATGTAGGGCTGCCCCGGGTTCAACGTCATGTAGTCCTGGTGATAGGCCTCGGCCGTATAGAACGGCTTGTCGGCCTCGATCATCGTGACGATTTCCGAATGATAGACCTTGGCCGCATCGAGTTGCGCGATATACGCCTTTGCCTCTGCCGCCTGCTCCGCGCTTTGCGGGAAGATCGCCGAACGATATTGCGGCCCATGGTCGGGGCCCTGCCGGTTCAACTGGGTCGGGTCGTGCGCGACCGAGAAGTAGATTTGCATCAGCTTGCCGTAGCTGATCTTCTTCGGGTCATAGGTGATCTTCACCGCCTCCGCATGGCCGGTCCTGCCCGAGGTGACCGTTGTGTAAACCGCGTCGGCCTGCGTGCCACCGGCATAGCCGGACACGGCATTCAGCACGCCGTCCGTATGCTGGAACACGCCCTGCACGCCCCAGAAACATCCACCGGCGAACACCGCCGTTTCAGTGGCTGCCGAACTCGCGGTACTTGCCATTGCGGGCGCGGGGATGGCCTGGCCCTCCTGAGCCATGGCCGGGAAAGCTGCGAGCGAAAGAAGCACCGCAATATGGAAGGCTTTCATGTCCGTTTTCCTCTCAGGCAGCGGCCGGTTTGAAGCTGAGGGCCAGTCCGTTGATGCAGTAGCGCAGCCCGGTCGGCGCGGGGCCATCGTTGAACACATGGCCCTGGTGGCCGCCGCAGCGGCTGCAATGAACCTCGGTGCGCACCATGCCAAGCGTTGTGTCCCGGGTCTCGCCGATGGCCTTCTCGACAGGTGTCCAGAAGCTTGGCCAGCCGGTCCCGCTGTCATACTTGGTTCTGGAATCGAACAGCGCCTGGTCGCAGCCGGCACAATGGAACATGCCCGTGCGCTTCTCGTCGTTCAGCGGGCTGGTGAACGGCCGCTCGGTGCCCTGCTCGCGCAACACATAGAATTGCTCGGCGCTCAGCTTCTTGCGCCATTCGTCGTCGCTCATCGCAACAGCAAAACTTCCGGCGGGCTTCGGCGAACTCGCGCCCGCGCGGCTCCACATTCCGGCACCCAGCGCAACCGCACCAATGCCGCCCAGCAAAACTGTCCGTCGATCCATCATCATCGTTCTCCCGCCGGGGCGCAGGTTACGCCCGTGTTGAGGAGGTTACGAGATGGCAAGCGAAAAAGTTACATGGCCGCTGTCACGCCGGCATTATCACCAGCCGAGCAGAAGCGCAGCCAGCGCAAGTCCGGCCGGCACCGCCTGAATGTAGAGGATCTTCCGCGTCGCCGTTGCCGCGCCGTAGAGCCCGGCGACGATCACACAGAGCAGGAAGAAAACCTTGAACCGATAGTCGTCGATATAGAGGCCCCAGAGCAGGCCAGCCGCGAGGAAGCCGTTATACAGACCCTGGTTGGCTGCCAGCACCTTTGACTCCCGCGCAAACTCCGGCGTCAGGTTGAACGCCTTGTGCCCCTTGGGCGTGTCCCACGCCACCATCTCCAGATAGACGATGTAGAGGTGGATCAGCGCCACAAGCGCGATGAGTATGGTTGAGAGCATGGGACCAGCGTTGAATGGTGAATGGTGAATGGTGAATGGTGAATGGCAGGGTGGAGGATAATGATGGGATGGTCTACATCTTTTGACCATTCGCCATTCACCATTCACCATTTTTCCAGGCATCCCATGTCATTCCAGAACCTCGACGACCTCGGCCACAAGCTGGAAGCGCTGGAGCATGCGCTTGCGATCCTCGGGGCCGATGAAGCAACCCACATGGCAGTCGGCGGTGGAGAAGCGCGCGCCAATGCGATGGCCTCGCTTGCCGGCATGGCGCACAGGCAGGCGACCGACCCCGTTATTGCCGACTGGATTGCCGCTGCCGAAAGCGAGGACCTGAACCCCGGGCAGCAGGCGGCGCTGCGCGAGTTCCGCCGCACCTACACCAACGCCACCTGTCTGCCGACGGAGTTTGTCGAGCGTTTCATGGCCGAGCGCATGCGCTGCGAACAACTCTGGCGCGATCTCCGGGCAAAGGGCGACTGGACGAGCTTCGCGCCCGCACTTGCCAATGTCGTCTCAATGGTGCGCGAGGAAGCTGCGATGCGCGCTGCCGCGACCGGACTGGCACCCTATGATGCGCTGATGGATCAGTATGATCCGGGCAACCGCACCGCCGATATCGACCCGGTGTTTGCAGAGCTGAAATCCTTTCTGAAAGACTTCGTCCCTGTCGCGCTGGAAGCGCAGGACAAGCGGCTGGCGAAACACCCGAAGCGGCCGCTCTCCGGCAGCTACCCGGTCGACAGGCAGCGCGACCTCGGCCTGTCGATGATGGCCGCGCTCGGCTTCGACCTCGCCCATGGCAGCCTGTCGGTGTCGCACCACCCGTTCTGCGGCGGCGTGCCGAGCGACGTGCGCATCACCACGCGCTACCGCAGCGACGAGTTCCTGTCGGCGCTGATGGGCACCCTTCACGAGA
>CAYZQP010000039.1:0-18535 GCA_964480545.1 uncultured Mesorhizobium sp. | reverse complement strand
GACCGAAACGGACAGCCTCGCGCGCTACGCGCTGACATATCATGACAGCTCATGATTCAGCATCCCGCCGCTCACGCATTGCATCCGTCAAGAAAATAATTGCATATGCAATTAAATGGAGTATGATCGCCTGATGTTCGACCAATGCATCTACTTCAACACCTCGGCGCTGGCGCGTCAGCTGGACCGCATCTGGACGCGGGCGTTCAAGCCTTTCGAGCTGACGCCGCCGCAGGGTTTTATGCTGCGCGCGGTGCTGGATCGCCCGGGTCTGTTGCAGAGCCAACTCGCTGATGAACTGAGGATTGCCCGCGCAACCGCGACGCGTGCGCTTGACGGTCTCGAGGTGCGGGGGCTGATCGAGCGGCGCGGCAGCAAACGCGACGGGCGCGAATGCGAAATTCATCCGACCGCGCAGTCGACAGCCATGAAGGATGACCTGAACCGTGCCAGCGGCGAGGTGACCAAGCGGCTGAAGGCGGAACTGGGCGAGACGGAGTTTGCCGGGTTCGTGACCCAGGCCCGGCAGATTGCCGGTGCACTCGGCTGAAACCGGGACTTATAATTGTATAGCTAACTAATGGAGAGTGAGATGCCAATCCTGAATGTGAAGGTGAGCGGGAAGCGTTCGGATGAGATGACCCGGAAGATTGCCGGGCTGCTGACCGGACTGACCACGGATATCCTTGGCAAGAAGCCCGAGCTGACGGCGATTGCCATCGACTATGTCGACCCGCGCGACTGGCTGGCTGGCGGCCGGACATTGGCCGATCAGGGCAAGGCGAGCGTCTATTTTGACGTGAAGATCACCGACGAGACCAACACAAAGGACGAGAAGGCACGCTATGTCTCGGCGGCCTTTGACGGGTTCTCGCGCCTGCTCGGCGACCTGCACGAGGAGAGCTACATCTATGTGCAGGATGTGCGCGCCGATGCCTATGGCTATGGCGGGCGCACCCAGGAATGGCGCTATCACCACGGGTGAGGGCGGGGAGGTTCGATGTCCGGGGGCTCAACCCCGCTGCTGCATCACGCCCATGAACAGGTTGGCGCATCGCGTGCCGGAGCGGCAATAGGCGAGCACCGGCGCTGGAAGATCGTCCAGCGCCGCCGCCTGCTCGGCAACATTGTCCGGGGTCATTGCGCCGCTGATCACCGGGATCCAGCGAAAGGTCAGGCCTGCCGCCTCGACGGCAGCCTGGATCTCATCGTGGCCGGGCTGGCCCGGGTCTTCATCGTCCGGGCGATTACAGATGACGCTCCTGAAACCCGCCGCCTTGATCTCCGCGACATCCGCCACGCTGATCTGCGGCGAGACGGAATAGTCTTCGGTCAATTGACGGATTTGCATGGCAGGCTCCTCGGGGCTAAGCGCTGGGGGCAGTTTACTTTTTTCCGCCAGCGCGCGTTCAGAGTCAGGTCCGCCATTCTGCGGAAAAAAAGTAAACTGTCCCCGGAACCTCGCTTACATGCCACTGTGGAGGGCAGGGTGCAACATGGATCACGCCGCCCGTGGCCATTCGGGGAAGGGGTCTTTCAGCTTGCGCCAGTTGGCCGGGGTGTAGGCGTCCGCCGCAACCAGACAGGCGTCGAGCTCGGCGCGGATGCGCAGCTCATTCATCGGATGCGTGCCGATGAACACGATTTCCTGCCGGCGGTCGCCCCAGACCGGGTCGATATAGTTGCGCATCACCGCGCGCCACTCGGCATGGTCGGGCCAGTCACTTTGCGGAATGGAAGACCACCAGCGCCCGCGCCGTCCGGTCTGCACCAGCGCGCCGGCCTGACTCATTTCGCCGACCTCATCGGGCCGCGTCGCCAGCCAGAAAAAGCCCTTGGCGCGGATGACGCCCGGCCAGGAGCGATTGATAAACGCGTGCAGCTTCACCGGATCAAACGGCTTGCGTGCCCGGTAGACGAAAGACGTCACGCCATATTCTTCGGTCTCCGGCACGTGCTGGGCGTGGCCATAGAGCTCCTTGTACCAGAGCGGATTTTCGTGCGCCTTGCCGAAGTCGAACCGCCCGGTATTCAGCACCCGCGACAGTGGCGCTTTGGAGAAATCGGTCTCGACAATATCGGCGTCAGGGTTCAGCGAGCGGATGATCTTGCGCGCGGACTCCAGCTGCTCGGCGGTGGCGATGCCAACCTTGTTCAGCACCACGACATCGGCAAACTCGATTTGCTCAACCAGAAGATTGACCAGCGCGCGTGCATCTTCCTCGCCCGCGGTCTCGCCGCGATCCCGCAGGAAGTCCGTCGAGGCGTAGTCTTTCAGCAGGTTCACCGCGTCGACCACGGTCACCATTGTATCGAGCCGCGCGACATCCGACAGGCTTGCGCCCGCCTCGTCGCGGAAATCGAAAGTCGCGGCGACCGGCAGCGGTTCGGAAATGCCGGAGGATTCGATCAGCAGGTAATCGAAGCGCTTCTGCTCGGCCAGCTGTCGCACCTCTTTCAGGAGATCGTCGCGCAGCGTGCAGCAGATGCAGCCATTGGTCATTTCGACCAGCTGTTCCTCTGTCTGGGACAGCCTGGCTTCTCCGTCGCGCACCAGCGCGGCGTCGATATTCACCTCGCTCATATCATTGACGATGACGGCAACGCGTTTGCCTTCGCGATTGTTCAGAACGTGGTTGAGCAGGGTGGTTTTGCCGGCACCCAGGAAACCGGAAAGCACGGTGACGGGCAGGCGGGTATCTGTCTTGCTGACGGGCATGGGAGCGCCTTTGGCTTGAGGGAGAGAGGCGGGCGCTCCAGATTTGAAGCGCCCGCTGCGGTGGGTCAGACCGCGTGTCTGGACCTAGTGCGCGATCATCTCGTCGACGATCTGCTTCGCGCTCAGCGATGCCGGGTAGTAGGTCGGCCAGTTGGTGACCTCGTTCAGCAGCGCCGCGCGATCATTGCCCCAGTAGAGGTGGTAGTGGTCGGCCGCCCTGGGTGCGATCTTGTGGTCGCTGAACTGGATGAACTCAGGCGCATCCGCATCGCCCTCCACCTTCTTGAAGATGAAGCGCACGCCGCGATTGCCCTTCTTGTAGGTCAGGATTTCATGGCCATCGCTGGCATAGCGCGCGGTCGCTGGTTTGCCTTGCTTGTAGAAGCTGACCGTGTCGCCCTTGATGTCGATACGCTCGACATCGGTGCGGTAGCCGATCTCGTAATAGGCCTTGTACTCGGCAGCCGACTTGTCGCCGCTCTCGGCCTTATGCGCCATCACCGGGTCAAGCGTGCCGTCCTGCAGGTAGGGGAATACCGACTGCCAGTCGCCAGCCCAGTCCGACAGCTCGCGTGCTGCGATCTGCTCGTCCTTGAAATAGCCCTTGTAGACCTGATCCTCATCATCATGCGCATGCGCCTCCTGGCCATGATCGGCACCGGTGCCGCCAACTGCGATGATGTTGTAGGGCTTGCCCTCAACCGGGATTTCGCGCGTCTGCCTGAATTCCTTGGCGTCGAGCACGACCAGCCGGCTCTTCGCCGGATCGGTGACGATGATCTCGTCGCCGGCAACCGCAATGCGCGGGCGCGGATCGTTCCAGTGGCCGTCCATCGAATAGGGCTCGGTCAGTTGCAGCGAGTTGGTGATCCTGGCGTCGAGCACGTCGATCTGGTGCAGCTTGCCGTCCTCGGTGAACACATAGGCGAGCTTCGAGCGCACCGGATCAACCGCGAAATGCACGCGGCGCACCGGCAGGTCGATCAGCCGGTAGGGCTCTGCGGCGGTCGGATCGATCAGCGCCACCGTCTTCGAGCCGAAATTGCCGAGGAAATATTGCAGGCCCTTGCCGCCGCGCAGCGTGCTGACCTTGGCGTCCTTCGGCAGGTTTTCGGAATAGGGCAGGAGGTTGATCTCCGGCGCGTCCTTGCCCTCCTTCACCACCAGAAGGCCTGTCTTGCAGGCAATCGCGATCAGTTCGCCGGAACCCGCCTCGCCATGCAGGCCGGGGCAGGCATGAACGTCAGCCCCGGCGACGCCCGCCTTGTCGAACACCCGGACGCCGACCGGCAGCTCGTCCGGCTTCTCCCTGTTCGGCTCCGACACCAGCGTGTGGCCGCCGACAACAACTGCAACGCCGTGATGCGCGGCGTCTGCCTTGACCTGGCGCGGTGTCACCTTGCCGTCGATCACGTCCTTTTCCGAGAAAAGATCGACCACGCCCGAGCCGTCATAGAACAGCGCGATCTGGCCGTGATGGTCGACGAAATGCGCGGGCTTCTCGCCAGCGAATTCGATCGGCAGCAGCTTTGGCGCTTCCACCTTCAGGTCGCCGTGATCGCCATGGTCGTCAATGTCGATGCCTGTGGAGAACACCTGCGCGACATTGGCGGCGCCCTGAACCGCGAACACCGTCTTGCCGCTCTCGGACAGCGCAAGCGCCGTCGGCGCCTTTGTCGTGAAGGTCTCGATGGTCTTGCCGTCTGCCGCGTCGATCACCCGCACGGTCGGCGCCGCCTGATCGGCCACGAACAGCCGCCACGCTGTGCGGGTCTCGTCGGCGGTGGCGGCAAAGCTCACCGTCGAGGCAAGAGCTGCCAGCGCCAGTGGTTTGAGGATTGATCTCATGGTCGTCTCCTTAAGGTTATAACATAACAGTCGAGTGCCGGAAAAAGGCGGCACGAATGCCGCCACGGACGTGGTGTGACTGGTGGGTTCGGGATGCGTGACCCCTCACCGGCCCTTCGGGCACCTCTCCCCAAGGGGGAGAGGAACCTGGGTTCTGAAAATGCGAGCCTCATCCAGCTTGGGTTTCTCTCCCCACTGGGGAGAGGTGGCCGAATGCCGGTGAGGGTTGGCTTAGCTCCCGCTGACAGCGCCCTTGATCGTCTCTGCGTTGGTGCGGATCAGGTCGATATAGGTGCCAGCCGGCGCGCCGTCGGTCAGCGCGTCGGAATAGAGCGTGCCGCCGATCTTCAGGCCGGTCTCGGAGGCGATCTGCTCGATCAGCTTCGAGTTGGTGATGTTCTCCACGAAGATCGCCGACGCCTTGTCCTCGCGCACCTGACGGATCAGCGCGGCGACATCGGCGGCGGATGCTTCCGCCTCGGTCGATACGCCTTCCGGCGCGAGGAACTTGATGTCATAGGCCTTGCCGAAATAGGCGAAGGCTTCGTGCGAGGTGATGACTGTGCGGCGCTCTTCCGGGATCGCGCTCAGCGTTGCCTTTACTTCGGTTTCCAGCGCGTCGAGCTTCTGGTTGTAGGCGGCGGCGTTGGCCTTGTACGTGTCGCAGCCGGCGGCGTCAGCGGTGCAGAACGCCTGCGCCACGTTGCTCACATAAATTTTGGCGTTGGCCACCGACTGGAAGGCGTGCGGGTCAAACTCGCCGTGGCTATGGCCGGCATGGGCGCCATGCTTGTCGTGGTCGTGCTTGTGGGCTTCTTTCTTGTCGTGCTTGTGATCGTGGTCATGGGCTTCCGCCTTCTTGCCATGATCATGATCGTGGCCAGCCTCGGCTTTCTTCTCGTGCTTATGATCATGTTCGGCTTCGGCCTTGTCATCATGGCCATGCTCATGCGCGTCTTCGGTCTTCAGCGTGTCGATGCCCCTGGACAGCTCGGCAACGGTGGCCTTCGTCTCGCTGGTTTCGATCAGGCGATCCAGAAAGCCCTCGAAATGCAGGCCGTTCACCAGCACGACATCGGCATTCTTCACCGCAACCGCGTCGGCGGGCTTGGCCTGGTAGACATGCGCGTCACCGCCCGGACCAACCAGGGTGGTCAGCGCGATGCGGTCGCCGCCGACTTCTTTCGCGAAGTCGCCGATGATCGAGAAAGTGGCGACCACTTTCAGTTGTTCGGCCTGTGCGGCGGTAAGGGTCAGCAGCGAAACGGCGCTCGAGAGGACAAGGGTCTTCAGGGTGTTCATAGCCATGGGGGAGAATCCTTAAGCTGTACGGTGACGGTGGGGTTTCAGCCGCGAGGCGATGAGCCCGCGCGAGCCGAGGAAGATCGACGCAATGTAGATTGCGCCGGCGGAAAAGATGATTGCCGGGCCGGACGGCAGGGCGAAGTGATAGGATGCCAGCAGCCCGGACACGGACGAGACCATGCCGAAGCCGACTGCGAGCGGAGCCATTGTCTCGACGCGGTTGGTCCAGAAGCGCGCGGCGGCAGCGGGCAGCATCATCAGGCCGACGGCGAGCAGGGTGCCGAGAGCCTGAAAGCCGCCGACAAGGTTCAGCACGACGAGGCCAAGGAAGATGAAATGCACCGGCGCGCCGAGATTGCTGACTGAGCGCAGGAACAGCGGGTCAACGCATTCGGCCACCAGCGCCCGCCAGAAGATGGCGAGCAGCAGAAGCGTGACGCCGGTGATCGTGGCAATCAGGGTCAGCGCGTCATTGTTGAGCGCCAGCACGGTGCCGAACAGCACATGCATCAAGTCGACGCTGGAGCCGCGCATCGAGACGATCAGCACGCCAGCGGCGAGCGAGATCAGATAGAACGCGGCCATCGAGGCGTCCTCGCGCTGGAGCGTGAAGCGCGAAACGGCGCCCGCCGCCAGCGCGACAATCAGGCCGGCGACCAGCCCACCAATCGTCATCGGGATGATCTCCAGCCCGTAGAGCAGGAAGCCGACGGCAGCGCCCGGCAGAATGGCATGCGCCATCGCGTCGCCGGCAAGGCTCATGCGCCGCAGCATCAGGAACACGCCGACCGGGCAGGCGCTGATCGAGAGCATCAGCGCGCCGGCCAGCGCCCGCTGCATGAAGCCGAACTCGACAAACGGACCGATGAGAAAATCATACATGGGCGTGCTTCCCATGCTTGTGGTCATGATCATGATGAAAGTGGTCACCATGATTGTGCCCATCTTCGTCATGCGAGTGATCGTCGTCCGCCGCGCACCAGGGCGCGTCGTCCTTCCACGCTTCGTCAAAACCATGCGCAGCAGACAGATTGTCAGACGTCAGCACGCTGTCGGTCGGTCCCCAGGCAACAGGACGGCGCGCCAGCAAAAGCGTCAGCGGGAAATGCCGCTTCGCGAGCTCCAGATCATGCAGTACGACCATCACCGCGCGGCCCTGAGCAGCCCAGCCTTCGATCATCACGACCAGATCGCGCGTGGTCCTGGCGTCGACCGCGTTGAACGGCTCGTCGAGCAGAATGACATCTGCATCCTGCAACAGCACCCGCGCAAACAGCGCGCGCTGCATCTGCCCGCCGGACAGCGTGTCGATGGGGCGATTGTCAAAACCTGCAAGGCCAACGGCAGCGATGGCGTCGGACACACGTTTGCGATCTTCCGCCGTGTGGCGGCCGAGCAGCCCGCGCTTCGGCCACAGGCCGAGCGAAACAATATCCACCACGCGCGCCGGAAAACTGCGGTCGATCTCGGATTGCTGCGGCAGGTAGGCAATGCGCTTGCCTGCGGTCACCGAAACACCGCCCGACATCGGCTTAAGAATGCCGACAATGCCCTTGAGCAGCGTCGATTTGCCGGAGCCGTTTGCGCCAGCAACAGCCGTCAGCGAGCCCGCGCCGATCTTGCCCGACAGGTGATGCACAGCCGGGTGGCTGTTGTACCCCAGCGTCAAATCGCTAAATGTAAGGACGGGTTCGGACATGCTACCAATGTTTGCAACGGGGCCGCTGGACCGGCTTTGTGTGTAATGTTATTACGGTAATGTTATTACGTCCGTCAACCGGCAATGCTTACGGGAGCCGCTATGGCTGTGCATGACCTGACCAAGAACCAGTCGCTGGTGCTGAATGCGCTGACCAAGGCGCAGGGCCCGCTCAGCGCCTATTCGCTGCTCGACCAGCTGCGCGACAGCGGCTTTCGCGCGCCGTTGCAGGTCTATCGTGCGCTCGACAAGCTGCAGGATGTCGGACTGGTTCACCGGCTGGAAAGCCTGAACGCCTTCATCGCCTGCGCGCATTGTGATGATTGCCACACCCATGGCCACCAGCACGGCGTCGTCGCGTTTGCGATCTGTTCGGATTGCGGGAGCGTCAGCGAGTTTTCCGACCACGAGATCGAGCACCGGCTGGACGCCTGGTCAGGCAAGAGCGGCTTCAAGGCGGAAAAGACGACGATTGAAATTCGCGGCCACTGCGCCGCGTGTGTCGCGCATTGATGGCTGCAGGGGCTCCCGTCCTTCTCCCCTTGTGGGAGAAGGTGTCGCCCCGAATGCGAAGCATGAGGATATGGCGACGGATGAGGGGTAGCGATCGCACGAGGCACGACCACCCCTCATCCGACCTCGCCTGCGGCTCGGCCACCTTCTCCCACAAGGGGAGAAGGACAGGAGCAGATCAATGACCGAAACTTACCATACCGACATCGCCATCATCGGTGCAGGGATCGCCGGCATCGGACTTGCCGCAGACCTGGCCGGTGAATTCAAGACCATCGTGCTCGAGCAGGAATCCCGTCCAGCCTATCATTCCACCGGCCGCTCGATGGCGATCTTCCTGCGCAACTACGGCAATGACGTCATCCGCGCGCTGAACTCGGTGAGCGCGCCACTGTTTGAAAATCCGGACAAGGCGCTGTTCCCGCATCCGCTGATTTCGCGGCGTGGCGTGCTGTTTGTCGCTGATGACGGCAGCATCAAGGAGCTCAACGAACTGCTGGCCAAAGGCGAGGGGCTCTACGAAATCACGCCCGACGAGGCCGTGGCGATGGTCCCGATCCTGCGCCGCGAGCTTCTGCTTGGTGCTGCCTACGAGCCGGACGCGCAGGACATTGATGTGCACGCGCTGCACGAGGGCTGGCTGCGCAAGGCGCGCGCGGGCGGCATGCAGCTGCTGACCGATGCGCCGCTGGAGCGCGCGGAACGGAAAGACGGCAAGTGGCATATCGACACGCCGAAGGGCCAAGTGGTCGCCGATGTGATTGTCAACGCCGCCGGCGCCTGGGCCGATACGGTGGCTGTGCGTTGCGGCGTGAAGCCGCTTGGCATCCAGCCGATGCGCCGTTCGATTGCCGTGCTGCCGCCGCCCGACGGACTGGATGCGTCGCGCTGGCCGTTTCTCGATGACGCCGCCGAGCGCTGGTACATGAAGCCGGAGGCGGGCCGCATCTATGTGTCGCCGGCCGAGGAAATTCCGGTCGAGCCGCATGACGCCTTTGTTGACGACATGGTGCTGGCCGAGGGCATCGACCGGTTTGTCAACGCCACCACCTATGAACTCACCCGCGTCGAGCGCTCCTGGGCGGGCCTGCGCAGCTTCGCGCCGGACCGTTCGCCGGTCGCGGGCTTTTCGGGCGACGGATTTTTCTGGCTGGCGGGGCAGGGCGGCTACGGAATTGAGACTTCGCCCGCCTTGTCACGGCTGGCCGGACAGTTGATAAGGCGAGCCGAGCCGGAGGCGGCGCTTCAACCCATTATTCCGGCGCTGTCGCCGAACCGTTTTTCCTGAGGAGTTTCCAATGTCCATCAAGCGTCTTGAAGTTGGCCCGCGCATGAGCCAAGCCGTGATCCACGGCAACACTGTTTATCTGGCCGGTCAGGTCGGCAAGCCGGGTGCCAGCGTGGCAAACCAGACGGCGCACATCCTGTCCGAGATCGACCGTCTGCTGGCCGCTGCCGGTACCGACAAGACGAAGATCCTGCAAGCGATCATCTGGCTGGCCGACATGAAGGATTTTGCCGAGATGAACTCGGTCTGGGACAAGTGGGTTCCGGCTGGCAACACACCCGCCCGCGCCACCGGCGAGGCCAAGCTGGCGACGCCGGAATATCTGGTCGAAGTGATTGTCACCGCAGCGATCTGAGCGATTGATGACGGCGTCTCTCTCCCCGTTTACGGGGAGAGATGTCCGGCAGGACAGTGAGGGGCAGCGCCTGATTTTGAACGTCGTTGCTGCCCCTCATCCGTCACTTCGTGACACCTTCTCCCCGCAAGCGGGGCGAAGGAAGAGTCACCACGCATTCTTCCCGTCCAGCACCATCACCGGAACGGCGGCGAGATCGAAATCCTCGAACAACCGCGCATTGACCGACACTTGTGGATTGTCGAAATTCGCCTCGCCGGTCGAATAGTCTGGCGATGTGTTCCAGGTTGAGCAGCCGCAGACCGCGCAGTGGTGAAACTTCACAGTCCTGGTCTGCCACGCATATTCCGTGCTGGTTTGTTCGGACGTGAATTTCACCTGATCCGGCGTGTAGTAGGCCCAGAGCGCGCCTCGCCGCGAGCAGATTGAACAGGTGCAGGAGATGACGCTCTCCGGCGCGTGCGCGACCTCAAAACGCGTTGCGCCGCAGTGGCAGCTTCCGATAAGTGGCATGTGATCCCTCCATTTCTGGAGCCGGGGCTATCACAGGCCTCCTGACAAGGGTCTGTCAGGAGATGATGCCACCCCCGTCAGCCGACGACGATCGGTACCTTGCCGTTGGCGGCCTGCACGCGGTTGTACAGGTCGATAATGTCCTGGTTCATCAGGCGTACGCAGCCGGAGGAAGCCTGGGTGCCGATGGTCCACCATTCGGGCGAACCGTGGATGCGGTACAGCGTGTCCTGGCCATTGCGGAAGATGTAGAGCGCGCGCGCACCGAGCGGGTTGTCGAGACCGCCAGGCTGGCCGCCTGCCCATTTGGCAACGTCGGGGCGGCGGGCGATCATCTCGCGTGGCGGGGTCCAGGTTGGCCACTTGCGGGTGTACTGGATTTGCGCGCGACCCTGCCACTCGAAGCCCGCCTTGCCGACGCCGACGCCGTAGCGGATGGCGTCACCGCCGGGCTGGACCCAGTAGAGGTAGCGCTCCTGCACACGCACGACGATGGTGCCGGGGCGTTCGCCCGTCGGGTCAACGACGACCTGACGGCGGAACTGCGGCTTCACTTTCTCAACCGGAATGGCCGGAACGCGGAAGCCGTTATCCTCCAGTGAGGCATACATGAGCCTGGGATTGGTGACGTTCCTGTCGACGGAAATCTGCGGGCGGATCGTGCCCGTCGGGCGTGTGTCGATGCCTACCGATTGGCCGAGATCGTCAAAGCTGTAGCTCGACGTCGAGCAACCTGCAGCAAACAGGGATGAGCCAAGGCCGAGCAGAGCCGTGCGGCGGGAGATGAAAGGTGAGGCCAGGGGGGAACGTTTGTCAGTCACGCGACACATCCACTCAATACATTCAAACAAGGGCCAAAGGGCTTTGGCGAGATTGTCCTATTTTCGGCGCTCATGGTTGACAAAGCGTGAACGGAAAAAGGCGAATTTAAACATGTGGTTGTCCCTCACGCATCAACGCCTGTGACGAAGCTGTGGCGGCATGCCGTCAAAACTCCCCGGTGCGGTCACATTGCCGTCGCGGGCCGCAGGCTAGTCGGGCGCGTAGAGAAGAAGGTGATTTGGCATGTGCCCGCGCGTGAGAATGGTTTCCCCTGCAACTGATGCGACGCTGAAGCGTTCGACGACGCATTGCGTGCGTATGGAGATGGCTGTGCAGGTGCGTGATCGGCTGTGGCCGCTGGAGCGGGCTGCGCGGTAGAGTCAGGTGCATTCTGACTCAGACACGCAAGAGTGGGACGAACAAACACGGTCAAGGTGACAATGGTCGCCAGGTTCGGATTGGGCTATAAGTGCGAGTCAGTTTCGAGCAAAGGTTCAACGATGGCTTCTGGTCGCGGAATGATCCTGGGTGCCGGGGTTGGTATTCTCGTCGTGCCTGCCATAGGGCCGTTTGGCATCGTCCTGGGGGCGGCGATTGGCCTGGTGGCTGGTGCAGTGGTCGCGCGGTTCAATTCGTCTGCTGAACGGTGAGTCCCTCAACGTCTACGAAGTCGCGTCAGGGCAGGATGCATAGATTTAGGGGTTGGGACCTGATCCAGGCTCCGCGCCCTCGCCATCGCCACCGTCGTCTTCTGGCTGTGATCAAGAGTCCGGCTGCTGGCCACCGGCTGGCTCTGGACCGCGTCCGCTCAATCGGTATTCTGCTCCACGGTGGAGGACAGTTTGAAGCTGCATTGGCTTGAAGCTGCACCAGGTGAGGGAGAAAAAATGGAACGTATCGCGTTTTCACGCAGGGCAGCGCTTGTATTGGCGGGCGCTGCAGTTTTGGCCATGTCGCCACTTGGGGCGCAGGCGCAGGATTATCCGACAAAGCAGATCACCATGGTTGTGCCGTTTGCGGCGGGTGGCACGACAGACATCCTGGCGCGGCTGGTGGGCGAGTCTATCGGTAGCCAGCTCAAGCAGGTCGTGGTGGTTGAAAACCGCGGCGGGGCCGGTGGCAATCTGGGATCGGCTGCCGTGGCGAAATCACCGGCTGACGGCTACACGCTGCTGGTCGGCACGGTTGGCACGCATGCCATCAACCACACGCTTTACAAGTCGATGCCGTATGATGCGCAGAAGGATTTTCAGCCACTTGCACGCATCGCCAACGTGCCAAACGTGCTGGAGACAAACCCGGCACAGCCCTACAAGACGGTGCAGGAACTGATCGCCTATGCCAAGGCGGATCCAAAGAATGTGACCTACGCCTCGTCGGGTGTTGGCACCTCGATCCATATGGCAGCAGAGCTGTTCAAGAAAATGGCGGACGTGCCGATGGAGCACGTCATCTACAAAGGCTCTGCGCCGGCGCTGGTGGACCTGCTCGGCAATCAGGTCGGCATTATGTTCGACAATCTGCCGAGCTCGATCAGCCATATCCGTGCGGGCAAGCTGCGGGCCATCGCTGTGACCTCGAAGGAGCGCTCGCCGGCACTGCCGGATGTGCCGACCGTTGCCGAGGCCGGTTTGCCGGGCTTTGAGGCGACGTCGTGGTTTGGCATGTTCGTGCCTGCGGGAACGCCGCAGCCGGTGGTGGACAAGCTCAGCGCGGCAATGAAAGTCGCGATGGAAGACGAGACGATCCGCGCCAGGATCATTGAG
The DNA here is from genome assembly GCA_964480545.1 of uncultured Mesorhizobium sp. GTDB lineage: Bacteria > Pseudomonadota > Alphaproteobacteria > Rhizobiales > Rhizobiaceae > Mesorhizobium_G. Next base: position 5,707 of record CAYZQP010000039.1, on the reverse strand, counting down.
CTCGGCGGCGAGCCAGTGGTGGAGACGCCAGCGGAATTTGCAGCCTTCATCAAAGATGAGAACGTGAAATGGGCCGAGGTGGTGAAAGCCTCGGGCGTGCTGCTGGATTAGCGACATTGGCAACAACCTGCGGGGTTATGCCCCGCAGGTGCGGCTCAGCAGCCGGGGGCTTTGGCTGTTGACAATTCTACCGAGTAGATTTAGATACGAACCGTGTCGTATTTAAATCAACCCCCCAAGCCCCCTGGACGGCCGCGTGATGTCGAGCGTGAACGCGAAATCCTTCGCGTCGTCTTGTCGATCCTCGCAGAGTCTGGCGTTGAGGGGCTTAGCTTCGAAGAGGTCGCGCGGCGCGCGAAGGCGTCAAAGCCCACGCTCTACCGGCGATGGGCGACGAAGCAGGAGATGATCGTCGCCGCCATCAAGGCCGGTCCTGCTGCTGGCAACACTGCCGAATTCGTCAGCACAGGATCTATACGGGCCGATCTTCTGGCGCTGCTGGACCGGCTCGAGGCAACGATGGAAGCAGGGTCGTCGATCAGCTTCACCATCCTGCAGGCCGGTTTGCGCGACCCTGACCTCTGCGACCACATCGAGAACTCGTCGGGGCCAACGGGTGCGCGGCTTCCCGAAGCTATTCTGCGCGGAGCTATCGAGCGAGGGGAACTGCCCGCTTCCGCCGATCCGTTCGCGTTTGAGGAAACAGCTGCTGCCGCGCTGCTGATCCGCAAGCTCAACGGCCTTGCCACAGGCGCCGCCTATCGCGAGACGCTGGTTGATGCCGTGCTGCTGCCGGCACTGCGCAGCGGCGTCATTGCAGGCCAGCACGGCATCTTCTCCGGCAAACCAACGCCTTCCAACCTAGAGTAACGAGTACGAGATACGCATGACTGACTTCACTATTCCAGGATTTACCTATGGCCGCCTCGGTGGCGCAGGCGGCGTGAAACTCAATGTGGCGCTTGCAGGCGAAGGACCGCCGGTCGTGCTGCTGCATGGCTTCCCGCAGACCCACCTGATGTGGAGCGCTGTCGCCCAGGATCTCAGGAAGGATTTTCAGGTCATCGCTGTCGACCTGCGCGGCTATGGAGACAGCGACAAGCCGGATGCAACTGCGCCCGAGACGTATTCGAAGCGCAATATGGCGGCCGATATTGTCGCGATTGCTGCGCAGCTCGGGCATGAGCGGTTCGCGCTGATCGGCCATGATCGCGGTGCACTTGTGGCTGTGCGCGCTGCGCTCGATCATCCCGAGACGGTCACTCACCTTGGCATTCTTGATGTGTTGCCGACGATTGACACCTGGGAGGTTCTGCGCGGCGTTGATGCCAAGGTTGCCTGGCACCTCTACCTGATGGCGCAGCCCGCAGGGATGCCGGAAAAGATGGTCGAGGCGGTGGCCGACGAGTTCTTCGGCTCGTTCCTCGATGCCTGGGACCCGACCGGGAAGACCTTCACTCCCGAGTTGCGCGACCACTATGTGCAGGCGTCAAAACGGGCGGTGCCATCGATTGTCGCAGACTACCGGGCGACCGCGAGCATCGATCTGGACATGGACCGGGCCGACCGCGCCAGCGGCCGCAAGCTGACAATGCCCGTCGGCGTCATCTCGCAGGACTGGGGCAGCCTGCTCGGCTTCGACGCGACGCAGATCTGGCGCGGCTGGGCGCATGACTTCACCTATGAGCCGATCAATGCCGGGCACTTCATGGCAGAAGAAAGCCCCGCGCTGATCGCGGCGTTCGCGCGGCGGCTTATGAGCCGCCGGTGACCTGCCATTGCCGCGACTATCATAAAATGATAGTTTGTAGCATGCCATCCAGTTACACACTCGGAAGTCACTACGAGGATATGGTTCGCGACCTGGTTCGCAGTGGCCGTTATGCCAGTGCGAGCGAGGTGTTGCGCGATGGATTACGTCTGATCGAGGAGCGCGAGGAGCAGCGGCAGGCAAAGCTTGATGCGTTGCGCAATGCCGTACGCGAGGGGATGGAGAGCGGACCCGCGACGCCGCTCGATATGGCGGAAATCATCCGTGAAGCGAAAGCACTGAAACATGGCTCTGCGGGTTGATCACCGTCCCCGCGCCCGTGCCGATCTGTTTGATATCTGGCAGTGTATTGCCGCCGACAGCGAACCGGCCGCTGACAGGCTGCTGCTGAAGATAGATGATGCCTGCAGCATGCTGTCTTCGCAGCCCAGAGCCGGGCGTGCTCGTCCCGAACTGGGCATTGAGGGATTGCGCAGCTATCCGGTGGGCCGCTTCGTGAACTTCTATTTGCCAGAGCAGACTGCGCTCACTGTTGTTCGTGTGCTCGAGGGCACCGCGACATCGACCGCGTGTTTGATGAGGACGAACGCAACTTCTGATCTTTACAAATGCACGGATCGGGAGATTTATCCTGTCTTACCGGGTCATGATATTGGTCCGAAAAGTCTGCAACTTTTCGGTATCATGACTTTTGAGGAGAGACTTTCCATGTCCATCGAGACGATTCTGGCTTTCATCGCAGCATCTGCCGTGCTGCTCGTCATTCCCGGTCCAACCATTCTTCTGGTCGTGTCCTATTCGCTGGGGCAAGGCTGGCGAGCGGCGGTGCCGACATCCATCGGCGTGGCGCTCGGTGATTTTACCGCCATGACGCTGTCGATGCTGGGCGTCGGTGCGCTGCTGGCGACATCGGCGACGCTGTTCACCGTGGTGAAGCTCGCGGGTGCCGCCTATCTCATCTATCTCGGCGTAAAACTGTTCCGGGCCGGTGGCACTTTGCAGGCGGAGCCGCGCCGCGATGCCGCCTCGACCGCCAAAATGATCGCACACGCCTGGGCGGTCACGGCACTTAACCCGAAGAGCATCACCTTCTTCGTGGCCTTCCTGCCGCAGTTCATCGACCGCAATGCTGATTTCTGGACGCAAATGCTGGTGTTTGAAACGATCTTCGTTCTGCTCGCCTTCGCCAATGCCTTCGGCTACGCGCTGGTGGCGTCGAAGGCGCGTGGGGTGTTCGGCTCGCCGCGCGCGATCCGCATCTTCAATCGCACCGGCGGCTCGCTGCTGGTGGGGGCAGGCGTGGCGACTGCCGCTGCGCGCGCGGGGTGATTCAGTTCGGCTTCTCGCGCGCTTCGTAGGTTTGCAGTATGGAATTTATTGGGTTGTCCCAGGAGATACTTCTGGCCGTTGCCACCGAGGTGGCGCGCCAGTGGTTCACGCCTACCGCCATTACCATCACTATGTTGATCTGCGGATTTGCGCTGGGGTCGGCGCACCAATCGCTGTTTTTCGGGGCTGTGCTGGCGATGCTGACATCACTCTATCTCGGCTATGCTCTCTACGACGCGGTCATCGCCAACATGCCGCATATCATTTACTACGCGGGGTGGGCACAGGTCATTCTGATCACGTTGTTTGGCATCATTCTGTGGCGTTCCGGGCCTGATGACACGGTCATGTTCATCTTCGCTGCCGGGATCAGCTTTTTTGGTGCACGCTCGCTTTTGCTTGCGCCCTGGCTCCTTCCGCAACTCACGATGGGTGACGACAATCCGACGATTGTGATGTTGGCACTCGGGGGGCTCGTGGCAGTCATCGCGGTGCTGGCGCTTGCGATTTACACGATGATCGGCGTTGCGTTAAATCGAGCGGCTCTATTCATGGCGTCGCCTGTTCTGATCAGGCGCAGTGCAGCCGCAGTGCTGATCTGTTTTGGCCTGGTCGGGTTGTTTGGCATCGCCCGATGATCTCGCCGCGCGACCCTCTCGGGCTGCCGCTGACTGGCGCGACACTTGTTGCAGCTACTCCCTACGCCCGCGCTGTGCGCGAGCTGCAGTGCTTCATCGGTGATCCCGTCGCATCGGCAGATGCGGCGATTGCGGAAGCGCCGGATTTCACCATGGCGCATGTGTTCAAGGGCTATCTGTTCGGGCTGTCGACCGAAGCGAGTGCAATGGCCGCCGCGCGGGCGTGCCATGAGGCTGCGGCGCGGCTAGCGGCCAACCCGCGCGAGTCAGCGCATGTGGCGGCGCTCGGGGCGCTGGTTGCCGGGCGCTGGCACGAGGCGAGCGGCATTCTGGAACGGCTGACGATAGAGCATCCGCTGGATGCGCTGGCGCTTCAGGCCGGGCATCAGATCGACTTCTTCACGGGCAATGCGCCGTTGCTGCGCGACCGGATGGCGCGGGCGCTGCCCTCGTGGGATGCCGGGATGCCTGGCTATCACGCCATGCTTGGCATGCAGGCGTTTGGCTTCGAGGAGACGGGCGACTACGCCACTGCCGAGCGGCTGGGGCGGCAGGCGGTGGAGCTGGAGCCGCGCGACGGCTGGGCGCAGCACGCCGTGGCGCATGTGATGGAGATGCAGAGCCGCCAGCGTGACGGCATTTTATGGATGCGCCAGAGCCCGGAAAACTGGACGCGCGACAGCTTTTTGCAGACGCATAATTGGTGGCATTTGGCGCTGTTTCACTATGATCTCGGCGAGATCGATGAGGTGCTATCACTCTATGACGGGCCAATTGCCGGGGCGGGTTCGGACTATGTGCTGAACCTCGTCGATGCCTCGGCGATCCTGTGGCGGGTGCATCTGGGCGGACATGACACAGGTGGACGGTTTGGCGCGCTGGCCGAGCGCTGGTCGCCAAAGGCGGATTCTGGAAATTCCGCCTTTAACGATATGCACGCCGTGATGGCCTTTGCTGGAGCAGGGCGGGCCGATCTGGCAGCGCGGCTGCTCGCTGCGCAAGCTACAGCGGCGGAAGTTGGTGACGATAATGCAGACTTCACGCGCGATATCGGCGGACCACTGTGCCGTGGCATTCTGGCCTTTGCCGATAGGGATTATGCCCAGGCGGTGAATCTGGTTGCGCCGGTGCGGGCCATCGCGCATCGCTTCGGCGGCAGCCACGCCCAGCGCGACGTGATTGACCTGACGCTGATCGAGGCGGCTATCAGGGCAGGGGAGGCCGAGCTTGCCTGGTCGCTTACACAGGAGCGGTTGGCAGCGCGGCCCGACAGTGTGCTGACGGGCTATCTCGCGAAGCGAGCGCTGACCGGCCCCTCTACTCGTTGATTTCAGGCTCGACCAGGAGCTTCAGATTGGCGAGCGATTCCTGCCAGCCGAGATAACACGCTTCGACCGGGATCACGTCCGGAATGCCGGCCTGCTCGATGTTGATTTCGGTGCCGACCGAAACCTGTTTCAACTCGACGGTGACCTTCATTTCGCCGGGCAGGTTGGGGTCGTCGAAGCGGTCGACATAGACAAGCCGCTTGCCGGGCTCCAGCTCAAGGTATTCGCCGCCGAAGGAATGGCTGTTGCCCGTCGTGAAGTTTCGGAAGGCCATGCGGAAGGTGCCGCCGACCCTGGCGTCCATGGAATGGACTGTGCAGGCAAAGCCGTTCGGCGGGAGCCATTTGGCCATGGCGTCGGCCTCGGTGAAAGCGCGGAACAGCTTTTCCGGGCTGGTGGTGAAGACGCGGTGAAGTTTGACTGTGCCGGGCATAGTGCCGATCCTTTCGGTTGTGCTCCTCAAGGACGTGTCAGTAGCAGCAAGGCCGACAGGAGGTAGTGGAAAAAATCTGGTCCTACCAGATGATTTTGCGAAAGTTTCTGCTATGACGTTCGCGGCGGCCCGATAATTATCAGACAAAAAGCCGCCGGGAGGACTGCGTTGTATCTCGGGATTGATCTTGGCACGTCCGGTGTAAAGG
>CAYZQP010000038.1:0-18694 GCA_964480545.1 uncultured Mesorhizobium sp. | reverse complement strand
CCGTGTAGATCAGTTCGACCTTGTCACTCGGCAAGCCGGCCCAGTGGACCGCCCATTTGAACGGGATCACCAGCAGGTTGAACAGCGGCTTGGCGAAGTAGAAGCAGATCAGAAACGCGAGGAAGAAGCCACCAAGCGACCACATCAGCCGCTTGCGCAGCTCAATCAGATGCTCGATCAGCGGAGCGGAGGACTTGTCCATCTCCGCCTGTTCGTCTTCGCGTGCTGTCATGTCCTGGCCTTGGGCTTCGCCGGTGGCTTTGAGCTTCTGGTCTTCAGCCGCTCCGAGGCCGGGCGCGGCCGGTTCGCAGCCGATTTCTTCGCTACAGGAGGCTTCGGTTCTGCGGGCTCGGTCATCGCCGCCGGCATCTCCGTCGGTCCGTTCTTCAAAGGCTCCGCCGCGCGTGGTTCGGAAGCAGGCGGAGCGGAAGCAACGGTCGGGTTCAGCGAGTTCAGCCCTGCCCGCACATCCGACGCGGCTTTCTCGAACGGATTGATGTGCTTCCTGATCTGCGTTGCCGGGTTCAGATCCTTGAGGTCGTCAACTGTCTTCTTGACGTCGTCGAGTTCGGCTTCCTCAAGCGCCTCGTTGAACTGCTTCTGAAAATCGCCGGCCATCTGGCGCAGCTTCGCCGTCGTCCTGCCGAAACTGCGTAGCATCTTCGGCAGATCTTTGGGCCCAACGACCACGATCATGACGATCGCAATCACCAGCATCTCGCTCCAGCCGACTTCCATTCCCATGGCGCTATTCCCGAAGATTCAAACCCGATCTCGTAAGATCAGCTCTTCTTTGCCGTGGCTTTGGGAGTAACCGTCTCGTCGGCACGATGCTCCACGGTGCGGGCTTTGTCGTCAGCCTCCTCGGCGACGTCGTCTGCCATGCCCTTCTTGAAGCTCTTGATGCCCTTGGCCATATCGCCCATCAATTCCGGAATCTTGCCGCGGCCAAACAGCAGCAGCACGACGACCAGAACGATGAGCCAGTGCCAGATCGAAAACGAACCCATTTGAACTCTCTTCCCAGTTTTGTTTTGACTGACTTATGCGCTTTCGTGACGAGTTTCAAACACAAGTACGTCAGAAGTTCGAGGGGTGAGCCAGATTTCGCGTATTCCGTCGGGCACAATTCCGCAACGCACGCGCGCACGCACCGGCGTTTCGTGTCCGGAAAGTGCCAGTTCGAGCATCTCGACCACCCCGAGATAGTGCCGCGTCAGAATGCGCGCCTGCACCGAACCGGCGCGCTCGTCCAGGTCAAAACCCGTCGTTCGGATGGCAACTGTCGCCTGGGTGCCATCAGTCATGCCTTCGGCCGCAATCGGGCCAAGTGACGTCTCCACCCTGCCCTCCCTCACGCGGCCCTCGAACACGTTCAGCTCCGAGAAAAACCCTGCGGCGAACAGGTCCGCCGGCTTCAGGTAAAGGTCCTGCGCGCGACCGACCTGGACCAGCCGACCGCCTTTCAGCAGCGCTATGCGGTCACCCATACGCATCGCCTCCTCGGCGTCATGCGTGACGACCACGGCTGTGGCGCGGCTTTGGCGGAGTATCTTCAACGTCTCGGCGCGAACAGAATCCTTCAGACGCGAATCCAGGCCGGAAAACGGTTCATCCAGCAAAAGTACACCAGGTCGTGGCGCAAGCGCGCGGGCAAGTGCCACACGCTGCTGCTCACCGCCCGACAAGGCATGCGGAAACTTGTCCGCGTAGTGGCCGAGACCGACGCGCTCGAGCGCGACCATGCCCTGCGTGCGTGATTCCTGCCTAGAGAGCGCGGTCAGGCCGAAGCGGACATTGTCGAGGATCGACAGATGCGGGAACAGCGCAAAATCCTGGAAAACCAGACCAATCGAGCGCTTTTCGGGCTCCAGGAAGACAGATGGGCCGGCGATTTCGCGGTCATTCAGAAGAACCCGGCCTGCGGTCTGTGGCTCAATCCCGGAAGCGATGCGCAGCAGTGTCGTCTTGCCCGAACCCGACGGCCCAAGCAGGCACAGCACCTCCCCCGGTTCGGCGCTGAGTGTGACCCCGCGCAGTGTCTCTGCACCACCCGGAAAACGATGATGGACATCCTCGAAGCCGAGGCGCGCAGCAAAGCTGACACCGGCAGCGGTTCCCGCTGCAGTACCTCGTGCTTCCCTGGCTGACGTTGTAACCAATTTCTACACCGACCTGAACCTGACAGTTCCGGTCAACCATCCCGGTCTTTGGGTGTCAACAGCCCGAGTTCCTCAAGGTCGATATCCGTCAGCGGATCCTCGTCCTCTGTCAGTTCGTCGGGATCAACGGTCGGCATCGGCACCTGGAAGTTGGTCGGCATACGCGTCGAGAGCAGGCCAGCACCCTTCAACTCCTCCATGCCCGGCAGATCGCGGATCGATTCCAGCTGGAAATGGTCCAGAAATGCCTCGGTCGTACCGTATGTGACCGGGCGTCCGGGCGTCTTGCGGCGACCACGCATGCGCACCCACTCGGATTCGAGCAGCGTATCGAGAGTGCCCTTCGAGGTCTCGACGCCGCGAATATCCTCGATCTCGGCGCGGGTCACAGGTTGGTGATAGGCGATGATCGACAGCACCTCGAGCGCCGCACGGGACAGTTTGCGCTGCTGGACCGCGTCGCGCGACATCAGGAATGCCAGGTCGCCTGCGGTCCGGAAGGCCCAGCCATCGCCGATACGCACCAGATTCACACCACGTTTGGCATAGACCTCCTGCAGGTGATTCATCACTGCGCGAACATCGACACCTTCCGGCAGCCTGGCAGCGAGCGCTTTCTCAGTTACCGGGTCGGCGCTGGCAAAAACCAGCGCCTCAGCCATCCGCGCGGCCTCGGCGATGTGCAGGCGCTGTGCAGCGTTCATGTTGTCCGCTGGCGGAATCTCGACCTCGTCATCATCTACTTCGGCCCGGTAGGGCATGGCGGTTGCTGGCTCACTCATATTTCTACTCACACTGCATTGACGTGGCGGGGCGCAGGTGGCGCTGTCCTGCCTCGCATGTAGATCGGGGCGAAGGCACCATCCTGGCGCACCTCTATCCGGCCCTCGCGTACCATCTCCAGACTGGCTGCAAAGCTGCTGGCGAGCGCGGTCGCACGTTGTTCGGGCGTTGTCGTGTATTCGATCAGGTACTTGTCCAGCGTTGTCCACTCGTCAAACGAGCCGATGAGGCGGGTCAGCAGATCGCGGGCCTCCTTCAACGACCAGACCTTGCGGACGTGGATGCTGACAGTGTTCATGACACGGCGCTGGCGCTCGGCCGCATAGGCGCTAAGCAGGTCGTAGAGGGTTGCGGAAAACTCGCTGCGCTTCTCGACAATCACCGTTTCCGGCGCACCACGCGCAAATACGTCGCGGCCGAGGCGATTGAGATTCATCAGACGACCGGCTGCATCGCGCATAGCCTCAAGGCGCTGCAGGCGAAACTGCAGCACGGCGGCGAGTTCCTCGCCGCTTTCGCCCGTATCGCTGTCCTTCTTCGGGATCAGGAGCTTTGATTTGAGGAAGGCCAGCCAGGCTGCCATGACCAAATAGTCGGCGGCGATCTCCAGGCGAAGCTCGCGCACCTTCTCGATGAAGCCGAGATATTGCTCGGCCAGCGCCAGTACCGAAATCTTTGTCAGGTCGACTTTTTGCGTGCGTGCCAGATGCAGCAGCAGGTCGAGCGGGCCTTCAAATCCGGTAACGTCAACCAGAAGTTCCGGCTCGTCGGTGGCGCGCTCGCGCGCGTCCTCGTTCTGCGCCCAGAGGCGCTCCATCGGGCTATCCGGTGCCCTGGCCATCAGGCCACGGCCTCGAAATATTGCGCGAATTCGGCACGCACAGCGGCTTCCTCGATGCTGTCACGCTTGTCGATGAAGTTCAGCGCACGGTTGGCCCGCGCCAGCGCCTTGCCCTTCAGCGGCTTTGTGCCGGCAACAATGCCGCGCATCTCTTCCATTGATCCGTTGCAGTGAAGCACGATGTCGACGCCAGCCGCCATGATGCGCTCTGCCTTCTCCTGGAACGTGCCGTCCAGCGCCTTCATCGACGTGTCGTCGCTGATCAGCAGGTTGTCGAAGCCAATCTCGCCGCGAATGATCTCGCGCACCACCTTCCGCGATGTGGTCGCAGGGCCGGTCGGGTCAATCGCGTCGAAGATCACATGCGCGGTCATGGCCATTGGCAGATGGTTCAGAGCCTGGAACGGCGCAAAATCGTGGCGACGCAGCTCTTCAACCGACTCGGTAACGGTTGGCAGCGCCAGATGCGTGTCGAGCGTCGGACGGCCGTGGCCGGGAATGTGCTTCATGACGGGCAGCACACCGCCTGACATCAGACCTTCGGCGGTCGCGCGGCCAAGCGCGGTCACACTTTCCGGGTCGGTGCCCAACGCGCGGTTGCCAATGACGTCAGACGATCCCTCGACGGGTACGTCAAGCACCGGCAGGCAGTCGGCGTTGATGCCAAAGCGCAGGAGGTCAAACGCGTGCAGGCGTGCCAGCAACCAGGCGGCACGCAGGCCTGCCTCGCGCTCGGCTTGATAGACGGCGCCAATCGACGCGCCCGGCGGATAGTGCGGCACGAGTGGCGGGCGGATGCGCTGCACGCGCCCACCTTCCTGATCAATGAACACCGGCGCGTCGGGGCGGTCGACGCTGTCGCGCATCGAAGCGACCAGATCGCTGATCTGTTGAGGCTCGCTGATGTTGCGGCGGAACAGGATAAAGCCCCAGGGACGCTCGTCGCGATACAGGGCCAGTTCGTCAGCGGTCAGCACCAGATCGGCACAGCCCAGGATCATTGCTTTTGATTCGCTCATGCCGATGACAATAATCTTCGGCGTTCACTTTTGCGAGCGGGCTACCGAATCATCCACAAAAGGCGATTCTGCAAAAGCAAACGGCGCGGATTGCTCCGCGCCGCATCTGGTTCTGATTCCAGGTGCTACGACTTCGAGACGAAGCAGCTGCCACCGGCCGACTTGTACCTGTTGCACAGGCTGGTTGCCTGATCCCGGGTCTCAGCCGACAGGCGCACCCGCCAGACGATGCCCTTGCTGCCAAGGTCTGCCTTCACAACGCTGACCGACTGGCCACCGATCACCTTGCTGTGCCGGCTCATCAACCGCCTGGCGACAGCCTGCGCGCCCTTCTCGCTGGTGTCCGATGCGATCTGGACGCTCCAGGCCCCGGTCACAGCGGGCTGCGGCTCGATTGAAGCTGTTGTCTGCTGCTCGACACCGGCATCGGCGATTGTCTGATCGTCGGTCCCGGTAGCGGCCTTCTTTTCAGGCTTGGCGGCTGCCGTCTTCTTCTCCTGCTTGACTTCAGCCTGAGGTTTGGCCTGGGCGGGAGCCAGTGTACCATCCGGTTTGACAACCATGGTACGAACCCTGCGCGGGGCGACCGCCATCGTGTCAGCGTTGGCAGGAGCTTCGGCTACCTCTTCCAGGCGATCCTCAGACTTCGCGTCAGCGACGTCATCCTCACCATTCAATGGCAGTTCGTCGGCCAGCTCGATCGGGTCTTCTGCGCCGGTCACCAGCTTCTTCTGGTCAGGCCTGACGGCCTGGGTGCCATTGGCGACCGTCTCATAGACGCTGCTGTTGGCGTTCGGGATTACAGGGCCGCCAGCTACTGTCGGGCGAACCTTGATTGGGCTGTGATCAGCCTTGATCAGCGAAGGTGCGGCGCCGCCGGAAGAACCGATGAACGACATTGCGGTTGCTCCCGCGATGCCAAACACAGCCAGGCCACCCAGAACAGCAGCAGCGAAGAGACCACGCCGCCGCCGGGGTGGCAGAGTCTGTTCTTCGAACGACTCGAACTCAAGTTCGTCGTCAAAGCCGTCGTGCAGTTCAATGTGACCACGAGACGTTGCGCCGGGCGATGCCGAAATCAGCGTGTCATCCAGATCGTCGAACCCGACGTTGTGGCGACCGGTGGACAGATCAACCCTCACGTCACCCTGCGACGCCGGCACCTTGATCGGTGTAGACGATGCATGTGCGTAGGGCGCCGCTGGCTCGTCCCTGCCGGCACCACTGATCTGGTTCAGCAGGTTGTCGAACTCGAGATCATCGGCATAGCGGACCTGTTGCACCGGTTCTTCCGGAAGCTGCAATTCGGGAATGTCGAGATCGTCCTGAATGTGAAACGCACGTTCGATGACGTCGACCGTTTCAAGTTCGGGAGTCAGGTTGCGTGACGCTGCAGCTGCGACGGCGCGCGGCGCTGGTGCCTCAAATACAGGCTCGACACGGGTTTCGACTTCGTCACTCCAGGCATTTGCCTCAGGCTCGCGATACTTTTCCGCCATGGCAGCAAGCATTGCGAAAGGATCGTCGCGATCAGGTGATGAGACGGTCGGGGCTGCAGCCTTGATGGCAGCCGGAGGCGGCGTCTCGATGGCGGCCTCATGGACCTCGGGAGAAGGTTCGTAATATGCGGGTTCCCCGGTCGAGGCAGTGTTGCCGAGAAGCGCATTGAACTCGTCTTCGAGGTCTGCAGCATCATACCCGGCAGGAGCTTCCGCAACCTGCTCCGTTGACCAGGCGGTAGTTGGCCTGCTCAGGGGAATCGCGGGGAGTTCGTCAATGGGAGCGTGGGCTTCAAGATCGCCCAACAGTTCCTGTTCAAGGTCTATGGCTGCCGCATCAAACACATTGGGCTCTTCACCCAGGTTCCGGCGCAGCTCTTCAAATTCATCAGCCTGGTCACCATGGCCGATGCCGGCCGCGCTGTACCCCGTCCTCTTGTCCGCCATAATGTATCTCACACTCACGTCACGCGGTTACACTGAGACCTTACGGCCCCCTACCAGCACAGTGTGGGAGAGAATGTGTCAGACAGTAGTTTTTCCACTAGCGCATTTCGGAAGGCGCATCCGCCCCCATCAGCCCAAGTCCCGATGCCAAAACATCGCCTACTGCCTGCACCAGTCCCAGCCTGGCTTCTGACAATAATCGTTCGTTAGGCTTAATAAACCGTAAGTCGGGATTCCGGGTGCCTTTATTCCACTGCGCATGGAACTGGCTGGAGAGTTCGTGCAAGTAAAATGCCAGCCTGTGGGGCTCATGCGTCTCAGCCGCAGAGAGGAGGAGGCGCGGATACTCGGCCAGCTTACGAATGAGCGCGATCTCCCCGTCATCTACAAGTAGATGCGCACTCCTGGCGAGGACGTCCCGGCTGAAATCGGCATCCGGGAAATGTTCGCGCCCTGTACGAAAAGCACCGTGGGTACGGGCTGATGCATACTGCACGTAAAAGACCGGATTCTCGCTCGACTTGTCCAGCACCTTGGCAAAATCGAAGTCCAGCGGCGCATCCGACTTCCGGTAAAGCATCATGAAACGCACCGGGTCGCGGCCGACTTCCTCGACCACGTCGCGCAGCGTGACGAACTCCCCTGCCCGCTTGGACATACGCACTTCGACGCCGTCACGCGTCAGCTTGACGAGATTGCACAGAAGAACGTCGAGTTGCACCGTGCCGCCAGACACCGCCCTGGCCAGCGCCTGCAGCCGCTTCACATAGCCGCCGTGATCCGCACCCAGCACGAAAATCAGCTCTTTGAAGCCACGCGCAATCTTGTCGTAAATGTAGGCGACGTCGGCAGCGAAATATGTGTAGCTGCCGTCAGACTTCATCAGTGCACGATCAATGTCGTCGCCAACAGCGGTAGACCTGAACAGCAACTGCTCGCGATCTTCCCACTCCTCGTTTTTTTCACCTTTCGGCGGCGGCAGCGTGCCGCGATAGACGTGGCCGTCCAGCGTCAGCTTGTTGACCGCAGTCTTGATCTTGGCAGCACCTTCCGCGTGCAGCGTGCGCTCGGAAAAGAACACCTCGTGGTTGACGTTGAGCAGCGCAAGGTCTTCCCGGATGACGTCCATCATCATGTCGATGGTGACATCCTTGATGATCGCCATTGCCTCGTCATCGGGCTTCTGCAGCAGATTGCGGCCATGCTTTTCGGCGAGCGCCTTGCCCACGGGAACCAGATAGTCACCGGGGTAAAAAGGCTCCGGTTTGTCGCCGGCATCATCGCCCAGCGCCTCACGATAGCGCCAGAATACCGAACGGCCGAGCACGTCGATCTGCACGCCGGCGTCGTTGATGTAATATTCCTTGGTCACGTCGTAGCCGACGAAGGCCAGCATGTTGGCGAGCGTATCGCCCACCACAGCGCCACGCGCATGGCCGACATGCATCGGGCCGGTCGGGTTGGCCGAGACGTATTCAACATTGACCTTCACGCCGCCACCGGCATCCGAGCGCCCGAACTGGCCGTTTTCGGCGAGCATCAGCGTCAGCTGCTTCTGCCAGAACTTGTCATGCAGCTTGAGGTTCACGAAGCCCGGACCGGCGACTTCGGCCTTGAATACGTCCGTGTCCCTGGCGAGTTCGACGGCCAGCCGCTCGGCCAGTGCGCGTGGGTTCTCGCCTGCTGGCCTGGACAAAACCATCGCCGCATTGGTCGCCAGATCGCCATGCGAGGCATCGCGCGGCGGCTCGACGGTGATCCGTGACAGATCAATTGCTGAGCCATCTTTTGCCTTGATATCAAGGTCTTGGACGATCTTTTCGATCCGCGCGGTGAAATCGGCGAAAACGTTCATACTGGTATCTCGGTAGCTGTGGGCGACACGCGCCAGAAAGTTGCGGCGTGGCTAAACCAATTCCGGCGTGCGGTCAAACAAGCGCCGATGCTCCTTCAGCGCAAATGTGTCAGTCATGCCTGCCAGGAAATCCGCGACATGCAGCGCCCGCGTGCGCTCGTCTGCACGCACCAGCACCTCGCGCCAGCCCTCGCTCATTTCCTCGGGGCGAGCCATGTAAAGGTCGAACAGATCACGCACCACCTGCTCTGCCTCGGCGCGAACCCGCATCACCTCCGGGTTCCGATAGAGATTACGGTAAAGGAACGCTTTCAGCGCCTTCTCCTTGCCCGCCATGTCATCGGAAAAACGCACCAGCGTCTCGCCGGCGGATCGAACATCTGCGGCTGACTGCGGCTTCACCCGCGCCAGATTGGCCGATGTCGCCTTGATGACATCCTCAACCATCGCGGTGATCTGCCGGCGCACCAGTTCGTGTCCGGTGCGTACAAGGTCCAGCTTGGGATAGCGGGCCCGCACCTCTGCCAGAATATCGCCCGTCAGTTCTGGTTCAGTGAGCATGTCCAGCGTCAGCAGGCCGGAGCGCAGACCGTCATCAATGTCATGCGCGTCATAGGCGATGTCATCGGCGATCGCAGCACATTGCGCCTCAAGGCTGGCGTGGCGGCTGAGTTCAAGATCGAACAGTTCGGAAAAGTGCCGGATCGCATCAGGGACGGTGCCCTTGACCCCCTCGCCATGCGCATCGGTGATCGGGCCATTGTGTTTGACCAGCCCTTCCAGCGTCTCCCAGGACAGATTCAGCCCATCAAACTCCGCATAGCGCCGCTCCAGCTTGGTGACGATCTTCAACGACTGCGCGTTGTGGTCGAACCCGCCAAAGCGCTGCAGGCGCTCCGACAGCGCATCCTCGCCAGTATGGCCGAAAGGCGTGTGGCCAAAGTCGTGCACCAGCGCAATCGCCTCGGCCAGATCCTCGTCGCAGCGCAGCGAGCGCGCCAGCGCACGCGCAATCTGTGCAACCTCGATGGAGTGCGTCAGCCGCGTGCGATAGTGATCGGCCTCGTGCGCGATGAACACCTGCGTCTTGTGTTTCAGCCGCCGGAAGGCGGTCGAGTGGATGATGCGGTCGCGGTCACGCTGGAACGCTGTGCGCGTCGGGCTTTCTGGCTCGGGATAAAATCGCCCGCGCGTTGCCGCAGGATCGCAGGCATAGTCTGCCCGCGGCCGGTAGCCGAAGCCGATATTGTCGAGATTTGAACCCTGATCTGTCACGCTGCCGCTATCCGCCAAGCTTCAACCCGTTGACTTGGCCGTCCAGCGTTCATACCTATTGAACGAATTCGATTGCAAGGTGACTGCCATGGGCGTCGACGCAAAAACAGGCATGCAGGTTGAGATGACCGAGTCCGCTGCAAAGCGGATCAACAAGATTGTCGGCAAGGAGGCTGACAAGTCTGCGTTGCGCATCACCGTCGAAGGTGGTGGATGCTCCGGCTTTTCCTACAAGTTTGACCTGACCGGCGACCGCAATGAAGACGATGTCGCCATCGAACGCGACGGAGCCACCGTGTTGATCGATGAACTGTCGCTGGTTTATATGGGCGGGTCGGTTATCGATTTTGTCGATGACCTGATGGGTCAGTCATTCCAGATCAAAAACCCGAACGCGGTCGCCAGTTGCGGCTGCGGCACCAGTTTTTCGATTTAAGACGGCGGAATGAACGGCTGGCTGCATTCCGGATCCGCCAGGTGGTCCGAAATGAGGGTCTTGCGTTTGCCTAAGCGGCTTAGCTCTCATCCACCAGTCTGACGATCTTTCCGCCCTCGACATGGAATGAGGATGCGCCCGAAAATGCCAGCTTCTGGCCAGCCTTCCACCCGTTTGGCAAGTCAGTAGCGACAACTGCTGAATAGTCGATCTCGGCAAGTGTAATGCCCGCGACGGTGATCACGTTCGTGACCTTCTGGTGCCGTGTCTCGAACGCGGTCGCGCCAAACCTGGCCATCTCGGCAAAGCTATGTTTGTCGGTTGCCTCGGCCGTTACCTGGCCAGCGGAGATGTTCTGAAAGACCACGCTGTCAGCCAGGCACGCAAGCATGCCGTCAACGTCCTTGTGATTATAGGCGTCGACATAGGCCCTGACCACGTCAGGCAAGTTCTTCATGTGGTGCCTCCTCAAGACGGCGCTATGAACGGCTGGCTGATCTCCTGAAACACCGGCATCGTTTCCAGCCGCGCGCAATGTGCGGCGAGTGCCGGGTATTTTTCCCATTCCAGCAGGCCGGGATGCGCATCGCTCATATGGCGCAGCGAGGTGCCGATCATGATGTCGGCATGGCCGATCTGCTCACCGAACAGCCAGGTGGATGCGAGCCCTGCCCGCTCGGCCTCAAGCGCGGCCAGCGTCGCTGATATCTGCGACAGACAGCGCGCGACCCAGGCTTCAGACACCTCCTTGTGCAGAACCTTCTCGTAGAACAGGCTGATGACCTTGTCCGAGAGACCAGCGGCGAGCGACGCGATCCGGATGGCGCGATGACGGTCCGGTTCCGTCTGCGGATACAATCGCTGCCCGGGCGGCACCTGACCATCGAGATAATCCAAAATGGCGGCGCTTTCGATCAGCGCGTCACCATTGTCCAGAACGAGCACAGGAACCCGCATCAAGGGGTTGAATTCCTGAACCTTTTGGGCGTCGGCAAAGGTCGACCACAGGCGATGCTCAAATGGCAGGCCGTAGAGCCGCAGCGCGATCCCGACGCGCCGCACAAAGGGGGAATCATACTGGCCGATCAGGATCATGGTCGCCTCCGGATTGTCCCATCATTGCGCAACAGGTGCCAAGCCACGCAAGTGCACTTCATCAGGCCAACAGTTTTAGTGCTGACAACTCGCGTCAGGAACCTGTGCTGAATCATCCCTTCACGGCTGCGGTGCCGGTCATGTCATGCTATTCCACGCCGATGAAGATCGTGACCTGGAACATCAACGGCGTGCGCGCGCGCGTCGAGAACCTGCTTCACTGGCTGAAGGAGAGCGACCCGGACATCGTCTGCCTGCAGGAGATCAAGACTGTCGACGAGGGTTTTCCGAGCTTTGAGGTGCAGGCGCTCGGCTACAATATCGCCACGCACGGCCAGAAGAGTTTTAATGGTGTTGCCCTGCTCTCGAAACTGCCTTTCGATGAGATCAATCGCGGCCTGCCCGGCGATGATTCTGACGAGCAGGCGCGTTTCATCGAGGGCGTGTTCTCGACCGACCGTGGCGCTTTGCGCGTCGCCTCGCTCTACCTGCCGAACGGCAACCCGATCGATACCGAGAAATTCCCCTACAAGCTGGCCTGGATGGAGCGCCTGCAGCGCTGGACAGAAGAACGGCTGAAGCTTGAGGAGCCACTGGTGCTGGCTGGCGACTACAACGTCATCCCCGAGCCCATCGATGCGAAAATCCCGGCTGCTTACGCCAATGACGCGCTGTTTCAGCCGCAGACCCGGCAGGCGTTTCGCCGACTTCAGGCGCTTGGGCTGACCGAGGCGGTGCGCAATGTCACAGATGCTGCCGATGTCTATACGTTCTGGGATTATCAGGCCGGTGCCTGGCAGAAGAACAATGGCGTGCGCATTGACCACATGCTTTTGTCGCCGGAGGCAGCCAACCTGCTGCGCTCAGCGGCAATCGAAAAGCATGTCAGGGCGTGGGAAAAGCCGTCGGATCACGTTCCGGTGGCGATTGATCTGAACGTCGGCCTGCCTCGGAAAGCCGCCGCATAATTCGGCCGGACTATGGAAAATATAGCTACTGCCGACCGAGACGGCGTTCAGCTTCCTCAATGGCCTGACGGCGGGTGTCCTCATCCGTCAATGCGAAGGCCTGTTCCTGCATCTGGCGGATCCAAGGTTTGTCGTGGGCAGAAGCGCGCTTGAGGGCGATCGTCATCATAGCCAGGCCCTGGACGGCCTTTCCGCTGCGAAAAAGAAGATCGCCCAGCAGGGCCCGCGCGCCTTCGTGGCCGTTGCGCGCGGCACTGTTGAGCCAGCGGGCGGCAAGTTTCATGCGACCAGGCTGCTTCTTGCTCTGTTCAAGATAGCCACGACCGAGTTCGAACTGCGCATCCCGGTTTCCGTAACTTGCGGCACGCGCATAATATTGCTGTGCAAGGGCTATATCAGGCTGCACCGGTGAACCCGGAATGCCAGTCGAGACATAGCCTCCCAGCGCGGCATAGGCAGCGCCGATGAAGGTCTCGTCCTCACTGCCAGGCTCGGCGCCCCTGCGGACAATCTCGGAAAAATACGTGTAGGCGGCATAATCATCCCGCGCGATGCCATCGCCCTGCGCATACATCTGGGCAAGCTTCCAGGTGGCCGCTGTCTTGCCCATGTCCGAAGCATCGCGATAGGCCTGCGCCGCTTCAATCTTGTCACCTTTGCGGTAGAGGTCCCAGCCGAAATTGAACGCGGCAAACGGGTCGCGTTTGCCCTCCTGCGCGCCAGCACTCCCTCCAGTGGCGAGCAAGGCCACGAGGATCGCCGGGACCAATGTCGTACGCAACTCAGCAGTCAGCATCGCAACCCGATTCCAAATCGCCGTGACCAGCGAAACCACGCCCTGCACAATTTTGCAGAATAGTGATTTCTTCGGCCAAAGTGGGGCCAAGGATGCAGCCAGCGACCAGATGGCGCTGATGGACCGCGATGCGGTCCTTGCTACACTGGTCTGTTGCGGCCATGACGCCCATCAAGTTTCCCTGCAAGAAACCGTTAAAATTTTCTCGTCTTTTCCAGACGTTGCAGACTACGGCGTGCGCGCCGTTTATGGCGGGAAATGGGCAATTTGGGCTGTGAGCCGGTGGCCGGGATGACGCGGGGGCAGTGCTGTTGCGCAAACAGCACAATTCGGCGGCGGCAGGCGCGGGAGCCACAAACCTCGTTGCGTGCTTCACGTCGCGTGGGGGCGACTGGCCATGCGCCCCCCCCTCAAATGGCAACGCCCGGCACGAGGCCGGGCGCATCCTTTTCTTGAGTAATCAGATTACCACTTGATAGCGTAACCCACATTGCCAGCAATTGCGTAGCCGGCGTCCACACCAATGAACCCCTTGGCTGCATCAGCATTATCCGGACGGTGCCTGGTCTCTTCTGCCGAGGCGATGTACGTGACAGCGCCGCCAAGGCGAAGCTCCCCACCGATCTTGTCCTTGAACGAGAGGCCTGACGCCAAAGTCCAGGTGTCGCTCGACAGATCAAACCCGGTACCGGTACCGCGGTCCCAGGACAGTGCAACCAGGCCCGAGATCGTTTCGTTGAAGGCGTGTCCAACACCGGCGGTAACAGTCCACCCATCGCGCCAGAAATAGTCGTTGGTTTCAACCCGGCCATAGTTGACGACCAACTGGTCCATCACGCTCCAGTCTGTCCATTTGACCTGTGCAAAGCCAAGCCAGCCGGGAGCGATGCCACTCTGCAGTTTCAACTCTACACTCTGAGGCAGTTCGCCGCTGCCAACAGCGGGGAGATACTCGCCGCCTTCCGGACGTTCAAGTCCGGGGACCAGCGCCGTAATGGTGCCGTCAAAATTCATCTGGCCCGTTGCACTGTGCTCGGTGCCTGACCGGTACAGTAGTTGTGCCCGCAACGCGATTTCGGGAATGTCATAAGCCACGCCCGCGCGCCAACCTGCTGCCTGGCTCTCCAGAGTCAGATTCGCCGTTCCCCAGGCTGCGGGTGCATCGCCAGGCAAACCGAACATATTGAGGCGATTGTAGTTGAAGCTCTCGAGGTAGCCACCACCCAGCACCCAGAAATTCCCGGGCCCCGCCTGGAAGCGCACAGCGCAGGTCAAGCCGAGTTCATTGACGCTGAACTCCTCTTTCGACTTACCCTGGTTGATACGCACGCCAAAACCGCCAGTCGACTGGTAAATTGGATCACCGAGACGCGTTGGCGTATCATACCCTGCAGAACCACCATACGGAGTATTCATGGTTCCGGCACAGCGAAGATTGTCCACCAAGTTCATCTTCACTGCTGCAGATGGCATCACATAGTTATTTGTGTAACTCGTGCCGACCAGTTTCTCGTTTCCAACTGCCTTCGAAATGTTGCGAGTCGGGCTCACAAACGTGATCCCCGTGCGGAGGTTGAAGTTGCCTTCCTCGAACAGAATGTCGGTGTCGGCGGTGTTTCGCGAAAACCCTCCGGCCTGCGCAGCGCCCAGCATCAGTGTCGATGCCGCCAATGCAGTTAGAAATTTTTTTGTGATGGTACCAGTCATAGCCCTTTATCCTCTCCATTAAAGGAATGCCCGGCAACATTCATAGGAGGGATATTTCATTCGCCAATAAACCATAGCGAGTATAGCTATGCCTGGTACGCATAGGTTGCATTCGAGTCCTGCCGAAATGCCGGTATGCTTTTCTAAAGCGCTTTAAATTGCGCATTTCGGAACTTATGTGGCTCGATAGTCGACTGATCATCCATGGCTAACGCAGCCAGGCGGTGATATCCGGGATTCAGCCCCTTTTTGTTGCACTCATGCAACAGCGACATCTATCTTACGTTTACGTAACGTTAGAATGCCGAATCTTGGGCAGGATGTACAATGCGGAGAAGTTGCGGAGGCAGCGCCTCAATGGCCCTGTGCATTCGCGCTGATTCCTGCCGCGTCGCAACAACGTCCGATGCAGCCGAGACAGCCAGGAAGCCTCGCGCTGGTGCGCAAGAAAGCGCCGGCACCTGGCAGGGCGTTCTGTAAGATGATGGCGGAATACCGGGATTCCGAACCTGGCTCACTGCGGCGTCCTCGCCGCAGACCGGCCAAACAAGGCGCCGACAATGGAGGACAAAGCCTGATGGCGGCTTCCATCAAGGACCTGATGCTCATGCGCAGCCCGCTCCACAGTCCGCTACAGGGCAACGGAGGTATCGAGCCAGCAGCGTGGCAGACGTGCAATGCCTCCGGGCAGAGCGCTCAGGGCCGCCAAGATAACAGCGGGTGTGTCAGTGTGATTGGCGAGTGCTGGAGCGCAGATGGAGCCCGCGACTCACATCACAACGACAATTCCTGATACTGTCGTCGATCGATGCAGCGACAGAGCCTTGGAGGATGCATGAACAGGCAAGGAACCAGCGACTATAGACCGGACGCAAAAATGCCCGGCACAGCCGGGCATTTTCAATGTCGTCCAGGTAAACTCAGCTTACCACTTGATAGCGTAGCCAACGTTACCAGCGACCGCCCAGCCCGAGTCGTAAGACATCGGCTTGTCGCCCTGGGTCTCCGTTGCGGAGGTGATGTAGGTCAAGCCAGCGCCTGCGCGCAGTTCGCCGCCCCAGCTATCCTTGACCGAGCCGCCTGCCGACAACGTCCAGGTATCGCTCGAGCCATCCCAACCGGTGGCGACGCCAGAGTCCCAAGTAAGCGCCATAAGGCCGGAGACCTGCTCGTTGAATGCATGACCAACGCCGGCTGTAACCGTCCAGCCGTCTTTCCAGAAGTAGTTGTTGGCGTCACGAATTACCGGAACACCTGGCGCTGCAAATGCAGTCGCAACCAGCTGCTTGGTAACGCTCCAGTCGGTCCACTTGACCGAACCCAGCACCAGCCAGCCAGGAGCAACGCCTGACTGGAAGTTCAGCGTGAAGCTCTGCGGCAACTCGCCTTCGCCAATCGCCGGAAGGTCGGCCAATGTGGTCCCGGCCAGGTTGTTGCGGATGACCAGAGAGCCGTCAGCACCGTAGGAAGTGCCCGACCGATAAAGCAACTCGGTCCGGAAAGCGATCTCGGGGATCTCATAGGCTATGCCGGCTCTCCAGCCGTAGTCCTCACCTGACAATCTGAGGTTTGCAGTGATTGCTCCGGTAGAACCAACCGCTGCATTCGGGCCAAGGAAGTCCACGCGGTCGTAGTTGAATTTCTCCATGAACCCGCCACCGATCACGTGAAGATTGCCCTTTCCGAGCTGGAACTTCACGCCGCAGGTCAGTGCGGTTTCATAAATGCTGAAATCTTCATCCTTCTTGCCGTAATTCAACAAGCCAAGAGGCGTCGTACCGGGGAGCGCCAGGTTCTTGGGCTGCGCGTATGAGGCAGAGCCACCGTATGCGTTGTTCAGCGTTCCGGCGCAGGAAAAATTCTCGGTGATTCCCATCTTCACCGCGACAGAGGGCATCACATAGTCATTTGCGTATTGTGTGCCAACCAGGTTCGGATTGCCGACCGCAGCGGTGATCTTTCGGCTAGGGCTGACCAGCGTTACGCTTGAGCGCATATTGAAATTGCCCGGCTCGTACAGAATGCCGGTGTCTGCGTTGCCGCGCGAAAAGCCGCCGGCACTTGCTGTTCCGATAACCGCCATCGACAAAGCAGTTGCGCCAACCAGCGATTTCAAAAACAGTTTGGTCATGGATTGGTCTCCCCCGGGAAGTTCGTTGATTGAAGTCATACGAATTCGCGCGATGGCCGCAATGACCAAAATGCAACTGCACAGTGCGAAGATTTGAGGCACAGGCAGGAGAGCTTGATTGGGGGCAAAACTCCCGGCCCGATAGTCCACAGCACCTGTGCAAAATCGCGAAAAGCGGACCGAATCTCCCCGAGTTAATGCCCGAAATGCGCGTTTTCAGCCATATATGACCCACAAACGGGACCTCGGACCGGTTCTGTTACATTAGGGCAACATCAAGGCTGAAAATGTCGCAAAATGCGCTTCTTACCCAGCGGAACGCGCCCTCATGCGTCACAAAACGGAAACGTACACGTACAGATTGTGCAATCTTGGGCTGCGTGGAATCAGCGCGTCAAGCCTCGCCGGAGAGCCGCTTCACCGCCAGTTCCAGTTTGGCCCTGGCCTGCACCAGTTCCTCGCGCTTTTCGCGGTCAGCGGCGACAACCTCTTCCGGCGCTGAGGCTATGAAGCGCTCGTTCGACAGCTTCTTGTCGATGCGCGCGATGTCGTCATTGGTCTTGGCCAGATCCTTGCCGAGACGTGCGGCCTCCGCCTTCACGTCGACCAGATCACCAAGTGGCAGGCAGAAGATCGTCTCGCCGACCACGATCTGTGCAGCCCCCTTCGGGGCCGCGTCCGCAACTGTGATGTCGCCAATGCGCGAAAGACGCTTGATCGCCGCGTCGTGGCGGGCCAAACGTTCTGATGTCAGTGGGCTTGCGCCAACGACCACCAGCGGCGCGATGGCTGCCGGCGGCACACGCATTTCCGAGCGCACCGAGCGGATTTCGGAGACGAGTTCGATCAGCCAGTTGATCTCGCCCGCCGCATCCTTGTCCTCATATTGCGGCTGCGGCCAGCGCGAGAGCGCCAACACATTCGCCCTGCCCTCGTCGCCTGCCAGCAAGCCCCAGAGCTCTTCCGTCATGAACGGCATGAACGGATGCAGCAGCTTGACGATCTCGTCGAGCACATAGGCAACCACGGCCTGGCTCTCGGCCTTGGCGGCTTCGTCCTCGCCCATGAACACGGGCTTCAGGAGCTCCAGATACCAGTCGCAGAACTGGTTCCAGACGAAACGGTATGCGGCGCCTGCCGCATCATTGAAGCGGTAGGTCTCGATACCCTCGGTCACTTCGCGCGTGGCGCGCGACAGTTCGGTGAGGATCCAGCGGTTGATCGTTAGCTTTGACTCGGTCAGCCAGAACTCGTCATTGCGCTTGACGCCGTTCATCTGCGCAAAGCGCGTGGCGTTCCACAGCTTGGTGCCAAAGTTGCGATAACCGGCGATGCGCGCCGGGTCGAGTTTCACGTCCCTGCCCTGCGCTGCCATGATGGCCAGCGTGAAGCGCAGCGCGTCCGCACCATACTCGTCGATCAGTTCCAGCGGGTCGATGACGTTGCCCTTGGACTTCGACATTTTCGCGCCGGACTTGTCGCGCACGAGGGCGTGAATGTAGATCGTGTGGAATGGCGCGACCGGGTTGCCGAGTCCATCCTTCATGAAGTGCAGGCCCATCTGCATCATGCGAACAACCCAGAACGGGATAATGTCGAAGCCGGTAACCAGCACGCTGGTCGGATAATAGCGGTCGAGCTCCGGCGTCTTGTCCGGCCAGCCGAGCGTCGAAAACGGCC
>CAYZQP010000037.1:18645-19723 GCA_964480545.1 uncultured Mesorhizobium sp. | reverse complement strand
TTGACGCCGGCGTCGATGACCATCGGGCCGCGCTCTTCAAGGTTCCACATCGCATAGGCAACGGCCTCGCCGAGTTCGTTGGAAATCAGCACACCGTTGGTGCGGCCAGCCAGTTCGCCCTTGTAGGGCTCATACGCGTGGAACAGACGGTTCATCACGGCGGTGCCGCGGGTATCGGTCAGCAGTTCCGACTGGTAGCCGATAAGACCACGGGTCGGCGCGTAGAACACCAGACGCTGGCGGTTGCCGCCGGACGGCTTCAGCTCGATCATCTCGGCCTTGCGCTCGGACATCTTCTGCACGACGACACCGGCATGCTCCTCATCGACGTCGATAACGACCTCTTCGATAGGCTCGAGAAGGTTGCCGGCATCGTCCTTCTGCATAACAACGCGCGGACGCGACACGGCGAGCTCAAAGCCCTCGCGGCGCATGGTTTCGATGAGAACCGCCAGCTGCAATTCGCCGCGACCGGAGACATAGAACGAGTCCTTGTCGGCAGACTCCTCGATCTTCAGAGCGACATTGCCTTCGGCCTCCTTGAGCAGGCGGTCGCGGATCACGCGCGAGGTGACCTTGTCGCCCTCGGTGCCGGCCAGCGGCGAGTCATTGACGAGGAAGGACATGGTAACAGTCGGCGGATCGATCGGCTGCGCGACCATCGGCGCGTTGACAGACGGGTCGCAGAACGTGTCGGCGACAGTACCCTTCGACAGACCAGCGATGGCGACGATATCACCCGCGCTTGCCTCTTCGATTGGCTGGCGCTCAAGGCCACGGAACGCAAGGATCTTCGAGACGCGGCCATTTTCCAGCAGCGAGCCATCGTGATGCAGCACCTTCACGGCCTGGTTCGGCTTCAGTGTGCCGGCAGCAATGCGACCAGTGATAATACGGCCAAGGAACGGGTTGGCTTCCAGGATCGTGCCGATCATCCTGAACGGACCCTCCTCGACCTTTGGCTCTTCCACATGCTTCAGCACGAGATCGAACAGCGGACCAAGACCCTGATCCTTCGGGCCCTCGGGCTTCTCGGCCATCCAGCCATCGCGGCCAGAACCATAGAGGATCGGGAAGT
>CAYZQP010000037.1:14190-18635 GCA_964480545.1 uncultured Mesorhizobium sp. | reverse complement strand
GTTGCTCGTCGGTCGCGTCCAGTGCAGCGAACAGGTCAAACACCTCGTTGATGACCTCGACGTGGCGGCCATCCGGCCGGTCGATCTTGTTGATCGCAACGATCGGCTTCAGGCCGACCTTCAGCGCCTTGCCAACCACGAACTTGGTCTGCGGCATCGGGCCCTCGGCGGCATCGACCAGAACGATGGCACCGTCGACCATGTTCAGGATGCGCTCGACCTCACCGCCGAAATCGGCGTGTCCGGGTGTATCCACGATGTTGATGCGGGTGTTCTTCCACTCGACCGATGTCGCCTTGGCCAGAATGGTGATCCCGCGTTCCTTTTCGAGGTCATTGGAGTCCATGGCCCGTTCCGCAACCTTCTGGTTTTCGCGGAAAGAGCCCGACTGCTTCAGCAGGGCATCAACGAGGGTGGTCTTGCCATGGTCAACGTGCGCGATGATCGCGATGTTACGGATTTTCATATGTATCTGGTCTCGGGATTATGCGCAGCGCGGGGCACCGCAGCAACTTTGTTGCGGCGCTCTTACAAGGTTTTTCGCAGTTGCGAAAGAGGGCGATCAGGCGACGTTGCTCGACGCTACCTGCAGGAGTCGACTGGAACGCGCCTCAAGCCAGGCGATGAGTGCCAGCGGTGCCATCGGTCGCGCGAACAGATAGCCCTGGGCCTTGCGCACATTCAGGCTCTCCAGAAGCTTCGCCTGCTCCTCTGTCTCCACGCCTTCGACGATCAACTCGAGCCCGAGCTTCGCACACAGCTGCGCCAGCGCGCCAATGATGGCGCTCGCTGATTTGTCGGAACTGGTCTGATCCATCAGGCTCTTGTCAACCTTGATGACCGAGGCAGCAAATCTGGACAGGCGGCTGATGTTCGAGTGACCCTTGCCGAAATCATCGATGGCGATGTGCATGCCCAGACGCCGCAACTCGGTGAGGTTGGCGTGCGCCATGTCGCTCTCCGACATCATGGCTTCTTCGGTGACTTCAAGTTCAACCTCGTTTGGCGCCAGCCCATGGCGCGCCAGCACGCGCAACAGGTCGCCAACGAAGGTCGGATGACTCCCGAATGCCGGTGAGACGTTGATGGACATGCGCCCGCCGAACTGCGCGCGCTTCAGATTTGCCGCGAGTTCGAACGCCAGATCCGCAACCTTCAGGCCGAGCGCAGCCGACAGGCCAATCGAATCCGCGATCTTGCAGAACAGTTCGGGTGAAACAAACCCCAGGGTCGGGTGGTTCCACCGCACCAGCGCCTCGTAACCAACCACGCTGCGATCTGCCAATGCAAACTTCGGCTGCGCAACGATGTGGATCTCGCTGGCAGCAATAGCTGCGGCGAGGTCGGCCTCGATGATCGCGCGTTCGCGCAGGGTCTTCATGAATTCCGGCTGGAACTCAACGATGGCCCCGCCGCCAGCACTCTTCGCCGCCTGCATCGTTGCATTGATTTCCTGGACAATGTCCTTTTTGTCGCTCCCTAGCGGGTGCTCGCAGATCGCCATGCTGACGGAGGGATGGTAAAACCGGTCGCCAAGGTCTGCGGGCTGCGTCGCGGCTTTCTGCAGACGCTGCGCCAGCACTCTGACCTCGTCGATAGATTGCCTGTTCGTCAGAAGAACGAATTCGTCACTGGACATACGCGCAGTGAACACGTCACTACCGGCCGTCTCCCGCACACGTCGTGCGATCTCCACGAGCAGGCGATCCGCAGCGCCATGGCCGAGAGAGTCATTGACCGAATGGAAGCGGTCGATGTCGAGAGAAATCGTCGTGAGCTTTGCGTCATCGTGCCAAAGCTCTCTCTGCAACTGGCGATCAAAGGAATGCCGGTTGAACAGGCCAGTCAGATTGTCCAGCTCTGCCAGTTGCTTGTTGGACTCGCTGGTGGAGCGCAGGCGGCGTACGATACGGTCGGCCCACAGCAACTCGCCCAGGAGAAGTACCAGCAGCGCCACGCCATACCCGGTGAATGCCATCTGATAGCGCTTGAGCGTGCCAAACAGTTGCCAGTGTGCGACGGCTGTTTCCTGAAGCGATTTGACGCGCGCAGCGTAGGAAGCGTCGGCGAACTCGGCCAAAGGTACGCGAACCTTTTCCTCAATGGCGTTCAGGGGCCCCAACGAAGCTGGGTCGCCCGTCCGCAGTTGCGCGACGGCATCATCCATCGCCGGCAGAACAACTTTCAGTTGATCCAGAACAGCGATATCAACTTTCTGACCCTCATAGATGCGCGAGCGCGCCTCTGTGATACCCGCACCAATGCGGCTCCAGAAAATGTCCAGCTCAAGTTTGACCTCGGATTGCTCTGCCGTACCGGCTACATAACGGCGGGCCGCGCCGGTGACACGGTGAAACTCGTTTTCAAGACGAGATAGAACTTCCAGTCTGCCGGTATTGAACCCACGCTGCGCCATCCGCTCCCGTTGATCGTTCAGATCGCTATAGGCGTAGGCGTGGAAGGCCACAGCAAGACCGATGATCACGGCAAATCTTGCCGCGAGCCACCACCTTGACGAGCTGATCCCGGGCTTCATACGAGTTACTTCATCCGCAGTTCTTTGAGTTGCCAGATGCTGCGGCCCTCGAACATCGGATTGATGAGTTCAGGATGGTCTTTGAGTGGATAGATGATCCATACCGGGCCGCGGTCGCGCACCGACAGCCGCTTGCCGTCGATGGCAGTGGCCATCACCACGTCATACTTCAGCGCGTCCTCGACCGGAACATCAATGCGATAGGCGTCGAGCGCTACACCTTCGGCAATCGCACCTTCTACAGAGAAGTGCTTCAGCACATCCCGCATCAGCGGTCCCGTCACCTCGCGGGTGATCTTCGCCTGATCCTGATAGCCGAAAACCGGGGTGTCTATCGTCTTCTGGCCGATCTTCCTGACGTCTTCATAGGTTACAGGCTGGGCCGTGCCGTCCGTCTTTATGATTGTGAACAGCGTCTCCGCAGCGTGTCCCGGCGCGGCTACAAGCAAGGCGAAAACAGCCGACAGAAATGCACGTCTCATGTCGTTCCCCGGTCAACACAGCCAGTCTGGCTCAGCCTCATGGGGTAACACGGTCATGCAAAATAAGTACTCAGGCGAACGGTTGCATTCGCTCTGAATTTTCGCCGCGTGCGCAAGATTTTGTTAGTCAGACGAGGCCGCGTTTTGTCATCATTGCTTGCGGGCTTGGCATCTTTCCGCGGAAAGCCTTGTAGAGAATTTCCGGGTCTTTTGATCCGCCAGCAGCATAGATGTGCTTCTTCAATTTCGCCGCCAGCTTCGGATTGAACACATCACCGCTTTCCTCGAAAGCCGAGAATGCATCGGCATCCAGAACCTCTGACCACATGTAGGAGTAGTAGCCGGCTGAGTATCCATCGCCGGCAAACACATGCTGAAAGTGCGGAGTGCGGTGGCGCATCGGAATGGCCTCTGGCTTCTGCAGCTTCTCCAGCGTTTCGGCTTCGAATCGAAGCGGCTCGTCCGGCGCATCCGGAAGCTCATGATAGGCCATATCCATCAAGGCGGAGGCTGCAAACTCAACCGTATTGAACCCTGCAGCGAAGGTACGTGCTGACAGCATCTTTTTCAGCAGCGCCTTTGGCATCGGCTTGCCGGTCTCCGCATGAAGCGCGTGCTTCTCCAGGATAGGTGCTGTCGTCAGCCAGTGCTCATAAAGCTGCGATGGCAACTCAACCCAGTCACGCGAAACCGACGTCCCCGAGACGGATGGCCAGGTGACCTCCGTCAGCATACCGTGCAGCGCATGGCCAAACTCGTGGAACAGCGTGCGCGCTTCATCGAGTGACAGCAGCGCCGGCTGGCCCTCCGCAGGCTTGGCGAAATTCATGATGTTGTAGATGATCGGCGTCGAGCCTTCACCCAGCTTGTAGCCGGATTGCAGCGAGCTCATCCATGCGCCCGAACGCTTGGATGGCCGGTTGAAATAGTCCGCGAGAAAGACCGCCAGCGGCTTGCCGTTCGGCTTCATCACCTTGAACACCCGCACATCCGGATGCCAGGCGGCCACGCCCTTCACCTCTTCGAAGGTGATGCCAAACAGCCGCGTCGCAACATCGAAACAGGCGGCAATGACATTCTCCAGCTGGAGATAGGGCTTCAGTTCCGCCTCGTCGAAATTGAACTTCTTTGCGCGCAGCTTCTCCTGCCAATAGCGCCAGTCCCAGCCCGCAATCTTCTCGTTTACCCCAGCCTCTGCTGCGAGCTTCTGCAACTGCTTCTCGTCAGCCCCGGCCTTTTCACGTGCCTTGTCCCAGACCGGGTTCAACAGGTTGGCAACGGCTGCCGGCGTCTTCGCCATCGTGTTGTCGAGTTTTAGCGCGGCATAGTTTTTGTAACCGAGCAGCCTGGCTTTCTCGGCACGCAGCGCCAGCGTCTTCTTCACAACCTCGGTATTGTCAGAAGCGCCGCCCATCTGCCCGCGATTG
>CAYZQP010000037.1:0-14180 GCA_964480545.1 uncultured Mesorhizobium sp. | reverse complement strand
CGACGACGGCCTGCTCGCGCAGATCACGACGCTCCGAGAAGGCCATGAACGGCTCGTAGATCGAGCGCGACAGCGTCACCGCATAACGGCCCTTATCACCACGTGATTCTGCCGCCTGTCCCATCGCGGAAACGAGGAAGGGCGGAAGCCCCGCCAGATCCTTCCTGTCGAGGAAAAGCACCCAGCTGGATTCGTCGGCCAACACGTTTTGTCCGAACGCAGCGCCGAGGCTCGCCAGTTCCTCGTTGATCTTCGCCAGCCGCTTCTTGCCCTTGGCGTCGAGCTTCGCACCGGAGCGCACGAAGCCCTTCCAGCTCTTCTCCAGGACACGCAGTGTCTCGGGATCGAGACCCAGCTTGTTGCGGCGGCGATAGAGGCTGTCGATGCGCTTGAACAAGCCCTCGTTCATAGAGATTGCTGAATAGTGGCGCGCCAGCTTCGGCGAGATGTCGCGCTCCAGCTGCTGGATCACCTCGTTTGTATGTGCACCGGCCTTACACCAGAAGATCGAACCGACACGATCAAGCGCATCGCCAGAAAGCTCCAGTGCAGCCAGTGTGTTCTCTATCGTGGCGGGCTTCGGGTTGTTGACGATCGCATCGATCTCGGCCTTTCCGGCCTTCAGCGCGCGATCGTAAACCTTTTCGAAGTCGCCGTCCTCAACCCTGGTGAAGTCAGGCAATCCGAGAGGGCCAGACCAGGTTGTCAGGGCATGGGGCTTTGAGCTTTTCATTGGCGACTCGTGTTCATCTCGTTGGGAGATTTATGCTTTCGGCTGCTGCGGTGCAACGGACTGCTTGCCTAACAATAAGCAGGGCAGCTATGGCGGGGCATGCCCAGACACTCTCACGCCAACATCCCGGACGACAATATCCCCGGACTTGCAGTGCGCAAGGCAGCGGCACGTCTGCTCGGCGCCATCATTGATGCAAAGACCTCGCTGGACGGGTTGACAGATGATGAGCACGGCCACCCCCAGTATCTGGCTCTGGACGGACGTGACCGGGGTCTGGTGCGCGCCATCCTGGTCACCGCTTTGCGGTATCGCGTCACAATAGAAAAGCTGATCGCCTCGCGGCTTGATCGACCGCTACCAGGCAATGCCAGATCGCTCGCGCATATTCTGCATGTCGGTGCGGCGCAGATCCTGTTTCTGGATGTTCCTGACAGCGCTGCGGTTGACCTTGCCGTATCGCATGCCAAATCGGATCCGCGCACACAACGGTTTGCCGGCCTGGTCAACGCGGTCCTACGTGAGCTCTCGCGGCGCAAGGAGCGGGCGTTGCCAGCGGAACTCTCACGTACGATCGATGCGCCTGAATGGTTTCGCCAACGGATCGTTGCGTCATACCCGGCACAGGCAGACCGCATCTTCGCCATGCACAGGCTGGAAGCCCCCATCGATCTGACTGTAAAGTCTGATCCTGCGCTGTGGGCCGAGCGGCTGGGTGGTGTTTTGTTGCCAACAGGCAGCGTGCGACTTTACGGATTTGATGGCCCGCTGACAGCGCGGCCTGGCTTCGCGGAGGGCGAATGGTGGGTTCAGGATGCGGCGGCCGCGCTGCCGGCGCGCATGCTGGGGGATGTGAACGGCCTGGCCGTCGCTGATCTGTGTGCAGCACCGGGCGGGAAGACGGCGCAACTTGCAGCCGCCGGCGCAAGGGTGACCGCTGTGGATGCGTCACGCAACCGGCTGAACAGGCTCAGATCCAACTTCGAACGACTGGGCCTGCCAGTGGAGGCGGTGGAGGCCGATCTCGCCGAATGGAAGCCGCCTGTACTTTTTGATGCTGTTCTGCTCGACGCCCCATGTTCCTCGACGGGCACTGTCCGGCGCCACCCGGACGTACCCTGGACCAAGGATATCGGAGACGTGCGCAAGCTTGCGGAGGTTCAGACCCGGTTGCTGGAGGCCGCTACCAGACACGTCAAACCCGGGGGGCAGATTGTGTTTTCCAACTGCTCGCTTGACCCCGTCGAAGGCGAGGAGTTGATCCTCCGCCTGCTTCAGCGCAGAGACGATCTTGCACTGGAGCCGGTCACCCAGGGGATGATCCCCGGCACAGACGCCCTGATAGGCAATGAGGGCTGGATTCGTACAACGCCTGCGGATCTGACGCTTGAGCCGGAGGCATTATCCGGCATGGACGGCTTTTTTGCGGTGCGGCTGCGACGTGCGGGTTAGCCGCGAAACCTGTTGCCGGCTCCGCATCTTCTCGTGGCAGGCGCCGGGATCGCGGTTTTCTTACTGAGTTACCGGTTCTGACCCTTGACCCTCTAGTGGCTTGAGGTTGCAGACGACGGACATGAACCACCTCCAATCCACCCGGGACGATACCTGGAGCATTCTGTTTTTCGCCTGGGCGACCGCGCTTGGCGCGACCCTGGCCGTGTTGTTCATTGGCGAGGTCATGGGGCAGACACCCTGCAACCTCTGCTGGTTTCAGCGCGCCTTCATGTTTCCGCTGGCGGTGATCCTGGGCGTTGCGCTCTGGCGCGCGGATGCCGGTGTGTGGCGCTATGGCCTGCCGCTGGCAATCGGTGGGGCTCTGATCGCGGGGTTTCACCTGCTGGTCTATGCGGGGATCATTCCCGAGGCGATCCAGCCTTGCACCCGCACGGGGCCGTCCTGTTCGGGTGCTGACATGGCGGTGATGGATGTGCCCTTGCCGCTGCTCTCGCTCGCCGCGTTCCTGGCCATTGCCGCTTTACTCTTGCTCGTCAGACGGAGAACTTCATGAACCGCCGCCTCCTCCTCGTCGGAACCGCCGCGCTTGCGGTTGCAGCCTTTGCCGGTGCAGCCGCGCTCTACCGCAAGCCGGAGCCGCCCGCGCCTCCGGCAATTGCCGACAGCGCACTGGTTCGGTTCCATTCACCCGTGATCGGGCCGGTCGATGCACCGGTGACCATCGTCGAGTTCCTCGATCCTTCCTGTGAAGCCTGCCGCGCCTTCTACCCGGTGGTGAAGCAGATCATGGAGCAATACCCGCAGGAGCTTCGACTGGTGGTGCGCTATGCGCCGCTGCATGAAGGCTCGGACGAGGCGGTGCGTATTCTTGAGGCGTCGCGCCTGCAGGGCAAGTTTGAGGCGGTGTTGCAGGCGCTGTTCCGTGACCAGCCGCAATGGGCGGATCATGGCGCGCCCGATCTGGAGAAAGCCTGGGCAAGTGCGGCAAGTGCAGGCCTGGATGTTGCAAAGGCGCGGCAGGACGCGACGCTGCCGGCCATCACAAACGTGCTGCAGCAGGATGTTGCCGACATGCAGGCGATCAACCTGCAGGGGACACCGACCTTCTATGTCAACGGCAAGCCACTGGCGGCATTTGGCGCGCAGGAGTTGATTGATCTGGTGACAGAGGAGGTGCAGGCGGCGCGCGCCGCGAAACCTGCCGGCTGACGCGAGCTGAAGCACTGGACAAAGCGGCTCCCGGAGATACCATCCGGTTTCCACCGGGGGGTGTGCATGTTTCGCAAGTTGGTCGATTTCTGGCGCGGGCGCGCAAAGGAGCAGCCGGGTGCCGATGCTACGCCGCAAGATGCGGATAAGTTGGCTGCGGATACGGCAACTGCGGATAATCTCGACCTCTCGACCCAGACGGAGTCGGTCGACCGTGCCGAGGCCGCTATGCCGGGCACCAACGAAATCGAGATCATGCTGCATCTCGAGCCGCCGCCGGCAGATCCCGCGCTTGATGACGAACCGGAAAGATATGGCCCGGACCGGACCGCAGAATGTGCCGTGACCTACACGGCCACCACGCTCTTTGACTGCCTCGCACTTGAGGCAGCGATACCTCGCGAGCTGAGAAAGTCGTTCGGCGACCCATGGCTCTACTGCATTACGCCGGAAGGCGAGACCACCTATCTGACATCGGCCGATGGTCCGGCAACCGGAGCAGCGCTGATTGCCGGTTGGTCATTGAGCGAGCCGGGTGACGTCTCGGCGGACGATCTGGTGAGTGCCTCGCGCCGGCTGT
The DNA here is from genome assembly GCA_964480545.1 of uncultured Mesorhizobium sp. GTDB lineage: Bacteria > Pseudomonadota > Alphaproteobacteria > Rhizobiales > Rhizobiaceae > Mesorhizobium_G. The sequence continues at coordinate 10,203 of CAYZQP010000037.1, read as the reverse complement.
CAGAGTGGTTGGCCAGCCGCCCCGAGGGTTTTTCGCGCGGCGAACTCGACAAGGCGCAGATCAGCGCCAGCTGGTCACGGCACGCGCTATCGTGGCGGTGAAGCCCGACAGTGTCAGCATTGTCTGCTTCGTCGATGAAGACGCAGCGATGATGGATGGCCGGCGCGCCTGGTTCATTCTCTACTCGATGGGGTTTCGCTGGGGCGACATGGACTGCTTCCAGTGGAGCGATCCGACCGGGGCGGGCGACCATCTGATCTGGGTCGAGTTCAATGATGAGCGCTTTGGTTATGTACTGCCCGAGGAGATCGGCGCGGGCCGACAGCATTTCAGGTGGGTGAACTTCACCCTTGATCCGGCCCGGACGCCAGCGCCCGAGCATGTACTGGAACAGCTGATCCGTGCGGCCGAAACCTTTGCTGACCAGATGGATTGCAGCATTGCTGCGACCATCGACGGCGAGAGCGTGGGGAGTCCGGATGCGCTGAGGAAGGCGGTTTCCGGCGCGGTGAAGGCCTTCGCCAGGCTTGGGTTGAAGCCGGCTAGCGGTTCCATCCTCAGATTACGCTAGTATTTTCAGCATGTTATGTAAAATTGTGCAGTGCACATCCAAAAAATGTTGCAATGCACAAATACCTGTCCTATATGTGGATCACGCCCCGAGCCTAATGAGGGCGGGGCTCAACCCATAGCTAATTTCAGGATGGAGACGACCATGACCAAGACCGCACCGAAGACAAAAGCCGCTACCACCTATTTCGACCAGATCAAGTCCAGCTTCGAAGGCTTCCAGGGCAAGATGGAAGTTCCCGCCTCTGCTCGCGAGTTTGTCGCCAAGAGCGCCGAAAAGACCGCATCTGGCGCAGAGACCGTTCATGCCAACGTCATCAAGGCTGTTGACGGCGCTGAAGGCATCACCACCAAGTTTGTCGGCGGCTACGCCAATTTCCTGCGCGGCGCATTCGATCTGACGCTCGCCAATGTCAAGGCCTCGCTGACCGCTCTCGAGAAGGTCTCCGCTGCCAAGTCGATCAACGAAGCTGTGCAGATCCAGGCCGACTTCGTTCGTGAGAACACCGCCGCCAACATCGAGAAGGTCCGCGAAGCTGCCGAAGCTGCCCGCACCGCCGCTGTCGACGGTTTCAAGTCGGTCCAGAGCGAAGTGTCCGCCCTGACCAAGAAGGCTGCGTAAGCGTAAAGCAACCAGTAGTTCTGCACCGGGCCGCTCAGGCAGCGCTGCAGTCAGGAGCCCTGCCAGAAATGGCGGGGCTTTTTGTTTGTCAGGCGGTGGAAACGGCAAGCACGCAGTTTGCCGGGACCGGTCCGGTGGGCCGGTCGCCGGCAATCAGAGACCTAGAAAACCCAGCGGATACTCGATGGCTTGCCATTGGACAGTTTTACCCGGATCGGGTCCATCTTTCCTGATCCCCTTTCGGTGCTGTACTTCCCGCCGGAGCAGGAAATCGTGCTGCCACTCACCGAGCATCCGGTATGCGTGCCCTTGGTCGCAACAGAACCCTTCCAGTTGTAGTTGCTGGTGATGGTCGTGCCATTCGACGACAGGCAGACATTGGTGTTCCATCCAGATTTGCCGATGCACGTCTTGCCGAAGCTTGGCAGTTCCCCGGCAATTGTGGGTGAACTCATCGTCAGCACCGATAGTCCGGCGAGAAAGAGAATGTGTTTCATCTGAAAACCTCTGAGGTTGATCGATCTATCCATCGACTATTCCAGAATCCGTGTTTGTCAGTATCTCGCATCATCAACCTTGATGAAGGAGTTGCTTTCCCGGGTGAATTGTTCTGGTAGATTTGTGAACTCAACTCGAACCTTTCGACCTGACCGTGCAAGCTGAGATTATTGACCTGGTGGAGCAGCTCTGCGAGGCGGCAGTGATCCCCGAGCTTTGGCCGCACGCCATCGAGAACATGTGTACATTCGCAGGTGGGCGCGGTGGCGCGTTCATGGCAATGACAGATGGAGAGATACGTTTCGTCGCCACCGAGAGCTACGATCCGGGATTCCGTGCCTATGTCGAGGACCGCAACTTCGATCTCAATGTTCGGCCACGGCGCGCGCTTGGCCTGAAGCACCACGGCTTCCTGAGGGATATCGACCTGTGCACGCTGGAGGAACTCGAAAACGATCCCATCTACGAAAGATACACCCGGCCGATCGGATATGGCTGGACGATGGGGACAGTCATTCCGGTTCCTGGCGGCGATCTGCTTGGCTTCGAGCTGGGAGTGCCGCCCGAGCACGGCCCGTTCGGAACCGAGGCCGTGACACGGCTTGATGCCCTTCGCCCCTATCTTGCCCGCAGTGCCCACCTCGCAGCGCGCCTCGGGCTCGATCGTGCCCGTGCCACGACCGCCACGCTTGAGGCTGTCGGCTTGCCAGCCGCAGTTGTCGGGTCTGACAGGCGCGTTCTCGCCGCAAACGGCCTGTTCCAGAAGATGTCACCCTTCGTCGCGACTGGCGCGCATGACAGGCTGTACATCGCGGATGCCAAAGCCGACAGCCTTGTCCGCGATGAGCTGGCGAAACCGGTGGCGGGTCGAGCCGTCGGGTCAATCCCGGTGCAAACGGCTGATGGCTGTCCGCCGCTCATCTTGCACCTGACCCAAGTAAAGCGCGCGGCCCACGATATCTTCGCGCGTGGCGACTGGATCATCGTTGCCACTCCCGTGACCGCCGGGAACGCGCTCGAAGTGGATCTACTTCAGGGATTGTTTGACCTGACCGCGACCGAGGCGCGGATCGTGCGTAGCCTGATGCTTGGCGACACCGCGTCCGACATTGCCGTTGCGCACAACGTGTCGATCAACACTGTGCGGACCCAGATCCAGTCGGTTCTGGCCAAGACCGGAGTTTCACGGCAGGCTGATCTGATCGCGATGTTGAGCCGGCCTGCTGTGACGCCGCAGCGCTGATAACGGCAGAGTAACTACCCGCCCGCCCAGACATCCAGATTGTAGCGGCCGGTCGCGCCCATCTCCTCCATCCAGAGGTCAGCGTCGGCCGGGTCGGCGTCCTTTTCCTCGGCATAGATGCGCGTGAGTGCGCGCTTGACGTCGGGCTCCATGCGGCTGCCGTCGCCGCAGATATAGACCCGCGCCCCGGCTTCCAGCAGCCTCCACACCTGCTTGCGCTGTTTGAGCAGAAGGTCCTGCACATAGGTCTTCTTGCCGTCGTGACGCGAGAAGGCGACGTGCAGATCAACGATGCCTTCCTTGGCCATCGCCTCCAGTTCCTTGCGGTAGAGGAAATCCTCGTCTGGATGGCGGCAGCCGAAGAACAGCAGCGCGGGGCCGAGCTCGCCGCCCGCACCCTTCTGCATCACGCGCTCCTGAAGGAAGGCGCGGAAGGGGGCAAGGCCGGTGCCGGGGCCAATCATGATGATTGGCACAGAAGGATCTTCGGGAAGCCGGAAGCCGGCCTTGGTTTCCTTGATCGCGGCGAAGGCGACGTCACCCGGCTCCATGTCGGCCAGATAGGTCGAGCAGACGCCGCGATAGGTGCCGTGGCCCGAACGCGCCTCGCCTTCGACCACGCCGACGGTGACCGAGCAGCCATCGCCCATTGTGCTTGGCGATGACGAGATCGAGTAATAGCGCGGGCCCATCAGCGGCAGCATTTCGAGATATTGCGCGAATGTCAGTTCGCAGGCGCGGTGATCCTCCAAGAGGTCGAGCACCGAGCGGCGCTTGGCAAACACTTCGGCGCGGTAGAGGTCGACGCCGTCCTTCGCGTCTGCACCCAGTGCCTCCAGCTTCGGCTTGGTCATCGGGCAGCGCGTGGCAGCTGCCAGCGCCTGCACCTGCTTGCGCGTGGCGACGGCCTGCAGCTCCAGATAATCCGTCAGGATGCGGCGCACCGAGACCGGCCCCTCAATGGGGAAGGGTGCGTGGCGGCCGGCCGTGGTTTTCAGGCGGATGCGTGCGCCCGGCGAGAAGCCGAAGCGGCGCTCGACGCGCTCGACCAGGTCGAGCCGATTGCGCGGCACGACGCAGAGGTGGTCGCCGGGGCGATAGCTCATGCCGCGCGGCAGGCTGAGCTCGATATGGCGGGTCGAGCGGCCCGACTTCCTGGTGTTCTGCAACTCGGTGATCGCAGTGATTGTCACCGGCTTTGCGCCCGTCTGGGTGATCGCCGGATTGGTCGCAGAGTCGGAAATCACCTCCATCTCGAACAGTGGCTCGGCGACGCCCTGATCGGAGAAATCAATGTCGAGGCCGAGCCCCTTGCCAACGCCTGGCCACAGCGTCTTGAACCAGTCCTGAAACTGGCCGTCGAGATCCTCGCGGGCATCACCCTCGCCGCGTGGCACGAGACGGTTGCCGCCCAGCGCTTCCAGCCGCTCGTCGATCATGCGCGGCTGCGACTGATAGGTGGAGGCCCAGTCGCGATTGCCGCAGCCGAACACAACATAGTTCACGCCCTTGGCGGCACCCGCTGGCGCCTCAGTCAGCCACTTCACAAAGCGCGCGGCATTGTCCGGCGGCGCGCCATTGTAGGAGGCGCTGGCGATGATGGTAACGCCTTCGGTCGGCAGGTTGCCCGCCGCAGAGTCCAGATCGGCCAGCGCGGAATCAAAGCCGTTCAGTTCGGCGGAATTGGCGATGTCCCGCGCCAGCTCCTCGGTGGTGCCGAGGTTGGAGCCGAACAGCACAGTTGCCTTGGTGCCATGCTTCGGTCGCTTGGTGGCAACGGGCGCCGTAGCCTCGGTAGCGCCGGCCAGCGCTGCGCCCGGCACGGTGACGCTGCGGGTGCGCCCTGGGCGCTCGCGCACTTTCAGCGTGAAGCCATCCGGCTTGATCGACAGCGATTCCTTGATCTTCAGCTGGTACTTCTTGTGGTCGAAGAACTGGAAACGCTGAAGCAACATGCCAAGCACCAGCGTCGCCTCCTGCATGGCAAACTGCCGCCCGATGCAGGCGCGCTGTCCATTGCCCCAGGGCTTGAACGCATCCACTGGACGCGCGGCTTCCGCCTCGCGCGAGAAATTCTCGGGGTTGAATTTTTCCGGCTCCGGCCCCCACACGGTGGGGTCGCGATGCAGCATCAGTGTCAGCAGCGTGATGAAGGTGTTCTTCTTCAGCTTGTATTTGCCACCGATGATCTCGTCCTTGTAGGGATAGATGCCAAGTGCCGGGGCAGTGGGGTAGAGGCGCAGCGCCTCGTTCAGTATCTGCTGGACATAGGTGAGGTGGCTCACCTGCTGCGCGTTCGGCATGATGCCGATGTCATTGCCGAGCACGCGGTCGACTTCCTCATAGGCGCGCTCCAGCACGTCCGGGTTGTTGACGAGGAAATAGAGGGTGAAGGACAGCAGGCCTGAGGTCGTCTCATGACCCGCGATCAGGAAGGTGATGATCTGGTAGCGGATATTTTCATCCGACAGGCTCTCGCCCGTCTGCTTGTCGACGCCGGCCAGCATGAAGTTCAGCAAGTCCTTCTGCGCCTGATCGCCGCCGCCCTTGCGGCGCTCGCGGATGATGTCGTCGACCAGATTCGACATGAAGGCGATGTCGTTCTTCATCTGGTCGAGACGCTTGCGCAGGATCACCTTCTCGAACGGCAGGCCGCGCTGCACCATGCAGGTTTCCAGTGTGCGGGTCAGCGCGTCGATGAAGGGGTGGTAGTCGCGGCGGTAGAAGGAATTGAAGCGGTAGTCGAAGCCGCAGACGCCGATCGTATCCAGCGCAAGTGCTGTCATGTCATGCACGACGTCGATCTCGTCATCGGCGTTGAGCCGCTCCCATTTCTGGCAGAGCTGGTTGGCAATGTCGGCCATCAGCGGCAGGTAGCCGGTCATGGCGCGCTGGGCGAAGGTCGGCAGCAGAATGTTGTGCGCCTTGTGCCAGTTCGGCTCCTGGGTGTCGGAGGTAAAGAGGCCGTCGCCGGCGAGGCCACGGATGCGGCGCAGCGGCCCGCGCACGGCCTTGTCGAAACGCTTCTCGTCGCAGATTTCCTCGACCAGCTTGGCACCGGACACCACGACCAGCGGCGTGCCCATCATATCCAGCCGGAAGATCGGCCCAAGCTCGCGCGTCAGTTGCATCAGGCTCTGCAGCGGCGCGTCGGAATCGACGGTGAGCATATTGCCGACAAGCGGCTTTTTTGGCGGCGTTGGAATGCGTTCGTGCGTCTGCCCGTCGGCCATGCGTCTCTCCCGGTGGCCGTCGCGGTTCCTCCTCCGCTGCCCCTTAGGGGCAAGGCCTTGCCGCAGTTAACCGCAGGTTGCCGGGGGATGGCAAGGCGGACGGTGGGTGGTTCGAGCGTGACGCAGGGGCAGCGCAAATCGCCTGGCAAAGCCTTAAGTGCTCACGTTAGCGGCTTGGCAACCAATTCAAACGAATTGGCATCACTTTCAATCACTATTCAATTGGTCTCTGCCAACCTGATGGCATGAACGACATTGAGCGCAGGCAGATCGTGCAGGAAGCCAGGTGGTCTGCAGTGACCATCTGCGCCACGCTTGCTGTTCTGGTCGGTGCCGTCGTATGGCGGGCAGACACTGCGGTCATGTCGCAGATCGCACTGGCAGTTGGTATCAAGGTCGACCTGGCGGCCTGCGCGCCCTGGTTTTCGAAAACTGTGCTCGGCCTGACGCTTTACGCAGCAGCCGGTCTGCCTCTTGCCCTGCTTACGAACCTGAGAGGTCTGGCGCTGGCATATGACCAGCATTGTGTTCGAGAGTACCTGTCGGTGTCGTTGCGCGCTCTCGTGATTCTCGCGGTGCCCATCTACCATTCAATCGCGGGCATCGACGGGGCGTGGATGTCGGGTGAAAAGGGCTACGCGACGTTTGAGACTGCATGTCTTTCCAGTCATGCGCGGTTTCAATTCCCGCTGGTGTTCTCGACCTTCTTCGCTGTTCTGCCAACGCTCGCCCTTATGATACTGGCGCTGCCCTCAATTGCACTTATGCGTCGGGGTGAGCCACTTACTCTGAACCTGAACCAGGAAGCTGTTGTCCGGCTGAAGGAAGTGCAGGCAAAGAGTCTGAAGTCATTAAAGCGCATCGGCAAGTGGACATTGAGCGCAATTATCTTGCTGGTTATGGTCCTGGTTTCCCGCGGTGTCTTCCTGTTCGTATTTGCTCAGGCAACATGGCGCCCGGCACAGGCCGAGATCATTCAACTCACCGACGTCTGCATCGTTGAGTACAAGGTTCCCCGAAGCGAGAAGCGTGTCATTTGGCGCGTTGAGGCGGCCGAACCTTGCGAGTCGCCCAACAAGGCACCCCTGGCCTCACGCTTTGATTTCTCAGGTCAGGATGTCCGGCTCCGGGTCGAGCCAATGTATCAATTGCTGATCGATCATCTTGACGGCACTCACCGCAAACGCTGGGTGCCCGATGAGTTCATTCCCGTGCAAGCTGCACCGGGTGACACCATCACAGTGCTGCGCTCTCATGAGGAAATCGGATTCACCCGAATCGCAACACCGGGTGACTGGAAGCGGGTTGCAGCCTATGGCGCGTTGATCAGCGTCGGCTTGCTTATGCTCTGGTTGCTGCACAGGACGAGACCGGGCGGGCCACCCAGGCGGCATTTCGGACGAGCCTGAGCCTTTTCGTAGCTCAGGCCTTCAGCAGCCACTCGTGCTCTGGCGCGTTGTGGAACTTCCAGGTGCGCTTCGGGCCGGCCATGACGTTCAGGTAGTACAGGTCGTAACCGTGGCAGGCGGCGCAGGGGTGATATCCCCTGGGCACCAGCACGATGTCGCCATCCTCCACTGCCATCGCTTCATCGAGCGCGCGAACCCCGTTCTTGTCGGCGTCGGTATAGACGCGCTGGAAGGCAAATCCCTGCGGCGGGTTGAGGCGATGATAGTAGGTTTCCTCGAGATAGGATTCTGCGGGCAGATTGTCCTGATCGTGTTTGTGCGGCGGGTAGCTGGAGGTGTGACCGCCCGGCGTGATGACCTCGACCACCAGCAGCGAATCCGCGGCCTCCGTTTCAGGCAGGATGTTGGTGACGTAGCGCGTGTTGGTGCCCTTGCCGCGCACCTGCTTGTCGAGTTGCTCCGGCGAGATGACGCGCACCGGCAGACCACCGCCAAGGCTCGGGGCCGAGCAGACGCCAAGCTCGACATCTGTCTCGGCTGTGACGGACCAACTCGTACCAGCCGGCAGATAGACCGACCACGGCGCACCATCGAACGGCGACATGCGCTTGCCCAGCAGGCCAAGCGGCACACCATCAGCAGTCGTATTTCCCCGGCCGGTAACGAAGACGAGGCAGAGTTCGCAATTGCCGGAGGTGCCGGACGCAGTCTCGCCCTTCTTCAGGCGGTGCAGATCAAAGCCGACATATTTCCAGCCCGCACTTTTCGGCGTGACGCTGGCGACCAGGCCGGTTGTTCTTTTCGGCTTGACCAGGAGTTTGGACATTTCAGGTCTCATCCTTCTGCGACACGCTTGGCGTGTAATTGTAGAGGTAGGCGTATGCGCCATAGACAGTCACAGCGCCCACCAGCATCTGCCAGAGCTGAGTCCCGTAGAGCATCTCGAGCGCGAACCAGACCGCGCAGGCGGCGACCAGTATGATACGTCGCCACAGCGGGTCGAAAAACGGGTGTGACGTATTGCTGGCCATCTGGCGAAATCCTTATGCGGGGAAACCTTTGGTCTCCACGGTATAGCCGGCGGAGCTCATTACCCGCATCAATTCCTTGTGGCCGATCTGGGCCATCTTCAGTGGCGGCGATTTCTTCGGGTCCTGCTCGGCCTCGACGACGAACCAGCCTTCATAGCCGTAGTCGGCAAAGCGCTTGACGATCGCCTCGAAATCCAGTGAGCCGTCGCCGGGCACGGTGAAGGCGCCGAGCGCCACTGCATCCAGGAAGGACTGCTTCTTCCAGTCGAGCGCATCGACCACCGGCTGGCGTATATCCTTGGTATGCACATGGGTGATGCGCTTGTGGTGATTGTCGATGACGCGCAGCACATCACCGCCGGCGAAGGCCATATGCCCGGCGTCGAACAGAAGCGGGATGCCTTCGCCAGAATGGTTCATGAAGGCGTCGAGCTCGTGCTCGAACTGCACGACGGCAGCCATGTGGTGATGGTACGAGAGCGGCATGCCCTGTTCTGTGCACCACTCGCCAAATGCCGTGAGCTGGCGTGCATAGGTCTTCATCTCGTCTTCCGAGAGCACGGCCTTGCTGGCCAGCGGGATGGCACGGTTGCCCTGGATCGAGCGGCCAACCTCACCATAGACGATGCAGGGCGCATCGACCGCCTTGAACAGCTCGATCATCGGCGCGATGCGGTCCTTGTTGGCCGCGAGGTCGCCATCGGCCGCCAGTGTGCCGGAGAACCATCCACCGCACAGTGTCACGTCGGCGGCGCGCAGGATCGGCAGCATCTCCCCGGGCGTCGAGGGAAAGCGCCGTCCCTGCTCCATGCCGGTGAACCCGGCTGAGCGTGACTGGCGCAGACATTCCTCCAGCGAGACGTCCTCGGAGAGTTCGATCAGGTCATCGTTCCACCAGGCGATGGGCGACATTCCAAGTTTGGCTTTCAAGATGAGGCTCCGTTAATTGCCGACCCGTTGCAGTTTCACCGCCAGCTCATAGGCCTTGCGCGCCGCATTCACCTGTTTGCGGTCGCTGACTTCCGGCACCGCGACATCCCACCAGTGCCCACCCTCGCTGGTTGAGATCAACGGGTCGGTGTCGATAAGAATGACGGTCGTGCGGTCGTTCTTCTTCGAGCGCTTCAACGCGCCTTCGAGATCGCCGATCGACGCGACTTTCTCGGCGATTGCGCCAAGGCTCTGCGCATGCGCGACGAAGTCGATATCCGGCAGAACCTCGTGATACGAATCCTTCAGGAGGTTGTTGAAGTTCGCGCCGCCGGTCGCCATCTGCAGCCGGTTGATGCAGCCATAGCCCCGGTTGTCGAGCAACACGATGGTCAGCTTCAACCCCAGCATTACCGAGGTCGCAATCTCCGAGTTCAGCATCAGGTAGGAGCCGTCGCCGATCATCACGACGACCTCCTTGTCGGGCCGCGCCATCTTCACGCCGAGCCCGCCGGCAATCTCGTAACCCATGGTCGAAAAGCCGTATTCGGCGTGGTAGGTTCCCGGCCCGCCGGCCTGCCAAAGCTTGTGCATCTCGCCGGGCAGCCCACCCGCCGCGTGCAGAGCAATGACGCCCGACCCCAGCGTGCGCTGCACCGCGCCAATC
>CAYZQP010000036.1:0-20146 GCA_964480545.1 uncultured Mesorhizobium sp. | reverse complement strand
CTCGCGCTGGGCGGTGCTGTGGCGGATCATCGTTCCACTGGTCAAACCAGGTATTGTCGCGGGCTGCATCCTCGTCTTCATCCCGTCGCTCGGGGCCTATGTGACGCCGCGCCTGCTGGGTGGCGGCAAGAGCCTGATGCTTGGCAACATGATCGAGTTGCAGTTCGGGCAGGGGCGCAACTGGCCGCTCGGCGCCTCATTGTCGATGGCGATGCTCGCCATCGTGATGCTGTCGCTGATGCTCTATGCGCGCAATTCCCGCAACGGGGATGTCCGTCATGGCTAGGCGCTACTCCGTTGAACACCAGACCGGCTTTTCGACGATTGCCGTCTGCGCCTTCATCTTCCTCTACCTGCCGATCTTCACGCTGGTGATCTACGCCTTCAATGCGGGGTCGTCGATCGCGATCTGGGAAGGGTTTTCGCTGCGCTGGTTCAAGGCCGCCTGGCAAAACGAGCAGGTCGTGTCTGCGTCGATCCGCTCGCTGCAGATTGCAGGCGTCGCCGCAATCACTGCAACCATAGCCGCGACCATGGCAGCGCTGGCGACCACGCGTGTGGCGGAGTATCGCGGCCGCCGCGCCATCTACGGCCTCATCAACACGCCGCTGATGGTGCCGGAGATCGTCACGGCGGTGGCGCTGCTGATCCTGTTTTCGCAGGTCAAGGTGGCCACCGGCTACTCGGGGCTAGGCTACCTGATGCTGGCCCACACCGCCTTCTGCATTCCCTTCGCCTATCTGCCGATCCGCGCCCGGTTGGAGAACATGGATTCCAGTCTGGAGGCTGCCGCCGCAGACCTCTACGCGTCGCGCTGGGCGACGTTTCATCGGGTGACGCTGCCGCTGCTCTGGCCCGGCATCCTGGCTGGCTTCATGCTCGCCTTCGTGATCAGCCTCGACGATGTCGTGATCACCGAGTTCGTCAAATCCGGCGGGCAGGACACGCTGCCAACCTACATGCTCGGCCAGATCAGGCGTGTCGTCACGCCCGAGATGAACGCCATCTCGACCGTCTTCCTGGCGATCTCGATCCTCATCGTCACGATCTTCTTTCTCATCAACCGCAAACGATCCTGAACAGGACAAACTGGAGGAATTCGCATGAAACCGCATGGACTGCTCGCATCAACCGCGTTTGCAGCGCTGCTTGCAACGTCAGGCGCTCAGGCAGAGGGCGCGCTCAACATTTTCAACTGGGGCAACTACACCAACCCCGAGTTGATCAAGAAGTTTGAGGAAGCCCACAAGGTCAAGGTCACCGTCACCGACTACGATTCCAACGATACCGCGCTTGCCAAGATCAGACAGGGCGGCTCCGGCTATGACATTGTCGTGCCGTCGGCCAGCGCGATGCCGACATACATCAGCGAAGGCCTGCTGCTGGAATCGCGGCCAGACGAGATGGCGAACTTCAAGAATATGGATCCGCGCTGGGTCGACGTCCCCTTCGACAAGGGTCGTCGCTATTCGGTGCCGTGGCAGTGGGGCACCACGGGCATGGCCGTGAACACCAAGGTCTATTCCGGCGATCCGAACACATCGAAACTGTTCATGGACCCACCGCCGGAACTGGCCGGCAAGGTGAACGTGTTGCCCGAGCTTAACGACATCATGCACCTGGCCATCACCTATGTCGGCGGCGAACCCTGCACTGGCGACATGGAGGTGCTGAAGAAGGTGCGTGACTCACTGGTCGCGGCAAAGCCGAAATGGGCAACCATCGACTATGGCAGCATCGAAATGTTCTCCAAGGGCGATGCGGCTGCCGGCACCTTCTACAACGGCTCAACCTTCAGAGCCCGGATGCAGAATGCCGATATCGTCTACGGCTATCCCAAGGAAGGCTACCCGATCTGGATGGACAATGCGGCGATCCTCAAGGACGCGAAGAATGTCGAGAACGCCAAGCTGTTCCTGAACTTCATCATGGAGCCGGAGAATGCCGCGCTGATCTCAGCCTTCGCACGCTACGCCAACGGCATTTCCGGGTCTGAGGCCTTCATGCCCGACGATATGAAGACCGCGCCCGAGATCAACATCCCGGCGGAGTTTGTGGCGGCCGGCAAATTCAACCTCGCCTGTGCGCCGGAGGTTCAGCAAATCTACACGCGGATTTGGACTGACGTTCTGAAATAGCAACGCTGACTCTTTGTTCGACGCATGATGTTTGTCCGAAAAGTCTGCAACTTTTCGGCATCATGCTAGACTGTGCTCGCGGCGGTGGAGGACTGCCGCCGCAGCTATTCTGTGTGTGGGCGGAAATGGCTGATCAACTGGAACCACATGTGCAGAGATGCAGAACGAGATCCAAATTGTCTCCAGATGAATTTGTTGAGTGGATTGAGCAGCACGCCGAGATTTCCAGTTTGCGCGCTGCCTTTTATGACCTGAACGGTATTGCTCGCGGCAAGCGTATCCCCAGCACCCATGCGCGCAAGGCGCTCGAAGGCGAAATCCGCATGCCGGTTTCGACCGCAGGCGTTGATGTGTGGGGCGAGGACATTGTCGGCGGGCGTCTGGTCTTTGAAACGGGCGATGCCGACGGCATTTGCCAGTGGACGGGCAGGGGACCGCTGCCCATCGACTGGACGCCCCGGCCGACCGCCTTTATCCCGTTATGGCTCGCCACAGAGGACGGCCAGCCCTTTCTGGGCGACCCGCGACAGGCGCTGGCGGCTGTGACCCGCCGCTTCGCCAGGCACGGGCTCACGCCAGTTGTGGCGACCGAACTGGAGTTCTATCTGGTCGATCCCTCGGCGGATCGCCCGCAGCCGCCAATCTCGCCGGTATCCGGCAAGCTCATCGATTCCGATGCCGTGCTTTCGATCCGCGAGATGGATCATTTTCATCGGTTCTTCGATGACGTCTATGCAGCCTGCGAGGCGCAGGACATCCCGGCCGATACGGCCATCGCCGAGAACGGTCCGGGGCAATTTGAAATCAACCTGGTGCATGTCGCCGATGCGCTGAAGGCCGCCGATGACGCGGTGCTGTTCAAGGAGGTCGTGCGTGGCATCGCGCGCAAGCACGGCTTTGCTGCGACCTTCATGGCCAAGCCTTATGGCGACCGCGCCGGCAGCGGGCTGCACGTGCATTTCAGCCTGCTCGACAGCCTCGGGCGCAACGTGTTCGACGATGGCACCGATGCGGGCTCGGATATTCTGCGCCATGCGGTTGGTGGCCTGCTGAACGCCATGCCGGAGACGACATTGCTGTTTGCACCGCACATGAACTCCTACCGCCGCCTGCGGCCCGGCACGCATGCGCCAATTGCCGTTGCCTGGGGCTATGAGAACCGCACGACCGCAGTTCGCATTCCCGGTGGCAGCACCAAGGCGCGGCGCATCGAGCATCGCGTCGCTGGTGCTGACGCCAATCCGTATCTGGTGCTGGCTGCCGTTTTGGGTGCGGCGCTCGAAGGCATGGAGGCCGAAGCAACTCCGCCGGAGCCGATCGTCGGCAACGCCTATTCCCGCGACCTACCCAGTCTGCCACCGGACTGGGCGTCAGCTGTGGAGGATTTCGAGGATGGTGCGGCGATCCCGCGCATCTTCTCCCGGACGCTCCAGCAGATGCTGGTCGACTGCAAGCGCCAGGAGATGGAGGCCTTTGCCGAGCAGGTCACGACGTTCGAGCACCTGACGTATCTGGAGACGGTCTGAAGACTGCGGGCAAGGCTATCCCGACCTGTTCCTGCATCACCGACGCGGGCGGCGGGCTATCGACGAACTATCTCGTCCGCCTAGAGAAGATCACCCGGATCAAATGTCACGATCATCTCGCGCCAGTCCTGATAGGTTTCGGCGGAGAAAGCGAACTGCTTCCGGGCAGCACAGACCCTGACCGCACGTATGGCACTCTGTGCGATCACCTCAACGGCATCACCCTCGCTTCGCTCGATGATCTCCGGTTCGCCCGCCAGTGATCCGTCGCGGTTCAGGTGGAAGCGTACAACGACTTTGCCCTTGATGTTCTCCCCGGCTGGCAGATTCCAGCAGGCCTGGATGCTGTCGCGCAGCTTGTTCACGTCCTGCGCCTGTGCGGGTGCGACACTTATCCCAAGAAGGATGCCAACTAGAAGCCGGGTGATCAATGTCACTGCTCCGCCTTTGCAAACAGCGCCTGCAACTCACCAAAGGGCATGGCCTCTTTGACAAATTCGAAACTGCCGGTCCCCAGAATCTCTTGCGCCGCGCGACGCACGGCACCGAATGCGGTGTTGGCAAGTCGTGAGCCCACAGAAATTCGCTTCACTCCGGCGTCAGACAAGGTTGCAACCGTCGCACCAGTGAATGGGATTACGTTGACGGGCCGGGACACTGCTGCGCAGACGGTGCGCACGGTGTCGATATCACCCAGCCCAGGCGCAAACAGCACATCCGCGCCAGCTTTTTCGAATGCCTGTAGACGACGGATCGTGTCATCCATATCGGTCACGCCCCACAGCAGGTTTTCGGCGCGGGCGGTGAACACGAAATCACGCTTCAGCGACCGGGCCGCTTCGGCCGCCGCCGCCACGCGCTCAACCGCATGGTCAAAATCGTAGATGGGTCGCGCAGGGTCGCCCGTGTGATCCTCGATGGAGCAGCCAGCGAGCCCGGCCGCCTCTGCAGCAAAGATTGTTTCCGCAGCACTTTCGGGGCTGTCGCCTTTGCCTTTCTCCAGATCTGCAGAAACCGGCAGGGATGTCGCCGCGACCATTTCCTTACAATGCGCGATCATTGCCTCGAAGCCGACATCTCCATCGGCCAGCCCGCGCGTGAACGCATAGCCTGCGCTGGTTGTCGCCAGTGCCTGGAAACCAAGGTTCTCAAGCAGCCTGGCGGTACCGATGTCGTGTGGATTGGGTATGACGAATGTCGTTTCGTGCAGCAGGCGGAAGGGGCTGGGCGGGATCATGGCGCACTCCTTTGACCCGCCATTTCTATGATGCCTGCTGGCGACCAGCAATTGCCGGATGCTGAGCCAGATCAGCCTCCCGACAGATCAGCCTGTGCCGGTCGATCCAAATCCGCCTGTTCCCCGCGTGGTGGCAGAAAGCTCCAGGCGCTCCTCGACCAATGATTGCCGGACCTGCGCGATGACCAGTTGGGCAATGCGTTCGCCACGCGTCACGGTGAACTCGTCATTACCATGATTGATAAGGATGATCTGCACCTCGCCACGATAGTCGCTGTCGACCGTTCCGGGTGAATTCAGCACCGTTACGCCGTATTTCGCAGCGAGGCCGGAGCGTGGCCGCACCTGGCCTTCGAAACCCGCAGGAATCTCGATGACAAGCCCTGTCGGGATCAGCGCCCGGTGGCCGGGGAGCAGGATCAGCGGCCTGTCTTCGGGAACCGCCGCGCGCAGATCCATCCCTGCAGCACCCGCGGTCTCGTAGGACGGCAGCGCCAGGCCAATGCTGTTGGGCAGGCGAAAAAAGCCGACTACTGGCGTTTCGGCTGATGCGGTTTTCGTGGCTGGCGGCATGGGTGAAGGCTATCGATCCGCGCGAGTGTGCCGTCAACGGCGCGGATCTATGTTTCAACTGCTTTCCTGCGGCTTGCGTCTCTTTGCCCGATGTGAAAAGCCTGTGTCATCGTATCGTTATGCGGCGGGCATAGGGAGAGGCTTTGCCGGCTGTGGCTGGTGCCAATCTGGAGGAATGACATGAAGCGTACGCTCCTGGCGGCCATTGCGCTGCTGCAGGCCTTGGACAGGCATTTGCTATCGAGGGCAAGCTGGTGCTCTACACCAGCCAGCCAAACACCGACGCCCAGCAGACGGCTGACGCCTTCAAGGCGAAGTATCCGGGCGTCACGGTCGAGTGGGTGCGTGACGGTACGCCGAAAATCCTCGCCAAGCTGCAGGCTGAAATCGCTGCCGGCCAGCCACAGCCGGACGTTCTGCTGATCGCTGACATCGTCACGATGGAAAGCCTTAAGGCTCAGGGCCGGCTGGCCGCCTTCGCTGACGTCGATGCGCCCGGCATTGCGCCCGAACTCATCGACAAGGACAAGACCTACTTCCCCACGAAGTTGATCACCACAGGCATCGTCTACAACACCAAGGCGCCGTTCAAGCCTGAAAGCTGGGCTGACCTGACCAGGCCCGAAGCAAAGGGTCTGGTAGCGATGCCGAGCCCGCTCACCTCGGGTGCCGCCATGATCCACGCTGTCACGCTCACCACCAACTTCACGCAGGGCTGGGACTACTACGCAGCGCTCGCCGCCAATGGCGCCCAGGCAGCCGGCGGCAATGGCGATGTGCTCAAGGCCGTATCGGGTGGCGACAAGCTGTTCGGCATGATCGTCGATTACATGCCGATCCGCGAGAAGGCCAAGGGTGCGCCGGTCGAGTTCGTCTTCCCCACCGATGGTGTTTCGGCGGTGACCGAGCCGGTCGCCATCCTGTCAACCGCCCGGAACCCGGACGCTGCCAGGGCTTTCGTCAATTTTATTCTCTCCAGCGAAGGTCAGAAACTTGCAGCGAGCCAGGGCTACATTCCGGTCAGCAGCGATGTCGCAATGCCAGCCGGTTACCCTGACCGCGCGACCATCACCATTCTGCCCTATGACGCGACGAAGGCCCTTGCCGACGATGCGGCCAACAAAGAGAAGTTCACCGAAGTGATGGGGCAGTAGGCCAACCTTGTCGGCGGTACAGGATATTGCGCTCGGCGGACCACAACCCGCCGGGAGCCAACCGAAGCTCACATCGCCGGGCCAGAACCTCGCGCCGAAGATCGCCGTTGTCCTGTTGATTGCACTGCTGGCGTTGGCGCCGATGCTTCAGCTTGTCTCGACGGGGATAGCGCCTGGCGGCTTGCTCGACCTCGCCGCCTTTGTTGACCGCCTGCAAAAGCCTGCTGTTCTGCGCGCTGCATGGCGGACCCTTGATACCTCTCTGTGGGGGGCGGTTCTTGCCTTGGGGCTTGGCGCATCCTTTGCCTTCGCCGTCGCACTGACCGACCTTCCTGGCCGCAGGATCATCGGCTTTCTGCTGCTGCTCCCGCTCGTCGTTGCACCGCAGGTGACGGCGCTGGCCTGGCTCAACCTGTTTGGCCCTTCCAGTACCTTGCTTTCGGTTTTCGGCATGCAACCGGCCCCCGGCTCGCCCAACCCGCTGCTCGGGCGCGGCGGCATCATTCTGCTCTTTGGCGTGCAGCATGCGCCCCTGGTGTTCATCACCTTGCGTGCCGGCCTGTCGCGCATTCCGGCCGAACTGATCGAGGCTGCTCAGGCCGCCGGAGCCCGGCCGCTGCGCATTGTGTTCACAGTCCTACTGCCGCTCATCAGGCCCTGGATCATCGCCGCTGCTGCGCTCGCCTTCGTGTCCGGTGTCGGCAATTTTGGTATTCCCGCGCTGCTGGGCATGCCGGTCAACTACAACACGCTGCCAACGCTGATCTATCAGCGCATGTCGAGCTTCGGCCCTGGCGTCTTGCCTGAAATGGCGGCGCTCTCGGTGCCTATCGGCGGATTGGTACTGGCAGGCATCCTCGCCCAGTCGCTGGCGCTCAGGCGTGCACCTGCGCGATTTGCCGGCGGGCGGCGTTCGTCGTGGAATCTCGGGTCCTGGCGATTGCCGGCGGCAATCCTCGCCTGGGCGATCATCCTTGCGATTGTGTTGGCACCTATAGCGGCGCTGATCGCGACGTCTCTGGTGCCTACATTCGGGGTCCCTCTTACGTCTGAAACCGCAACACTTTCCAACTATGCCGAGGTTCTGTTCCGTCAGGATTCGACCTCGCGCGCGTTTCGCAACTCAATCCTGTTTGCCGGCGGTACGGCCGTGGCACTGGCGCTTGTCGCCATTCCCGTCGTGATTGTGCTGAAGGGCATGGGCGGACGTTCCCGGTCGCTTCTGCTCGGCGCAACCGAGTTGCCCTACGCCATGCCCGGCATCGTGCTGGCGATTGCCTGCATCCTGCTGTTCCTGCGCCCGCTGCCCGTGATCGGCAGCCTCTACGCCACGGCATGGATTATCCTGATCGCCTACGCGATGAGCTTTCTGGCGCTGGCGCTGCGACCCGTCATGGCCTCCGCCGACCAGATCCCCGATGATCTCGACGAGGCTGCGGCGGCCTCGGGCGCGTCGCGCCTGCGCCGACTGGCAACAATCTCCGCGCCGCTTGTTGCGCCCGCTGCGATGGCCGGAGCGCTTCTGGTCTTCATGTCCGCGTTCAATGAGCTGACGCTCTCGGCGCTGCTCTGGTCAGCCGGCAACGAGACCCTCGGCGTGGCGCTTTTCAGTCTGGAGGAAGCCGGCCTCTCGACACTCGCCGCGGCTGTCGCCGTCTCGACAATCGTCGTGGTGCTGGTGCTTCTGGCGCTGCTTGACCGTTTCGCACGACGCCTGCCGCCTGACGTTCTGCCCTGGCGCTAGCCCACCAACACCTCTGCCAGTGGCAATCGGGCGCGCGGCGCGGCAGCGCCGGTGCGGCGGCCAATCCTGAGCACATTCACCAGCCGCCGGTCTGCTCCGATTTTGGCCTGTGCGCAGCACCATTGCGATGCCTGGGGATCATCGGCCAGCGACGCCAGCACCGACGCCGCGAAGCCGGCCTGCTCGACACGCAGCCACAGCCGGTAGAAGTTTGCGCCGCTGACAAACGGGTCCTCGCCACGCGGGCGGTAGAACAACACGAGGGCTGCCGCACCTTCCGCCAGTTTGGCCTCAGCAGTGAGCGACTGCGCCAACCCGAGCGACTTCAGCGGTTTGAACAGGGGCCCGAGCACCAGCCCCGCGCCAAACCCTTCGAAGCCGCTCATCGCCATGGCATCGGTGTTCATGCCGTCGCGCGCCCAGTCCGGGTGCGAGCGCTTCAGCCGCATCCAGGCCAGCAACTCGGCGCGGAAATCATCACGGGCGATAAAGCTCCAGCTGGCGCGGTTCAGCACCTCGCCGGCCTGCTTCAGCGTCTCGGGGTCTGCCAGCACGGCGGTGTCTTCGCTGGCCACAACATGTGCGGTCGTACGGTCAGAAGACGTCACTGTGTCAAAGGCTGCGCGCCAGGATCGCCGTTGCTCGACGAAGTTTGCCAATGGATCTGCTGTGCCGCCTGACGTCAGCTTGAAGCGCGCGACTGGCCGCAACTGTGCGTCAGACGCGGCTTCAGCCTGTGCAGGCTCAACGCCGTAACCTGCAACGGATGCCGCGATTCGAAAGCCTTCAGCCACCGCACCCAGGCTGATCGCGGCGTCGTGTCCGGTCGGATCGCCCGCCGTGAGGCGCCTGCGCAAATCCTCAAACAGCGTCGCGCCATCCGCCTCAGCGCGCCAGCGCGCCGGCTGCGTGTTGTGCACGTTGGGTGCCAGCGCCGCCTGCGCGACCAGCGCCTCGATGTCCTGACGGGCGATCATGCGAGCTCCTTGCGAAACAGGTGCAGGCGGTGCAGCGGCT
This sequence comes from uncultured Mesorhizobium sp., assembly GCA_964480545.1. Classification (GTDB taxonomy): domain Bacteria; phylum Pseudomonadota; class Alphaproteobacteria; order Rhizobiales; family Rhizobiaceae; genus Mesorhizobium_G. The sequence goes on along the minus strand of CAYZQP010000036.1, from coordinate 10,757 downwards.
TGCCGCCAAGGCGCTCCATCTGCTTCAGGCTGGCACCATTCTCGTCAGCGATCCAGGTCACGCCGAGCTTCTCATAGCCGGCACCTTTCAGCGCGCTCAGCGTGCGCGCCAGCATGGCTGGCATGATGCCCTGTCCGTGCCAGGCATGCGCAACCGAATAGAAGATGATCACCGCGCGTTTGCGGTTGAAACGGAAGCGTAGATAGTGGAACGGCGTAGTCCAGCCGAAGCGCGAGCCTATGGCCTTCAGGAAGCCATTCAGGTCGGGAATGCAGACGATGACACCGACGGGCCTGCCCTCCTGCAGCAGCACCGAGGACAGGCGCGGGTCGAGGATCGAGGTCATCTCGCCGGCCTGGAACAAGAACTCGGCCTGCGTCAGCGACACAAACATCGGGTTTTTGTCGAAGCCGTCGTTCAGCACGATGCGCGCTTCCTCCATGCGCTTCGGAAAACTCGATTTCTCGATGGGCGCAAAGCTGAAGCCGCCCGCTTCTGGCAGAGGACGAGGCGCTGGCGTGGGCTCCGGTGCCTCTGTCAGGTCGATCTCGAAGGTGGTCATCGGGAAGAACGGCGCGAAGCCGTTGGCCTCCAGCAGCGCCGGAATGTGCGCGGGGTTCACGACCATATCGGTATAGGCCTGCGCGCCAAAACCATCGGTCATCACGCCAGCCTGCTGCATGGCGGTCAGATTGAAATTGCCGACGAGTTCGCGCATGCCCTGCGCCCGCGCAAATTCCTCCGCAGCGCCCAGCAGCAGACGCGCGGCGTCGGTATCATCGGCGCAATCAAAGAAGCCGAACTGGCAGCGCTGCCAGCCGTGGCGTGCGTTGGACTGGCCGTGCACGTGTGCAATGATGCGGCCAATCGGTTTGCCATCGCGATGCGCTGTCCAGAAACGGTAGGGATTGCCGGCCAGCCAGAGCGGGTTCTTTTTGGCGTCGAGCATGCGCAGGATGTCACTACGCAGTGGCGAGACGTAACCGGCGTCCGGGCGATAGGCGTTGAACGGCGCGTCGAAGAACGCGCTCGCATCGCCCTCGCGCAGTTGCAGCGTCATTTGCGCGTCTCCATCAGCATCGCCGCCACGACCAGTTCATCGCGCAGTGCAGCACCCGCGAGATCACCGGCAGAAACCGCCAGGAATTGCGGCGGGTCGATGGAAAGCCGCAGCAGGTGTGTCGCCGCACTGGCCTCCAAAATGTCGCGCGCCGCGTCCTGCACCTGAATGTCCGCGACATCGCGATCAACCACGCGGTGGCGCGCCAGCGCAGTGACCGCCGCCTGCGGATAGTTTGCCAGCATGTCGCCATCGACCACGCGCCCGGAGGACAGCAGCGGGTGTGCGCGCGTCAATTCATCCGCGCCCGCCGTGTCAGGCATGTTGGCCAGCGCCCGCACCAGCCGCTCATCATCCGAGCGGATGCTGGAGAAGCGCTCTATCAGAAACGCCAGCGCGGTGACCAGGAAGCCGGTGGCGGCGGCGGCAATCAGCGCATCCGTTTCGGGGTTACCGCGCGCAATCAACCAGGCCGCGCCCGCCGCAAAGCCGCTCCCGCCGAGGCAGAGCGCGATATCGTAGAGCAGCCGTCCCGGCGTGCCATCGCCGCGCACCAGCCGCGAGGTGCCGAGCACCAGCACAAGGGCGGCAAAGGCACCGCCACGCACCGGTGCATGCTCGATAATGGCGTCGAAATCGGTCAGCGCCAACGGGATGGTCAACAAAATCGCAAGCAGGAAAGTGTTGGCTACCCGCTGCTCGGCAAAGCTCATCTCCTGCCGCGAGCCCCAAATGAGCGCCGCCATCGCGATGGCCGAAGCAGCCTGGTAGGCCGCGAGAAGGATCAGAGTCGCCTGATCCCAGACCAGACCCAGTGACAACGCAATCAGCGTGAAGGCAACCGCGCCACCCAGCGCGACATATTTCACGAAGCGCGGCGCATGCCGCCGGCACAGTTCCTCCACCAGCAGCAAGGCCGCCAGCGGCAGCCAGGATGCAAAGATCATGTAGCCGGCAATGATGAAGCTGGAGCCGGGAAACAGGGCACCGAGCAGGCGCAGTGCCATCAGCCCGCCAATGGTGAAATAGACGGTGCTCAGCCGCGCCGCCACCGACGAGCGCTGTGCTGCCCGCCGCACGCCCCACCAGGCGATAATCACCGCCAGCAGCGCTGCGAGTTCCGGCAATTGAGCGAGCGAAATCCTCATCCCATCAGCTTCTTCATGAAGCGCCTGACGAGAAAGCCCTTGGCTGCAGCAAGCGGGGCAAAGAGCGGGCGTTCCACCTTGCCGGCATGCGGGTTGAAGAACCAGCCGCGATGGTCGGGCCCGCCGCTGCGGCCAAGAACAACGCGCAAAGCTTCCTCAGCCATCATCGTGCCGGCCATCGTCACCATTGTGGAGAAAGAGAAACGTGAGCGACGCCCTGCGGCGACATCAGCGGCGACTTCAAGATCGACATATTTGTGCGACGACGAGTTCACCAGCACGTACTCGATCTCGCGCATCAGGCACTCGAGCTTCATCTCGGGCGTCACCTTCGTCCAGTCAACGCCGACGGTCGGATAGCCGAGACGCTCCTCAAGGCGTGGGGCATCCGGCCCGACCTTCGTGACCGAGGGCAGCGGCGAGGCGTAGGCGTCGATGATGGTCTTTCCGTGCGCCTTGGCGCGCCGGTAGAGATGCACGCCAGCAGCGGCATCATCCATGCCGTTCACCACCACATCGGCGACGGGAAGGATGCGCTCGAGCTCCGCTGTCCACTCCGCGCCAAGCACTTCGATCTGGACTTGCGGGTTGATGCGCAGCGCACCTTCGCGGGCGGCCTCAGCTTTGTGCCTGTCAACCGTATCCAGTGTCGCAAACAGCTGGCGGTTCAGGTTGGACACCTCGAACACATCGATATCGGCGATGATGAATTTGCCGATTCCGGCACGCACCAGTGCCATGAAGGCTGCGCCACCCATGCCACCAGTGCCGGGGATGAACACAAGGCTGTTTCGCAGCCGCTCCTGTTCGGCTTCATTGACGAAGCCGCGGTTGCGGGTGGTCATTTCCGCATAGGTGAAATCGCTCATTTTGCCGGCCTCAGGCGTCCAAAGGGTTTGTCGGCGTCCAGCCATTGCAGCGTGGGCGCCAGAATGGCGTTGCAGCCAAGGAAGATGGCCTGCACGGCCAGCCCCGGCAACGCCCAACGCGGCACAGCGCGCATCAGGTAGCGCCGCGCAGTCGTCAGGTCGATGCGCCCGATCTGCAGCACGTCATCGCCGCGCTTGTAATCCAGCGCCTGCTCGCAGAACTCGTTGTAATGCGCCTTGCGGTGCTTCGAGGCGACCTCGAACGTCTTCTTCAGATTATCCGAACCGCCGGTATAGGCGTTGGAAATCACCTGCGTTTCCGGATCAAACCCGGCCTCATCGCCGACACCGAAAGCGTCGCGCTCATGCGCCATGATCTGATGCGCCAGGTGCCGGTGCGCGAAAGTCTGCGCGGTGCCCTCCTGCCCCGGATAGACATTGGCGAAGGTCTCCGAAACCATGCCGACCACCGCCGGGACCTGCGTGACCGAGGAAATCCACAGCGGCCGCAATCCGCCCCGGATAAACAGCACGAAGCAGGTCAGGCCGTAGAGTATCCACGACAGGCCCTCGCCGCGCTCATCGGGATCGACCATCACAAGGCCGAGATGCAGCACATGGTCCTCATGCCCCGCGCGCTTGACGGGCAGCAGCGGCATGGCGTTGAAGGCGACGGCCTTGCCGGAGCCGCGCTGGCGCACCAGCGTGATCACGGTGCGACTCCACGCTTCTCCATCCGGGCTGAACAGGCCGTAATCCAGGTCTTCGCCGTTCAGGCAGGCGCGCACGATGCCCTTGCAGCTATCTACCAGCGCCCGCGCCTCTTGCTGCTCCAGGATTCGGCCGGGCCGCTCGATGATCTCGACGTCATAGTCGCGGCCCGCATTAAAACGCAGGTGCAGATGCTTGCGCGACAGCGCCTTGATCAGTTGCGTGGCCAGCAATGGCAGCTCTCCAGACAGTTCCACCCCGTCCCCGGAGGAATCGCGGATGCGGACGTGTTTAGAACATGCCAGCGAGAACGGGAACAGGCCGCTATTCGAACGCCGTCGGTCCAAAGCCTACGCGTGAAACTGCTGTGAGATAAATTTGGTGGAGCTAAGCGGGATCGAACCGCTGACCTCCTGCATGCCATGCAGGCGCTCTCCCAGCTGAGCTATAGCCCCATTCCGGCGAACCGGCCACCGTTTCCGGCGTGAAGCGGTGGCCCGCTTCGTGTGAGGGCGGCTCATAAACCGCCCCCTCAATAAGATCAAGGATAAAACGAAAAGGTTTAGACTTCGTCGTCATCCTCGACGCCGATGATACCGGAGACGTCGTCTTCCTCTTCCTCTTCCTCAAGGAACGTATCTTCGTCGTCATCATCCAGATCGACATCGTCATCGCCGAGGTCTGGCAGGTCTTCGCCGCCCGACGCCTCGTCATCAGCATCCTCAAGCGAGACGACTTCCGGCTCATCGGTATCGACGCCCTTCTCCTCAACCTCTTCCTCTTCATCTCGCGAAGAAGGCGCGTTGCCGGCGTCGAAGTAAGAACGCGGATAGGTCTTGCCCGTGTACGGCGAGACAATCGGGTCCTTGTTCAGGTCATAGAATTTCTGCCCGGTTTCCGGGTCGATGCGTTTGGTGCCTAGTTCAGCTTTCGCCACGTTTCAGCCTCTTGAAAATTGTCGGTCCCCTTAGCTACTGGGAGCCAAGCTGTCAAAACATAATCTATCCGGGTACGGGATTGCATTGTCGCAGATGCCATCTCGCGACTTGTGGCGCGATTTTCAAGGGGATGACGCACGGTTTTGAGCATGCTAGTAACCCCGCGCACCAATATCCACCGGCCCGGGCAGCCATAGAGCGCTCACGCCACGATTTCAGGAACTTTGCCATGGCGCATGACGCCAAACCCACGCCCGCAACCGCGCGACGTTCGCCTGCGCTTGCGGGAACGGCTCGTGTGCCGGGCGATAAATCTATCTCGCACCGGTCCTTCATGTTCGGCGGACTAGCCTCAGGCGAAACCCGGATCACCGGCCTGCTCGAAGGCGAAGACGTGATGCGCACCGGCGACGCAATGAAGGCGATGGGTGCCAGAATCACCAAAGCCGGCGAGGAATGGGTGATCCGGGGCGTTGGCAATGGCTGCCTGTTGCAGCCGGAAGCACCTCTGGACTTTGGCAATGCCGGCACCGGGTCGCGCCTCACCATGGGCCTCGTCGGTGTCTACGATATGGAGACCACCTTCATTGGAGACGCCTCCCTGCAGAGCCGCCCGATGGCGCGCGTGCTCAACCCGTTGCGTGAGATGGGCGTGCAGGTTGTCAGTTCCGCGCAGGGTGATCGCATGCCGCTGACCTTGCGCGGGCCGAAACACGCCGCGCCGATCAGCTACCGCGTGCCTATGGCCTCGGCGCAGGTGAAATCCGCCGTGTTGCTGGCCGGGCTGAACACGCCGGGCATCACCACAGTGATCGAGCCTGTGATGACCCGTGATCATACCGAGAAGATGCTGCGCGGCTTTGGTGCCAACCTTGAGGTCGAGACCGACGCAGAGGGCGGGCGCCAGATCCGCATCGAGGGCCAGGGCAAGCTGACCGGACAGGTCATTGCTGTTCCCGGGGATCCATCGTCAGCCGGCTTCCCGCTGGTTGCAGCGCTTATCGTACCGGGCTCGGACGTCACTATCGAGAACGTGCTGATGAACCCGACGCGCACAGGCCTGCTGCTTACCCTGCAGGAAATGGGCGGCGACATCGAGGTGCTGAACCCGCGCTTTGCTGGCGGCGAGGATGTCGCGGATTTGCGTGTAAAGGGCTCTGACCTGAAGGGAGTCACCGTGCCGGCAGACCGCGCGCCATCGATGATTGACGAGTATCCCGTACTGGCCGTTGCGGCATGCTTCGCCGAGGGTGAAACTGTGATGCTCGGGCTTGAGGAATTGCGCGTCAAGGAATCCGATCGTCTCGCCGCTGTTGCGCGCGGGCTGGAAGCCAACGGCGTGGACTGTACCGAAGGCAAGGAAGAACTCAGCGTTCGGGGCATCCCCGGCGGCAAGGGTCTTGGAGGCGGAACCGTCGCCACGCATCTCGATCACCGCATCGCCATGAGCTTTCTGATCATGGGGCTGGCGTCCGAGAAGTCGGTGACCGTCGATGACGCCAACATGATTGCTACCAGTTTCCCGGAGTTCCGGGGTCTTATGGCCGATCTCGGCGCTGTGATCGAGTAGCTCAGCAGGGGTTGCGTGGCGGCTTGCCTTCGAGATAGCGCTGCACCTCGTCGGCAGCCTGTTCCGCTGCGAATGTGACGGTGCGCACTGATGCCCCCGCGATGTGGGGCGTCAGCGTCACGTTGGGTAGTTGCAGCAGTGGCCAGTCCGGCGGCGTCGGCTCGACAGCAAAGGTCTCCAGCATGGCGCTCGCCAGTTGCCCGTCACGCAGTGCCTCGTAGAGCGCGTCATAATCTGCCAGCGGGCCACGTGCCGTGTTCACAAAGATTGCGCCTGGCTTCATCTTTGCGATGCTGTCGCGATTGATCATGTGGTGTGTCTCCGGGCTCACCCGGGCATGCAGCGTAACCACGTCAGAACGCGCCAACAGATCATCGAAGGCCGCAAGCTCGACACCGCCATTGCGGTCCTCCACCGAGAGCTGGACATAGGGGTCGTGCACCAGCACCTTGCAGCCAAAGGCGCGCAGAAGCTTGACCACGCGCGCGCCGATCGCCCCATAGCCGACAACGCCGACCGTCAGTTCGTTCAACTCGCGCCCGGTACGGTCAGCCCGGTAGAGATCGCCACGCCATTCGCCCTTGCGCAAAGCCTCATGGCCAACGCGGATCAGGCGGGTCTCCGCGAGGATTGCTCCAAGCGTGAACTCCGCCACTGCGCTGGCGTTGCGGCCAGGTGTGTTGACCACGGTGACGCCACGATCCCGCGCGGCACTCATGTCAATGTTCACTGGCCCGCCGCGCGACACTGCAATCAGCTTGAGGTTCGGCAGGCGCTCCAGCATGTCGCGCGACATCGGCGCGAGCTGGGTCACGAAAATCGCTGCATCGCCAATGAAATCGACGACAGCATCCGGCTCGCCAAAATACTCCTTCAGCCCTTCCAGGCCTTTGGCAGCGTAGCCATGCTCCATCGGTTCATCCGGCCAGGCCGAACGCAGGGTGCGGATTTCCACGGCGTCGCCGCAGCGCTTGCGGATTTCGGCCTCGAAGACCTCGGGCAACATGAAGTTGTCGCCCATAATTGCGATCTTCCGGGTCATCACTGCTTCCTTGCTTGCGTCATGCTGCGCCACACCGGCCGCAGCGCCTTGTGTGCCTCGACATATGAAGGGAAGATCCGGTCATAGACCTTCGCCAGTTCGGGGTCGGGCCGATCGGCATCACCGAGCAATGGATCGGTCCACTCAGCGACACACGCATCAATTGTCTTGTAGTGGCCAAGGCAGAGTGCTGCGATCATGGCAGCACCGGCGGCCCCGGCCTCCTCGCGTTTGCTGCTGCGCACCGGCACACCGAGCGCTGCGCCCAGAATCTTGCGCAGCGCACCGCTGCGCGCGGCACCGCCGGACAGCCTCACTCCGGACGGCATCTCGCCCATTGCCGCGTAGCAATCACGGGCCGCCAGAGAGAGCCCCTCAAACACTGCGCGCAACATGTCTCCATAGCCATGCCGCGTCGACAGCCCGATGAAGCCGGCCCGCGCATTGGCGTCAACGAACGGACCGCGTTCACCGGCTTCGCTGACATAGGGCTGGTAAATCAGCGATCCAGGCTCAGATCTGGCAATCCAGTCATCCAGCCGGGCCATCAAGTCGCGGGGCTTCAACTCCAGGCCCTGCGAGGCCAGCAGCCCGACGCCGAGTTCGAGAATCCAGTCAATATTCAGCGTTGCCGCCATGTTGGACTGCATCTGCCCGTAGGCGCGCGACCCCGGCAGGCACATCGTGTAACCGGTCCGGTCAGCGTTCAGCCACACGTCATCGGCATCGGACGCGATACGCATATGCATGCCGGTGGAGCCGACAATGCTGCAACCGGGTCGCTGTTTCAGGTCATAGAGGCCAGCGCCCAGCGACGTGCAGGCGACGTCGACATAGGCCAGCACAACCGGCGTACCAGCGACAAGTCCCGTCGCCGTCGCCGCATCAATGCTCAGACTTGAATGCTGCTCGGCGCCATCGACCACCTCCGGCAAAAGTCGCCGCAATGCCTTCAGCCCCAGCGTCTCGATGACATCGTCACTGTAGGTGCGCTCGCGAAAATCGCCGAAGGTAAAACTCGCTTCAGACGGGTCGGTCGCGCGCTTGCCGGTCAGCCGAAAATAGAGCCAGTCCTTGCAGTGGAAGGCGGTGGTGGCGCGGGCCAGCCTCTGCGGCTCCTGCGCCTCCATCAGCTTGAGCTGCGGCCCCTGCTGGCAGGCCGCGAGACCGGAGCCGGTAGAGCGATAGCGCGGTTCGTCCTCTGGTCGCGCGCGGATTTCGTCGACGATATGCGCGGCGCGTGCATCCAGCCACAACCAGCCATTGCCAACGGGTTCGCCATCCTTGTCGATCAGCCAGGTGCCATCCCCCTGCCCCGTCACGGAAATGGCGACGACGCGCGATGCAAGGTCCGGGACCTGTTCGCCAAGCTGGCGCAGCGTCGCTGCCGTATCCTGCCACGTGCGGAGAGGATCCTGCTCTGCACCGCTGCCGGGCAGCACCTCGTAGCGGTTGGGCAGCGCGGCCACAGCCAGTTGCTTGCCTGCGAGGTCAAAGGCGATCGACTTGATGACGGAGGTGCCGGCATCGATGCCAATGATCAGGTCCCGCATCAGGCGAGCTCCGCCCCGTGCGAGATCGCTTTGCCGGTGGCATCGAAGAAATGCAGCTGGTCGGCGGGTATGCTGATACGGATCGTGTCGCCGGTAGCCAGACGCGCCCGGTCATGCTCCACCAGCACGATGGCGCTGCCGGCGAAGTCTGCAGCAATATGCGTCTGGTCGCCGAGCCACTGATAGGCCGTGACGGTTGCCTCGACGCCATCTGCGGTACGCCGCACCGCATAGGGTCGCACGCCGACGGAAACCTGCTTGAGCCCCAGCAACAGATCACGCACAGCAGGCGGAAAATTCGCCTCGTCATAGGCCAGCACCATGCCCTCCGGCAGATGCAGGTTGAGCTTGCCATTGCCGGTCGAGACACTCGCCTCGAACACATTCATGGGCGGCTCGCCGACAAAGGTTCCGGTGAACAGGTTGGCTGGCCGCTCCTTGATTGCCGATGGCTGGTCGAACTGCTGCAGCACACCGCCTTCCATCACCGCGATGCGATCCGCCAGCGCGTTGGCCTCGGTCTGGTCGTGCGTCACCAGAATGGCGGTGTAGCCGCGCTCCTTGATGAAGTGCTTGATGCGGCCGCGCAGAACCGCGCGCAACTGGGGCTCAAGTTGCCCCATCGGCTCGTCCAGCAGATGCAGGTTTGCATCGCGGATCAGCGCCCGACCGAGACTGGCGCGCTGCTGCTGGCCGCCCGAAATCGAGCTCGGGTAGCGTTCGAGGATATCCTGGATCTCCAGCATCTTCGCGATTTCAAGAACGCGTGCATCGACCTGCGCCTGCGGCAGCTTCTGCGCCTTCAGCGCGAAGCCGATATTCTCCTTCACCGTGAGCGGCGGGTAAAGCGAGTAGCCTTCGAATGCCATGGCGACATTGCGCTTCACCGGCGGTAGTCTCTCTACCTGGTTTCCGGCCAGCGCGATGGTTCCGCGCGAGACATTCTCGAAACCGGCGATCATGCGCAGCGTTGACGTCTTGCCACATCCGGAAGAGCCGAGCAGCGCGATGATCTCGCCCTTCTCCACCTGCATGTTCACCGACTTCACAGCATGCACGCCATAGTCGATCGGCCCGTAGAACTTGTCGACGCCGGTCAGCGCCAGCTGCACGCTCATGCGGATCCTCCACGGTCAGCACCGGTAGAGATGCGCGAGCCAGTTTGTTTGTCAAAGAGCAGCGCGCTGCTCTCGTCGATGGCGATAAACGCCTCGCCGCTTTCGGGACCGGGGGTACCGGCCGGCCGCGAGACCAGGATTTCGCGCCCGCCCGCCGTGAGGGCGAGCGTCACAGTCTTCTCGTTGAGCGGGGTCTCCGCCTCGATCTTCACCGGTGTTGCGCCGGGCGCACTCCTGCCCACGAATTTCAGCGTCTCCGGGCGCAGGCCAACCACGCAGTCCCGACCAATCCCGGTCTCGGCATCGGGCAACCCGACGCGGACATTGGACAGATCAACATAGACGCCGCGCTCATCGCGCGCCGGCCTCACGTCCAGAAGGTTGATCGTCGGATCTCCGAACAGCCGCGCTATCTCGAGGTTGGCCGGCGCGAGATAGATGTCTTCCGGGCTGCCAAGCTGATGGATGCGACCGTTGGCCATCACCGCGATGCGGTCGCCCAATGCCATCGCTTCCTTGTAGTCCTGCGTGACATAGACAACCGTTGCGCCCTGATTGGCCAGCAAACGCGGCAGTTCCAGCCGCATTTCAAAGCGCAGCTTTGCGTCGACATTGCGCAGCGGATCGTCAAGCAGCAGCACCGGCGGCGAGCCAACCAGCGCGCGCGCCAGCGCCGTGCGCTGCTTCTGCCCGTTGGACAGCGCCTTGGGGTGATGTGACAGCACGTGGCCGATCTTCAGGAGTCTGG
>CAYZQP010000035.1:19601-20384 GCA_964480545.1 uncultured Mesorhizobium sp. | reverse complement strand
CGCGCACGAGACGCCGCGCGCCGGCCAGCCGCTGCGCGTACAGGTGCTGTGGAACGGCAAGCCTATCGAAGGCATCCGCCTGTCGCTGGGCGAGAAGGGCGCGACGATCAAGGCGATTGGCGCGGCCTCACGCCAGGAGATCGCTGAAATCCTCGAGCAGAAGGTGCACCTCTTCCTGTTCGTGAAGGTGCGCGAGAACTGGGGCGACGACCCCGAACGCTACCGTGAAATGGGGCTGGATTTCCCGGGCGGGTGAGCCGAGCAGACAACCGGCGCTATCTGTCAGTGGTCGCGCTCCGGTCGTGGTGCTGGATCACAAGGTCAAAATCTGCTACAACTTTACTATGACCACGCTCAAAGAAAAAAAGCTCGTTTCCGACTATCTGGCCACCGCCCCGGACGCGGAAATCGACGCTGCGCATCGTGCGTGGATGAACAGGCAGATTCAAAAAGCGCTCGACCGCAAGCGCAGCGGCAACGCGACTTACAAGACTCTTGAAGAAACCCCGTCGCAAATTCGGGTTTTGATGCACGTTCGCTTTCAGGATAGCGCCGAGGCCGATCTAGACGCCATAAAGCAGCATATCGAGCCTGAGAGCCCCAAGGGGCTTGAACGTGTCCTGACGGCGATTTTCACGGTTGCGGAACAGCTTGAATCCTTCCCGCTGCTCGGTCGTGAGGGCGACGTGCGGGAACCCGCGAAATAACGGTCCCGCGTACACCGTTTCGCCTGATTTACACGCTTGATGACCCGCATTCATCGACATTATTGGCGTCCTTCAC
>CAYZQP010000035.1:19275-19591 GCA_964480545.1 uncultured Mesorhizobium sp. | reverse complement strand
TCCTTCACGGCGCGCGGCGATACCCGCCTGAGGGGTAGCAGTCTGCGGCGGTAACGCTGATTGAGCATCCGGCGCGCCAGACCTGGCGCGGCCATACTCGGCAGAAGGCGCCTCTTCGTGAAGGTGCGCGAGAACTGGGGCGATGATCCCGAGCGCTACCGCGAAATGGGACTGGACTTCCCTGGCGGGTAGGGCACTCCGTCCGGTCATTACGCGACGAGACATTCCAGCCTCATTGTGGCGGGTGAGGCCCTCCAGCGCCTGGCTCTTCAGCCTGCGTGGTATTTTCCAGGCCGCTCTGTGACCTGAACGGTGC
>CAYZQP010000035.1:11977-19265 GCA_964480545.1 uncultured Mesorhizobium sp. | reverse complement strand
CCGCCCCATCCACGGCTGCGGCTGGATGTGTTGGAGCCAATCCTTGACCGTCGGTATCCAGCCGAGGTCGTCCTTCACGTGCTGTTCGCCGATGGTGCGAACCGGCACCTGCTTCCCCGCGCTGTTTTGGATCGTTGCTCCAAAGATCGAGGCGCACAGGAAAATGCCTTCGCTGTGATGGCGCAGGGCGCGGTGCCTGAAGTCCGAGATATGCGCCTTGCTTTCATCAAACCAGTCGTGAATCGCCAGATAGTCTTCTGGCGCTCCGCCGAACAGTTTCGCCGACCGCACGGCGTGGTGGTAGGGATGGGCCATGCTAGTGAGGCCCGTTGTCCGGAGCAAAGATCTCATGCCGGTCTTTGACGTCGGTCAGCGTGCAGGCTTCGCAGTCAATGATGATGGCGCCTACCATCTCGTAAGGCCCGGTACCGAAACCCGGGCCAACGAAGGCGATTGCTGCGTCATCCGCGAACTCGACGTCACCGAACCGCTCGAACATGTCGGCATCAGCCTCCCGGCCACAAGCGGCGACACTCGCCGCGTTGATAGCCGCCTTGGCCTCCGGATCGCTCCTCGTCACCTGCCTGCCGCCCAGTTCAAGGCTCTCCAGTCGCGCAAACCCTTCGTCATTGCCGCCGTCATAGCTGACAAAGACCTTGTTGACGCCGTGGCTGCGCAGCGCCGCAGCCGCCACCGCCACGCGATAAAGCGCCTGCGCTGCTTCTTGCTGCTGCTCCTTTTCGTAGTTTTTGGTCCATTCGGCTGACCCGATCTCAGGCTGCGCCCTGGGCGAAGGTGGAGCCTCCTGCCTGGCTCGCGGGCCGAAGAGCCAGCCAAAAATGCCGCCGGATTTTCCGCCTTCCTCCGATGCGTCAGGGTCGGCTGGAGGTTTCGGCTCGCGGGAAAAGCGCAGAACCGACGTTTGTGCTTCACATGGCTCTACATACTGAAACATGTCTGCTGGCGCACGCTGCAGGTCCTCCGTCTCCGTGCGCTCCATATAGTCGTCCCAGCCCTCGTCGCCCTCACCGAATACGTACGGCATCTCGTCCTCGCCCCTGGAAATCCCGAGCGAGCCTAGGCGCGGAAAGGGAAACACGCAACGGCCTCGCTTCTGCGCGACCACTGTTTCTTCTTGTCTTTTTTGCCCGACCCAATGCACATAGAGCCATGGAATGGCGCGACGAGGGAATCATCCTTGGGGTTCGCCGGCATGGCGAGACGTCGGCCATTGTCGAGGCGATGACGCGTGCGCATGGGCGCCATCTAGGCATTGTGCGCGGCGGGCGTTCGCGCAAGCAGCAACCCATCCTGCAGCCCGGCAATCGCGTCGAACTGGTCTGGCGCGCGCGGCTTGATGAGCATCTCGGCACCTGGCAGGTCGAGGCGATGGATCTGCATGCGGCGCGCCTGATGAGTTCGGCCGCCGGTGTGTATGGCCTGCAGACACTTGCCGCACATTTGCGTTTCTTGCCCGAGCGCGACCCGCATCCAGGCCTGTTCGAGACGCTGGGCGTGGTGATCGACCATCTCGACGATCCCTATTCTGCCGGCGAGCTTTTGGTGCGCTTTGAGCTGATGCTGCTGGAGGAACTCGGCTTCGGTCTCGACCTGACCGAATGCGCTGCCACCGGCGTACGCGAGAACCTGACCTATGTGTCGCCGAAATCCGGCCGCGCTGTCTGTGCGGAAGCGGGGCGGCCCTGGCACGACCAGATGCTGGCGCTGCCCGATTTCCTGCGCGCCGGATCGCGCGAAAATGCCGACATGCTGGCGATTGATGCGGCCTTCCGCATGACTGGGTTCTTCTTTGCCCGCCACGTCTGGGAGCCGCGCGGTGCCACGCCGCCGGGCGAGCGCGCCGGTTTTCTGAACGCGCTGCGCCGCCATCTCGCACTTGAGGGAAATGCCGCATGACGAAGGAAGTCGAGCTCTTTCCGGGGCATGTCGCCAGGCTGGGGCTGGGTACCTTGCCGCTGGCCGACGCGCAGCACCTGACCGGCCTGCAAATGCTGCAAAAGATGATCGACCAGGAGTATCCCGCACCACCCATTGCCGCGACCATGAGCTTCACACTGACCGAGGTGAGCGAGGGCAGGGCGGTGTTTCGCGGTGTGCCCAATGGCAACCACCTGAACCCGCTGGGCTCGGTGCATGGCGGCTGGGCCGCGACCATTATGGATTCCGCGCTTGGCTGCGCCGTGCATGCCACGATGGGGCTGGGTGAAGGCTACACCACGGTCGAGTTCAAGGTGAACCTGACGCGGCCGATCCGCCCCGACAGCGGCGAACTGGTGTGCGAGGGCAGAGTGGTGCATCGCGGCAAGACCATCGCGGTCTCGGAGGCGACGCTGAAGGACAAGGACGGCAAGCTGCTCGCCTTCGGCACAGAAACCTGCTCAATCTTCCCGATTGGCAACCTCGCGCCGCGCTGATTCGATCCTGGCGGCCGATGCGCCGGGGACCGCATGGAACTGCTAGCCTATATCATCATAGCCGCTCTTGGCATCACGCTGTTGCGGCTGCGCGCGCGCGTCGCCGGGCTTGAATGGAAGCAAAAACAGCTCACTGAACGGCTGGACGAAGCGCTGAACCGCAGCTTGAGGCCGGTCGCTGGCGCGCCGGAAATGGCTACTGAAAAAGAGGCGGTGGCTGAAGCGGCCCCTGCCGGTCCCTGGGCGGCAAAGGCAGGGAAGAGCGACAGCGATACGCCAGAGCCGCAACGCGCCTCTGCAAAGCCTGAGCCTGCGCGAGAGCCCGCCATCGTGGCGCCCGAGCCTGCCATCGCCGCCGCAGTCTCCGCCGATGTGGCGACGGCCAGTGCGGCCGCTCGCAGTGATATGGAGACGTCGCTCGGCACGCGCTGGGCGGTCTGGGTGGGCGGCATCGCGCTGGCACTGGGCGGCTTGTTTCTGGTGCGCTATTCCATCGAGGCAGGGTGGTTCGGGCCGGGTGCGCGGCTCACCATGGGCGCGATCTTCGGCCTGGTGCTGCTGGCGGGCGGCGAGTACATCCGCCGCACCGGTGCGAAAGTGCCGCTGGAAGGGCTCGACAGCGCCTATGTGCCGGGCATTTTGACTGCTGCCGGTGCGTTCACGCTGTTCGGCGTGATCTACGCTGCGCACAGCGTTTACGGGTTCATCGGGCCGGGAATGGCCTTCGCGCTGCTCGGGATGGTGGCACTGGCGACGATTGCGCTGGCGCTGCTGCATGGTCTGCCGCTGGCAGGTCTCGGCCTGCTTGGCGCGCTGCTGACGCCAATGCTTGTTGCCTCGAACGAGCCGAACGCCTGGGCACTGTTTGTCTATCTCGCGATTGTGCTGGCAGCGGCGGTGTCGGTCGCCCGCATCCGCTCGTGGGACTTCCTCGCGTCAGGCGCGTTCATCGGCGTTGGGCTGTGGATCCTGCTCTATATGAGCAGCGGCATTGTTGATCCAACAGCCCTGTTGTTCATCTCGGCGGTCATGGTCGGCGTGCTGGTCTTCCTGTGGGAGTACGCGCCCGACACCGACGTGTTGTGGGATTTTGCCGGCAAGACGCCGCACATCGCCGTGACCTTTTTCATCGGCATTGCTGCTCTATGGGTTACTCGTTTCGGCGGGCCGTGGAACCTCTACGTCGGCGTCGCGATTGTCGCGCTGCTGGTGGCTGCGGCTGCCTTGAGCAACGGCTCCATCGCGCTGCTGTTTGGCGCAGGCATCGCCGCCTGCCTAGTGCTGGCACCACAGATCGAAACCATCTGGCTACCGGAAGTCGATGGTGCGCTGGCCTATGCCGCAATCGCTTCAGCCAGTCGAACGGCAGGGGTTATCCTCAGCCTGCTGTTCCTCGGCTTGGGCCTGTGGAAGGCGCGGCAGGCGCAGCCGGGCATGCCGGTGCGCTCTGCAATCTGGATCGCCTGGGCTGCCGCCGTGCCGTTGGCGGTAGTTGGGGGATTGTGGTGGCGCTTCGGCAATCCGAACATCGATTTCACGGTGGCCGCAGTCTCGCTCGGCCTCGCCGTGCTTCTCGCCGCTGCCGGAAACTGGCTGGCCAATGCGGAGGACCCGAAGCAGGCCGGCGGGCCCGCCATCAGCGCCGCTTTGGTCGGCTCAGGACTCGCATTCGGAATGGCGATCCACGCGGGCTTCGGCCCGCTCTGGACGACGATCCTCGTCGGTGCATCGGCGGTGCTGCCAGCACTCGCAACACGCTTTCGCTCGTGGCCGGTGTTGGGCTGGCTGGCGGTAGGCGCGTTTGCTGTGACCTTCCTGCGCGCGGTCGAAACGCCGACCATCGTTGATCCGTTTGCGCTGCTCAATGCGCGCCCCGTCTTCAACGTCCTGTTGGCTGGTTACGGCATTCCCGCACTCGCCTTCGCCTTCGCCGCCTGGCAACTGGCGCGCACCACAGATGGCCGGCCGCGGCTGGTCATGGAGGTCGCAGCTGTGCTGTTTGCGCTGCTGACAATCGCCATGCTGGTACGCCACGCCATGACCGGCGGCAACATGTATGCCGAGGTGCTGACGCTGGCCGAGCAGTCGATCTACACGCTGCTGGCGCTGGGCATGGGCGCATCGCTCATCGCCATCGGCCAGCGCGCGCCGAGCCAGGTGATGACGCTGGGCTCGATGGCGCTGGGCTGCCTGTCGGCCGGCCTCATCGTGCTGCTGCACTTCTTCGTGCTGAACCCGCTGGTGACCGACGAGTCGACCGGGCGCATCACCTTCTTCAACCTGCTGTTCCTCGCCTATCTGCTGCCAGCGATTGCCGCAGGAGCCGTCGCACTTTATTCGCGCGGCAAGCGGCCGAAATGGTACGCGGCTATGCTCGGGCTGATCTCGGCGGCGCTCGGCTTCACCTGGCTGACGCTCTCGGTGCGCCGCTGGTATCAGGGCGAGTTCATCGGCTGGTGGCGCACGACGACGCAGCTCGAAACCTATACCTATTCGGCTGTGTGGCTGGCCTTCGGCGTTCTTCTGCTGGTCGTCGGCGTAAGGCTCAAATCCTATGTGCTACGCGTTGCCTCTGCGGTGCTGATCGCGCTCTCGGTGCTGAAGGTCTTCATCCTCGACATGTCGGCGCTGGAGGGCGTGTTGCGCGCGCTGTCCTTCATTGGCCTTGGCGCGATTCTCATCGGCATTGGCCTGTTCTACCAGCGCCTGCTGGTGCGCGAGCGGGTGTCGGAGGAGGCTGGGCAGGTGGCCGAGGCTTCAGACACATCGTCGTAGGTATCGCATTTCAATTGATAATATCGCAATAATTTGCGATATTATCTCAGTGAATACGATCATACTCACGCATGCGGCGGCGCGCGATCTGGACCAACTGCCGGCGCAGGCGAGGTCGGCAGTTGAGACGGCGCTAGACCGTTATGCGTTGTCTGGCGTTGGCGATGTAAAGCGGCTGCAGGGACGTGACGGCTACAGGTTAAGAGTGGGTCGCTATCGCGTGCTCTTCGCAGAGGACGCAACGACGGTGTTGGCCGTTTACATCGGCAAGCGCGAACCAACGACGTACCGCTGAGGAGAGAACAGTGAATATCCAGATCATCCGCGCTCCGAACGGCGATGAACTCGTGGTTCTGCCGCGCGCGGAGTTTGAGGCGCTGGTTGGACCTCAGATCGACGACCCCGAAGATGCAGCCGACATCGCAATGTTCGACGTCCGCATGGCTGAAGTCTCAGGTGACGCTGCTGCCCGCCTACCGGCAGAGGTGAGCGCGAATATCTTGCGAGGCGACAGCCGTCTCAAGGCCATCCGCAAGTGGCGCGCGCTCTCCCAGGTCGAATTGGCCGAAAAATCCGGCATCGGCCAAGGCTATCTGTCGGAGATCGAGAGCGGCCGCAAAGCTGGCGCTGCAGATAAGATTGCCGCCATCGCGCTGGCACTGGACGTGCCGCTCTCCTGGGTTGCCTGATTTACTCCGCCGCCGCCAGCGCAGGCCGCGCGACCGCCTTCTCCTGAATTGGCCAGTGCACGATGGCTGCAAAAATGCCGAGCGCCACACCAAACCACCAGACCGGATCATAGCTGCCGAGCCTGTCGTAGAGATAGCCTCCGAGCCAGACCCCAAGGAAAGAGCCGATCTGGTGCGACAGGAACACGATGCCGCCGAGCATGGCGAGGTAGCGCGTGCCGAACATGATGGCGACGAGGCCATTGGTCGGCGGCACGGTGGAGAGCCACAGCAGGCCCATCAGCACCGAGAAGGCGACTACTGTGAAAGGCGATGCCGGCAGCAGCAGGAAGGCCGTCGTGACGATCGAGCGCGCGATGTAAATCCAGGCAAGAAAATGCGGCTTGGAATAACGCTGGCCGATAAAGCCCGAGGCCAGCGAGCCGATAATGTTGAAGAAGCCGATCAACGCCAGCGCAATCACCGCGTAGCGCGCATCAATGCCGAGGTCGCGGATGTAGGGCGGGAAATGCACCGTGATGAAGGCGACCTGAAAGCCGCAGACGAAGAAGCCGACGGTTAGCAGCAGGTAGGAGCGGTGGCCGAGCGCCTCCCGTAGCGCCTCCGCAATCGTCTGGTCCATGTTCTGCACGGCGATCTTTGCGGTCTTCGCGCTGCCGACCAGCGGGATCGCCAGCAGCGGGATGAACAACATGGCGATGGCGAAATAGGTCAGCGTGTCCGACCAGCCATAGGTGTTGATCATCGCCTGGCTGATCGGCGCAAACAGGAACATCCCGGCCGAGCCCGCCGCCGTGCCGAGCCCGAACACGATGCTGCGGTTATCCGCCGTCACGTTGCGGGCGAATGCTGCCATCACAATACTGAACGAGCCGGCAGCAACGCCGAGGCCGACCAGTACACCGCCTGAGAAATAGAGCATGCCGGGCGTCGTCGCGGTGGCCATCATGGCCAGCCCCGCCGCATAGACGAGGCCGCCGACCGCCAGCACCCGCCACGTCCCGAGCTTGTCGGCGATGGCGCCGAAGACCGGCTGGCCAACACCCCAGGCGAGGTTCTGGATCGCCATCGCGAGGCCGAAGGTTGTGCGATCCCAGCCGCGATCCGTAATCATCGGGATCTGGAAAAAGCCCATCGCCGAGCGCGGGCCAAAGGTGAGCGCCGCGATGATGCAGCCGCAGACAATGATGAGCCAGGGAATGCTCGGCTTGGTCGCGGCGGCTTGGGCAGACATCAGGCTCTCCGGATTATTTATGATGGTTATAATCCAAAACTTTCACCGCGAACAATGAAATGATTTTTCGCTTTGTTCAATTTCCTTGATGAGTGCAGCCGAACTATGCCCCTGCCATAGCCCGCAGCGCGGGTAGGCAATCCTCCGCCTGAAGC
>CAYZQP010000035.1:10169-11967 GCA_964480545.1 uncultured Mesorhizobium sp. | reverse complement strand
GGGCCAGCTGGTGCCGCGCAAATCGACGCTGCGCAGCTTCGGCTTCAGCCAGAACTTTTGCGAGGGAGCTTGTGCCAGCGTCAGCCCGCGCGCGGTGAGGCTCCACAGACTGTCCAGCCCTTCCAGCGGGGTGATATCGGTCACGCGCGTCTGCGAGCAGTCCAGGATTTGCAGCGTCTTGACGGTGCTGAGCGGCGCTAGATCGCTGACTGGCGCGCCCGCGAACTCCAGGCGCTGGAGCCAGGTCAGGCGGGAGAGCGGTGCCAGATCGCTCACCTGCGTTTCGCCGAGATAGAGCGCGCCCAGACCCCTCAACCCCGAAAGCGGGCTGACGTCGGAGACACTCGTGCGGGAGCAGTCCAGAATCTGGAACTGGATGTCGCGGCCCGCCTGCAATGCGCCCAGCGCGGCGAAGGGTGCGAGATCGGCAACGCCCGTCCCGGCGCATTTGAGGGTGCTCAGCGTCTCAAGACCGGCGACAGGTGCGAGGTCTGCCACGCTGGAGCCAGAAAAATTCAGATTGTTCAGCCGCTTGAAGCCCGCCAGCGGCGACAGGTCGGTGACCGCAGTTTCCACGAAGGAGATGCTGTGGACCATCTTCAGCTTTGCCAGCGGCCCCAGATCAGTGATCGGCGTGCGGTCGAGCATCACGTCGCGCAGCGCCTTCAGACCGGCAAGCACAGCAAGGCTGTTGATCTTCGTATCGGAGGCATAGAGGCCCTGTAGTTTGCGCAGCCCGATCAGGGGTCGCAGATCGGAGACATCGGAGCCCGTGAGACTGAGCCGGACGAGTTCCTCCATCCCGCCGATCTCTGCCGGGATCGCGACGAGCTGCGGCAGGTCGAGTTCCAGTGTCTCGCCCTTGCCGCTCCAGGCCTGTATGCGCCGCAGGGCCTCCGCATGAACCGTCGCGCCCATCGCTGTCTCCGAAAACTCGTCATTCCGGGGCGCGAAGCGAACCCGGAATCCAGAACTGTACGTTGGTTGTTGTGCGCGAGAGCTTAGTGAGCCTTTGTTTTTACTGTCAAACTGGGCGCTCTGGATTCCGGGTTCCGCTGCGCGGCCCCGGAATGACGGCTTCTACTCTGCCGCCGCAGTCTGAAGCACCCCAAACCGTGCCAGAAACGCCTTCTCCACCCTGGTTGTGGGCTGTGGCGTAAGATCGAACAGGCCGGGCTCAAACCCGCGCGGCCGTCCGAAAAATTTTGCCGCTTCCTCCTGCGAGAAGCCCGCCAAGTGAGTTGCCTCGAACCAGGCCGCGACCTGATCGGCCGCCTTGATTGCAGCTTTCAGCTTCTGCGATGTCTTGGGCGGCAGGCTGAAGCGCAGATGGATCGCCTCCTGCAGCCGCGCCTCGACCTCCTTGTAGCCGCCACCAACCACCGCCTTGAACGGCGAGATCATGTCGCCGATCACATACTCCGGCGCATCGTGCAGCAGCGCGGTGAGCAGCCACACATTCGAGCAGTCCGGATTCTGCAGGCGAAAAATGTGCTCCACCAGCAGCGAGTGCTGCGCGACCGAAAAGGCATGGTCGCCGATGGTCTGGCCATTCCAGCGGGCGACGCGTGCCAGTCCATGCGCGATGTCGGAAATCTCGACATCAAGAGGCGAGGGGTCAAGCAGGTCGAGCCGACGTCCCGACAGCATGCGCTGCCAGGCGCGGGGAGGGCCGCCGGCGCGGTCAGCCGCCATCGGCGTCGCTCGTGTCCGCCGGGAAGGTGAACGCTGCCCAGCTTGGGATCGCGAGCGAAACCGGCACTGCGCCGGCCAGGATCGGTTCGCCGGCATCCATCGC
>CAYZQP010000035.1:0-10159 GCA_964480545.1 uncultured Mesorhizobium sp. | reverse complement strand
GGATGCCGGCGAACCGATCCTGGCCGGCATCCATCGCCTGCTTCACCTTGTCGATGCGCACGATGGCGAGGCCGCTTGTGCCGGAGACACTGCCAAGCGTGCCGATTGGTTTGCCGGAGGCGCGCAACTCCGTGCCGGGCAAGGGCAGGGGTGCCTCACCCGTGACGATCAGCGCGCGCCGCCGCGCCGTACTGCGGTGCTTCATGCGGGAAACGACTTCCTGTCCGACGTAGCAGCCCTTGGTGAAGCCGACGCCGTCATTCTGGTCGAGCAGCACATCGTGCGGGAAGGCATCGGAGATTGAATAGTCGTCGCCGGATTCTGCCACCGCGTTGGCGATGCGCAGGCTGAGGTAGTCTTCCAATGGTGTGGCAATAGGAGATATCCCCCTCTCCGTCTCGCCCTGCGGGCTCGCCACCTCTGCCCCACTTCGTGCGGGGAGAGGATAGGCGCGAACTCTCGAATCCTGGCTCCTATCCTCTCCCTCCGGAACGGGGGGAGAGGTGGCGCGCGAAGCGCGACGGAGAGGGGGATCGTCCTGCGAAGCAATTACCTCGGCGTATCCCCTGAAAACCGGCTCCAGATTAAACCGCCGATCCACGACCCAGCTTGAATCGTCGTCTGAACCAGTTGAATCAAATTCTGAACCTGCGGACTCATTTCCCCAGGCAGCCGACACAACCACCTGATCCGGCACGGAAATCTCGGCCTTGGCGCGCAGCTTGTACATGGTCAGCCGGCGCGCAAAATCATGCGCAAGGTCACGCCGCACATCGATCCGAAAGCCCTCCGGGCCATCCCGCGAGATCAGAAAATCGAACATGATCTTGCCCTGCGGGGTCAGCAGCGCACCGGGTCTGGCTTCGGCGGGTGCCAGTTTGTCGAGATCCGTGGTGATGATGTTCTGCAGCAGGTGCTCGGCATCGGGACCGGAGACCGTGATCAGAGTTCTGTCGGGAAGCTGGACGATGGGCATCGGCGTTCTTGCAATCGGGAAGGCCGTTACGTAATCCCTGATGACAAGACCGGCAAGGTCAAGCGTGTCAGGAGTAAGCATGTCCCGGACCTTCGATCTGATCCTCAAGGGCGGAACCGTCGTCAACCACGATGGCATCGGCCAGCGCGACATCGGCGTCACTGCCGGGCGCGTGACCGCGATTGGCGACTTGTCCCAAGCGTCAGCCGGTGAGGTGATTGACGCCACCGGCCTGCACATCCTGCCGGGCATGGTCGACAGCCAGGTGCACTTTCGCGAGCCAGGGCTGGAACACAAGGAAGACCTCGAGACCGGCTCACGCGCGGCTGTGCTGGGCGGCGTCACCGCCGTCTTTGAAATGCCGAACACCAAGCCGCTAACCACCTCTGCCGAGACGCTGGCCGACAAGGTCAAGCGCGGCACAGCGCGCATGCATTGCGACTTCGCGTTCTGGGTGGGTGGCACGCGCGACAATGCGATGGACGTGGCGGAACTCGAGCGTCTGCCGGGCGCTGCCGGCATCAAGGTGTTCATGGGTTCGTCCACCGGCGACCTGCTGGTCGAGGATGACGAGGGCGTCTATTCGATCCTGAAGAACACCCGCCGACGCGCGGCGTTTCATTCGGAAGACGAGTTCCGCCTGAACGAGCGCATGGGCGAGCGCGTGGCGGGCGACCCATCCTCGCATCCGGTCTGGCGCGATGAGATCGCCGCGCTTCAGTGCACGCAGCGGCTGGTCGCTGTGGCGCGCCGCGCACGGGCGCGCATCCATGTGCTGCACATTTCGACCGCCGAGGAGATCGACTTTCTGGCCGAGCACAAGGACGTCGCCACCTGCGAGGCGACGCCACATCATCTGACATTGGCGGCTGACGACTACGCGCGGCTTGGCACGCTGATCCAGATGAACCCGCCGGTGCGCGCCGCCCGCCACCGCGACGGTGTGTGGAAGGGCATCGGGCAGGGCATTGTCGATGTGCTGGGTTCCGACCACGCGCCGCACACGTTGGAGGAAAAGGCGAAGCCCTATCCGGCCTCGCCCTCGGGCATGACCGGGGTCCAGACGCTGTGCCCCATCATGCTCGATCATGTGAATGCCGGAAGGCTGTCGCTGGAGCGGCTGGTGGATCTTACCAGCCACGGCCCGAACCGCATTTTCGGCATGGCACGCAAGGGCCGCATCGCGGTCGGCTATGACGCGGACTTCACCGTCGTCGATCTGAAGCGCAAGGTGACGATCACCAATGCACAGCAAGGCTCGCGCGCCGGCTGGACGCCATACGATGGCAAGGAAGTGACCGGCTGGCCGGTTGGCACGATCGTGCGCGGCATCCGCGTCATGTGGGAGGGTGAGATCACCACGCCGGGCTTGGGCCAGCCGGTGGAGTTTTCCGAAGCGCTGCCGGTTCAGGAGGGTTGAGATGACACAGGTCTGGATCGGACTGTCGGACACGCTGGACGCCGTGGACTTGCTCAGCACCTACATCGACCCCGTGAGCTTTGGCGTCGAGCGGTCTGCCTTCTTCTTCGGCGAGGATGAGGATGATGATGACGCCGAGACAGCAGGGCTGCTGGTTACGCAGTTCGGGGCAAGCGAAATCGAACCTGGCGGCTACGAGGTTTATTCTCGCTCCGATCATCTGGAGGAGAAATTCGACTACACGCTTTTTCTCATGATCGCTCCGTTTGCGCAGGATGCGCCTGGTTTGAGGGCGGCACTCGGTCCGGAAACGAAATCCATGTTCTTTGTCGTTTCGGAAACACCCCCATCAAGCGTTCGGACGAGCATGTTCGCATCACGGATGTGATGGAGGTGACCTTCAATTGGGAAGGCCCGGAACCCCGGCACTCATGACGTCGGATCTTTCCGAAGTGACCATCCCGCCCGAAGCTGCGTGGCAAGCCTGGTCGCCGCAGGAACTCGCAATCCGTCTCGCGGGCCTTGATGGCTGGTACATTGCCGGCGGCTGGGCACTCGACCTCTGGCAGGGCCGACAGACGCGCGAACATGAGGACCTCGAGTTTGTCGTACTGCGTGAAGATGTCGGCAAGTTCCGCGCGGCACTCGGCGATCTGCAGTTCTTCTGCGCCCACGATGGTCAACTGCACCCCTTGCCGGCAGGCAGTGAACCGCCTGCCCATATCGCGCAATTGTGGGGCTGGGATGCGTCACAGGCGTGCTGGCGCGTCGACATGATGATCGAGCCAGGAACGCCCGACGAATGGGTTTACAAGCGCGACCACGCGATCCGCGCACCGCGCACCGGGATGGTCGCAAAGACTCCCGAAGGCATCCCCTATCTGGCACCGCCAGCCGTTCTGCTGTTCAAGGCGAAGCATCGCAGGGACAAGGATGAAAGCGATTTCCGGTTGGCACTGGCTGAACTCGGCCAGAGGGACCGGATGCGACTGCGGTCCTGGCTCGAGGAAATGCATCCAGGCCATGCCTGGATTGAACGCCTGGGCGAGGCGCCTTAGCGGGAGCGGCTTTCCAGCCTGTCCAGCACATCCAGCACACGCGGCCATTCCTGGAAGAACAGCAGTTGCCCGGCACCGTCGATGACTTCGATCTCGACATTTGGATAGTTCGGAGCGAGTTCCAGATTCGTCTCGACAGGCGACTGCACATCCTCTGCGCCGAAAAGCAGGTGGACAGGCACGGAGCAGTTGAGGATATCGGCGCCCCAGTCATCCTTGAAAGCGATAAGCCCCGCAGCAATCGCCTCGGCCGCCGTTTCCACATTCTGGTGGCAGTAGTCGGCGCCAGCCAGCAAGGCATCCGGGATTTCAGGCACCTCAATCAGCGCAAGATCGCAGGCGGCATCGGTATCCAGAAGCTGGGCCAGCTTGTGATCTCCCAGGTTGCGGGTCGTCGACAGGTTTGCCTTGAGCATAAACACGACCAGGCGGGGAAGATGGCGGCTGTTTGAGTGGATGTAACGGTACCAGTTGACCATGCGCAGAAGCTGATCGCCCGAATTGATCGGCAAGACGCTGGAACAGCCAACGATGGCGCTGATGCGCTTGTCCGCGAGCCGCGCAACTCTGACAGCGTGACGCAGGTCGCGGCCGAGCGCGATCATGCTTGCGCGCTCGATCTTCTTGTGCCCCAGCCATTCGGCGACGTCATGGGCGAAAGATTGCTCCCGCTCGTCCCCGATCGGCATTGTCGAGGAGTGTCCGAAGCCTGCACGCAGCGGGGACAATACGCGCAGGCCACGCTTTTCTGCAGCCGCGACCGCGCTGGCCGGCCAGCAGGCGAACCCATAACCGGAGGACAGGAAAACGCAGGGCTTACCCTGCTTTGCGCCAAATTCCAGATACTCAAACCGGCGCCCGTCAGCGAGCGTCATTGCCGAAACAGACAGCGAGCCTGAGGGCTGCGAAACAGGCACATGGCCAGACCTGTGCCCACTGGTCGCGAGGTCCATCAACCCCAATGTCAAGCGGACCAGTTCGGACTGTGACCGGGTTTCTGTCTTGGCCAGAATGGACTTCATCTGCGTGCGCACGGTTGCCAGAGAGCGCCCGCGATCGCGTGCGATCTCTTTTGCTGCAAGTCCGGTTGTCACCAGCCGCACGACGTCGACCTCCGCCGAGGTGAGGTCGAATGCGCTGCGCAGCGTGTTGGTCAGGTCTTTCGGCCACGTCAGTTCGGAGGTTACCACCAGACCAATACTGCGACCGCCGTCCTGGAACGGACGGATGCGGAAAACCATGGGACCACCGGTACGTGTAGAGCGCCCGCGCACCACGCCTCCCAACTGCGCCCCGCTGACAACGGAACGGATTGCCGTTCCGAGTGCCTCGGCGTCCTCGGGCTCGATCGGCAACTCCGATACGCTGCTGTTGCGTGCAATGCCAAACAACTCCTCAGCTGCCGGATTGACCGTGGACATGGTGCGTCCGTCGGCGCTTGCGAAGGCAGCCGTCATCCCGAACCCGTTGAGTGCAGAGGTCAGGCTCGACCGTGCTCCGGAGCGTTCATACCGTTCGAGGAATAGCACGGCGCGCGCTGCGTGATGGGAAAGGTCCTCATCGGACAGATCATCATCAAGACTACCGCGCAACGGCGCCAGCCTGTTCTCCCAGATATCAAGCAGGTACTGGAAGCGCGTGGGGTCGATCGCAACGTCGTACAGACCGTCGATGAGTTCGGCTTTCTCGTTAAACGCCAGCTCTATAGGTTTGGAATCGCGCATATTTGCGAATTGTCCGCTCGCGTGCCGGAACAGTTCGGCCGAATACGCGCAATCTATCACAGATTGTCAGCCTCACATCATAAATCGGCTGCAGAAATCGCATCGGTTCTCTGTCGTGAGTCCAGGTCGACTTGCCGCCCCGGTGGGGCGGCAGGTCTCTGGATCATTGTTCGATGCGCGTACACTCGAACGGCTTCTCCGCGATCTGCTCAAGCTTGTTGTGGAGGTTTGCGCGCAGGACTTCAACGGTGGCTTCCGGCAGCGCGCCT
Source organism: uncultured Mesorhizobium sp. (assembly GCA_964480545.1). Lineage (GTDB taxonomy): Bacteria > Pseudomonadota > Alphaproteobacteria > Rhizobiales > Rhizobiaceae > Mesorhizobium_G. Next base: position 4,712 of record CAYZQP010000035.1, on the reverse strand, counting down.
TCCACTGTCATTGTCACCACGCGGTCCTCGACATACCGCACAGTCACGCCCCCGACCGCGATCCGGTGCACGTGGTATTCATCCTCTATTGCGGGCAGCGTCGAGTGAGGAACCGGTGGCGCATAGAGCGCCGCGATCAGATCAAGGCGCTGCTCCCCGCTGAGTCCGTCAGGCATCCGCTCGCGCTGACCGGGTTTGCGACTTGATATCAAACTCCTCAACGCTGCCAGGCAATTCTCTCTGCGGTCCGCAGGAAAGAACGCGTAGCGCCTCCAGTTGCGACGGGTCAGACGCTCCCAGCGCCAGGTGGTCAGGTCGATCCTCCAGTCCTCGATGTTCTCGACAAGGAAAGGCCAGCGCCTGTTGCTGATCTTGCCGCCACGAGCGCGGATGGCTGAGCCACCGGGTTCGAGTTCCGCGCTGTGGCCATGCAGCCAGTCGGGATTTTCGCCGCTGGCCGATATCGGCCTCATCTCCAACGTCGACGTATCAAGCACGCAGACCTGCGTCTGCTCACCACGCAGTCGCGGATAGGAGAGGTTGCCGATAAGGACGATCTTGTCGCCAGCCAGCGTGGCCGTGTGGAAATCTGTCGGCGGGAACACTGCCTCCGGATAGCCGTAAACATCGATGGTGCCGGAAGGGTCACGCACGACGACGTCGTTGTAGATGTAGAAATCCGGATCGTACCAGTCTTCGTATTCGCCACCGATCTGGATGATGCGGCCATCGGGCAGGGTGGTTTGGCTCTGGCCGTAGCGGCCGTAGCACCAGCAGGCAGCGCCCGAGTCCGGCGCCACATCGAAGGCGAACGGAGTAAGATCGTTCTTAACGACCCACGCCCAGACAGGGTTCGTCATTCTGGCTGGATTGGAGATGCCGCGTCGCGGCGAACGCCACGCGGCAATCATCTCTGGCGTGAGGTGGGCAGGTAGAGTTTTGAGAGGCATCAGCAAACTGGCCAATACGCCAGTGATCAGGAAGATGGCTGCCCGCTGTAATGCGGGCGTTCTGCCAGCTTCGATTACGCCCGCTTCAAGCGGGCAACGCGCGTGTTAGGCCATTTTCCGGGCGTTTTGACAAGTGCGTGCCGTCATCACTCGCCGGTGACGAAGAACACCCAGCGCCCGTCCGGGGTGATGCCCGAGCGGAAGAAGATGTAATTGCCGAAGGCCTGCATCTCGTCGAAGTCGCTGGCGGTGAGGATGCGGTAGATCTCGACCATCTGTGGCTTGGTCAGCTTCTCAAGCGGGTAGGCGAAGAAATAGGGCCAGACATAGAGCTCTTCCGGGGTGCCGGCGTCGAGATGCACGAAGCCTGCTTCCATGATTTCCTCAAGGATCGCCAGCACCTCCAGCCCGTCGGCGTCGCCGGACTGGCCCTTGAGATAGGCGATCGGGTCAGACGGCTGTTCGGCCAGTGAGATAAGCGTCGCGCTCTCGCCGGTGCCAAGCAGGGGCCGCAGTTTCTCCGGGTCGCCGGACTTGACGGCTTCCATGATCAGCCGGTGCATGCGCTGCACTGGCTCTGGCAGTTTGGTGAGGTCACGCTGGATCTCGGGCAGCGGCTCGTTCGGGTCGACATCGCGGCGCGCGGGCGAATCCTCGTCGCCCGCGGCTGGCTGCTGAAGGTCTGCAGGATCGCCGGATTCAGAAGGAGGCTGTTGTGCCGGGACTGTCGTATCGCCCGGCGCAGCCTCGCCCGTCGGGGGCGGTGGTGTCGCAGGCGTCAGCGGAGCGCCCTGGCCTGCAGCGGGGGGAGGGGCAGGCGTTGCGGGCTCGGTCGGCGCAGGTGCCGTTGTCCCGGGTTCTGCCGGCGCGGCAGGAGGCGTCTGCTGTTGCGCCCCGGTTCCTTCGGCAGGCTGGGCCGTGCCGATCGGAGGCAGTTCCTCACGCTGGATCTCGCTCAGCGCGTAGGCACCGCAGGTCGAGGCGACAAGCGTGGCTGCGGCGAGAAAATGAATCTTGAAAGGCTTGCGTCCGATGACCAAGGGCTTGCTTTCTGTTCCGGCGCGGGGCCGGCAAGTGTCAGTGATGGGTGCGGCCCGTAGTGAACTCGCCCGCCACGACCTTTTCCCGCATCTTGTCGAGAAGCGCCAGCGCGGCATTTTCGCCATTGGCGCTCAGCATTTCAGCGAGTGCTGTCTCCAGGGCGGCTTCGGCCATGATTTCGGGCTCGATGCCGGCGGAAACACATTCGGCCCAGGCCTCGGCATGGCTCTCGACAGCAGTCAGGCGCATCTCCTCGCGCATCAAGGCGTCGATCTCATTTGTCGAATGTGACATGGTTTGCCTTCCACCCATAGGCAAGTCGTTCAAAACACTAAGATTTTAATCGAACTCGCGCAGATCGTTTAATGTCCCGTTAATACCCTATCACAGTCGGATGGTGCAGGTGTGCAACGGTTGTTGGAAAAGTTAACCCCCGGTTAATTGCCGTAGCGGTTGGACAGTTCCCGCGCCAGCGTCTCGCCTTCCTTCACGTATCTGTTGATCGATTCCGTCGCCGCCGGTGTGCATGTCGAGTAGATTGTCTCGAATGAGCGGTATCCGTGGTTGAAGCTTGCAATGAAGCGCGCGCGCCGTGCTTCGTTCGGCTTCTCAGCCGCGAGAAGCTTTTCCATTTCGTCGCGCCAGATCGTTCCCTTTTCCCCGCAAAGGTTGCGCAGGAAATGCAGCGAGCCCAGCACTTCCGATAGCCTGATGAGCCCTGGTTCATAGGGCGCGTCGACCGCCGCAGCCGGAGAGGCAGCGAGGAAAACAGCAAGAAATGTGGCCGGAAACCGCTTCATAAGCGCCTGAAAACATAGGAAACCGGCGTGCTTGTGGCAGGAATGACGATCTGGCGCAATCAGATCAGCGCAAACCTGCAACCTCATCGCTCGCGATCCTTAATACGTCCGGGACAAGCGGCAGGCTTTCCATCTCTGGTAGAGTGAAGAAAGCCGCCTCTGCGGCGTCGTCGGCCGCCACCGGGTCGCCTTTGGGCGCTACCGCCGAAAAGACGCGCAGACGGAACCCTGGCATCGCCGTGGAGGGTTCCGGCTCGGTGATCACTTCCTCGATGAAGCGGACCGAGGTTGCATCCAAGCCGGTCTCCTCGTGCAATTCGCGTCTGGCGGCAGCTTCGTCGCTCTCGCCGGGGTCCACGCGTCCGCCTGGAAAGGCATAGAGCCCCATGACCGGTGGCCGTCCCCGCTTCACCAGCAGCACCTTGCCGTCGCGCACAACGCAGACGGAGACGGCGGGCAGGGGCTCCTGAACGGGCATCGGGATAGGCGTCGGAATGGATTCGGTGGTCATCGCCGGAACATGGTTGATTGATTGCGGTTTGGCCACGATATTTCCGGGATGTGCGGACGTTTCGGCCTCATACCCACGCCACAGCAGGTGGAAGAACTCTTCGGTCTGATGGATCTGGAGGATTTTCCGCAGCGCTTCAACATTGCCCCGACCCAGCCGATCCTGATGGTGATCGGCGGGCCGCCGCCGGAAAAGGGCTCGAACCTGCCGGTGCGCCGCTCGATGCTGGTGCGCTGGGGCCTGTTGCCGGGATGGGTGAAGGATACGAAAAAGTTCCCGCTGCTGATCAACGCGCGCTCGGAGGAGGCCGCAGAAAAGGCGGCGTTCCGCGCCTCGATGCGCCACCGCCGCACGCTGGTGCCGGCTTCCGGCTTCTTTGAGTGGAAAAAGCTCGGGCCCAAGGAAAAGCAGGCCTACTGGATCCGCCCGCGCGATGGCGGGGTCATCGCCTTTGGCGGGCTGATGGAGACCTATCTGGACGCCGGCGGTTCTGAAATGGACACCGGCGCGATCCTGACCACAGCCGCAAATGACGACATTGCGCAAATCCACGACCGTATGCCGGTGGTGATCAAGCCGCAGGATTTCGAGCGCTGGCTGGATTGCCGGGGCCAGGAGCCGCGCGACGTCGCGCATCTCATGCAGCCGGTAGAGCAGGGCTACTTTGAAGCGATCCCGGTATCGGATCGCGTCGGCAACCATGCCAATGTCGGCCCGGAAAACATCGAGCGGGTGGAGCCGAAGCCGGGCGCAGATGCGCCGGCAAAGTCAGCCAGGAAGCCCAAACCCGACGAGCCGCCAGCCGGCGGCGGTCAGCTTGATCTGTTCTAGACAGACCAAGGCAGGCCGGATCAGGCAGCCTTCGGTGCCGTCTTCTTCGCCTTGAACATCAGCGCCGCAGCAACAGCGGCAGGGCCGATCTTGCGATACTTGACGGTAAGGGCGGCGGCCTTGGCGCGTGCGCGGTCGGTGTCGGCCTTGGATTGCGAAGACATTGTATGGTCCGTTGGTTGGTGTTTCATCACGCTCACATGAATCATGTTCATTTTTGTCAATATCATGACGCAACGTGAGTTTTTCCGGGATTTCCATCAACTCATGTGTCGGCATGTTTAATAAAGTTTTACCGAGGCGCCCGCCGCGCACCTGCCGTGTCCGGCGCTTGACCAAAACTTCCGGCAGTGACAGAAACGCCACATGAAAACGATCTTCGCCATTTGCGGGATTTGCATTATCGGCTAGCGCTGTCGCTGGTCCGGTCGTTTTCGCCTTCTCTTTCAAAGTCGAGCACGCCCAGGCTGGCCAGCCGGGGAACAGGCATGACTGAAATCAAGCTCTACAACACGCTCACCCGTTCGAAGGAGGTGTTCAACCCCATCGATAAGGCCAACGTGCGCATGTATGTCTGCG